>DATLDY010000138.1:0-17747 GCA_035525655.1 Burkholderiales bacterium
ACGTCTTCAACTACATCACGCTGCGCGCGGTGCTCGCCTGCCTGACGGCGCTCGCGGTGTCGCTGATCCTCGGCCCCTATGTGATCCGCAAGCTCACCGCGTACAAGATCGGCCAGGCGGTACGGGACGATGGCCCGCGCTCCCATCTCACCAAGGCGGGTACGCCGACCATGGGCGGCGCGCTGATCCTGGTGTCGATCGTGGTCACCACGCTGCTGTGGGGCGATCTCACCAACCGCCTCGTCTGGGTCGTGCTGCTCGTGACGCTTGCCTTCGGCACCGTCGGCTGGATCGACGACTACCGCAAGGTGGTGCACCGCAACCCCAAAGGCCTCTCTGCGAGGGCGAAATTCTTCTGGCAGGCGGTCATCGGCCTCGCTGCGGCCTGCTATCTCGCGTACCTGGCGAAGGACGCGCAGATGTCCGCGCTCAACCAGCTGATCGTGCCGTTCTTCAAGTTCGTGGCGTATCCGCTGGGCACCTTCGGCTTCATCGTCCTCACATTCTTCGTCATCGTCGGCACGTCCAACGCAGTCAATCTCACCGACGGCCTGGACGGCCTTGCCATCATGCCCACCGTGATGGTGGGCAGCGCGCTTGGCATCTTCGCCTACGTCGCCGGCCACGCGCTATTCTCCAAGTACCTCGCCTTGCCCTTCGTGCCCGGCGCTGGCGAGCTCGCGGTCATCTGCGGCGCGATGGCAGGCGCGGGCCTGGGCTTCCTCTGGTTCAACGCCTATCCGGCCGAAGTCTTCATGGGCGACGTCGGCGCCCTCGCGCTCGGCGCGGCGCTCGGCACCATCGCCGTGATCGTGCGCCAGGAGATCGTGCTGTTCATCATGGGCGGCGTGTTCGTCGCCGAGACGCTCTCGGTGATGATCCAGGTGCTGTACTTCAAGTGGAGCGGCGGCAAGCGCATCTTTCGCATGGCGCCGCTGCATCACCATTACGAGCTCGAGGGCTGGAAGGAGAGCCAGGTCGTGGTGCGCTTCTGGATCATCACCATGATGCTCGTACTCTTCGGCCTCTCGACGCTGAAGCTGAGATGATGCGCGAGCCCGCATTCCAGCTCCTGCCGCGGCCGGCGCGCGTCGAGCTCGCCGGCAAGCGTTTGCTGGTGCTCGGCCTTGGCGATACGGGGCTGTCGGTTGCACGCTGGGCGGAGCAGCGCGGCGCGCGAGTTCAGGTGGCCGACACACGCCCGGCCCCGCCGCGGGCGCGCGATTTCGCCGGCCATGTGAGGCTGGGCGCCTTTGACGTGGCACTGCTCGAAGGCGTCGATATCGTGTGCATCAGCCCCGGCTTGCCGCTCGCCCAGCCGGTCATCGACGCCGCGCTTTCGCGTTCGATCCCCGTCGTCGGCGATGTCGAGCTCTTCGCGTGGCACAACACCGTGCCCGTCATCGCCATCACCGGCACCAACGGCAAAAGCACCGTGACGGCGCTGGCGGCGCATCTTTTGCGAAGCGCGGGTGTCGACGCCGAAGCGGCGGGCAATATTTCACCACCGGTGCTCGAGGCGGCCGTGCGCCGCTCCACGCCCCCCGCTGCGTGGGTGCTCGAGTTATCGAGCTACCAGCTCGAGACGACGTGGTCGCTGAATCCGCGTGCGGGGGCGATGCTGAACCTGAGCGAAGATCATCTCGACCGGTACGCGAGCGTGCGCGAATACGGCGCCGCAAAGGCGCGCGTCTTCCAGGGCGATGGCGTCCAGGTTCTCAACCGCGACGATCCGTCGTCCGTCGCCATGGCAATGCCCGGGCGTGTCGTCGTCACGTTCGGCACGGATGAGCCGTCCTCGGGGCGCGACTTCGGCGTCAGGCAAGGTTCGCTCGTCGAGGGCGATCATCCGATCATCGCGAGCGACGCGCTACCGATCCATGGCGCGCATAACGTCGCGAACGCGCTTGCCGCCTGCGCGCTCGTACGGGCGCTCGGCGTGCCGCGCGAGAAGCTGGCCACCGGGCTGAGGACTTTCCGCGGGTTGCCGCACCGGCTCGAGCTCGTCACCGTCCGCGACGGCGTGCATTGGTACGACGATTCCAAGGGCACCAACGTCGGCGCGACCATTGCCGCGCTGCGCGGCCTCGGAAAAAAGACGCTCCTCATCCTCGGCGGCGATGGCAAGGGCCAGGATTTCACGCCTTTGCGCGAGCCGGTGGCGCAATTTGCGCTGCGCACGCTGCTCATCGGACGCGATGCGGCGCGCATAGAAGCGGCGCTGCGCGGCCTGCCGATCGAGCGCTGCGCTAGCCTCGAGGAGGCGGTCCAGGCGGCAGCGCGCATCGCGCGTTCCGGCGAAGCGGTATTGCTGTCGCCGGCGTGCGCGAGCTTCGACATGTTTCGTGACTACAAGCACCGGGGCGAAGTGTTCGCTGCCGCAGTGCGGACTCTGGCATGAGCCAGACTTTCGTCTTCGCGCGAAACGCCCCCGACGCCGAGTACGACCGCTCGCTCGCATGGGCCGCGCTCCTGCTCGCCGCGGCAGGCCTCGTGATGGTGTATTCCGCGTCGATTGCCACCGCCGAGTCGAACCGCTATACGGGCAACAACGCGGCGTGGTTCCTCGCGCGGCACGCCTTGTACCTGGGCATGGCCTTCGTTGCGGCGCTCACGGTGTTCCTGGTCCCCGCACGGTTGTGGCAGCAAGCGGCGCCGTGGCTCTTTGTTGCCGGCGTCGCGCTCCTCATCGCGGTACTCATTCCCGGCATCGGCCGCGAGGTCAACGGCGCGAAGCGCTGGATCGCGCTGCCGATGTTCAGCGTGCAGCCCTCCGAGCTGATGAAGCTCGGCGCCGTCCTTTATGCGGCCGATTACACCGCCCGCAAGCACAGCGTGCTGAAAAGCTTCAAGAGGGGACTCCTGCCCATGCTGGCGGTCATGCTCCTCGTGTCGTGGCTGCTCCTGCGCGAGCCGGATTTCGGTGCGCTGGTGGTGATTGCCGTCACCGCGTTCGGCGTGCTGTTCCTCGGCGGCATGAACATCCGGCACTTCGGGGCGCTCGTCGGCATGCTGGCGGTCGGCTTCGTGCTGCTCGTGCTGTCCTCGCCTTATCGCATGCAGCGCATCTTCGGCTACATGGATCCGTGGGCCGATCCGTTCGGCCGCGGCTACCAGCTCTCGCACGCGCTGATCGCCTTCGGCAGGGGCGAGTGGCTGGGCGTCGGATTGGGCGGCAGCGTGGAAAAGCTGCACTACCTGCCCGAGGCGCATACCGACTTCCTGCTCGCGGTCCTGGGCGAAGAGCTCGGCTTCATCGGCATCGCCGCAATCATCGCGCTCTTCGGCTGGATCGTGGCGCGTGCCTTCGCGATCGCCCGCCAGGCGACGCAACGCGAGCGCCATTTCGCCGCGCTCGCGGCGCAGGGCATCGGCATCTGGCTCGGCTTCCAGGCGTTCATCAACATGGGCGTCAACATGGGCCTGCTGCCCACCAAGGGCCTCACGCTGCCGCTGATGAGCTATGGCGGCTCGGGTCTGGTGGTGAATTTCGTCGCGCTCGCGATCCTGCTTCGCATCGACTGGGAGAACCGGCAACTCGCGCGAGGGCTTCACGCATGAGCCGAACCCTCCTCATCATGGCGGGCGGCACCGGCGGGCATATCTTTCCCGGCCTCGCGGTCGCGGAGCAGGTGCGCGCCGCCGGCTGGCAGATCGTCTGGATGGGTGCACGCGGCGGCATGGAGGAGCGGCTCGTCCCGCGGCATGGCTATTCGGCGGCATGGATCCGGGCTCGCGCTGCGCGCGGCAAAGGCCTCATGCAGAAGCTGCTGCTTCCGGCCAACCTCCTGTATTCGTTCTGGGAGAGCGCGCGCCACATCCGGCGCATCCGGCCGGACGTCGTGCTCGGGCTCGGCGGGTATGTCGCTTTTCCGGGCGGGATGATGGCGTCGCTCCTCGGCCGCCCCCTCGCGCTTCACGAGCAGAATGCCATTGCGGGGCTCACCAATCGCGTGCTGGCGAGCGTCTCGGACAAGGTGATGGTCGCTTTCCCGCAGGCGCTGCGCGGTGCGGAATGGACCGGCAACCCGGTGCGTGGTGATATCGCCGCATTGCCGGTGCCGGAAGATCGTTTTCGCGGCCGGCAGGGGCCGCTGCGCATCCTCGTAGTCGGCGGCAGCCTCGGCGCGCAGGCGCTGAACGAAAATGTGCCGCGCGCGCTGGCGCTCCTCGACCCGCGACCGCAGGTGGTCCATCAGGCCGGCGAAAAGCATCTCGACGCCTTGCGCGCCCATTACGCCGCTGCCGGCGTGCAGGGCGAGCTCGTGGCCTTCATCGACGATATGGCGCGACGCTATGCCGAAGCCGACCTCGTCATCTGCCGTGCCGGCGCGGTGACTATTGCAGAGCTGTCCGCCGGCGGCATGGCGAGCGTCCTGGTGCCGTTTCCGCACGCGGTGGATGATCACCAGACCGCGAACGCCCGATTCCTCGCTGACCGCGATGCGGCCGTGCTGCTGCCGCAGACGGATTTGAAGCCCGACGGTCTTGCCGGCCTCCTTCGCCAGCTCGATCGCGCAAAGCTGCTGCAGATGGCGCGCAATGCGCGCTCGCTCGGCAAGCCGGATGCGGCGCGGGTCGTCGCGCAGCGCTGCATGGAGCTCGCGCGATGAAACACAAGGTGCGGCGCATCCACTTCGTGGGCATCGGCGGTGCCGGCATGTCCGGCATTGCGGAGGTGCTGGCCAACCTCGGCTACCAGGTCAGCGGTTCGGATGTGTCGGCGAATGCCGCGACACGGCGCCTGGCGGGACTCGGCGTAAAGATCTCGATCGACCACAAGGCCGAGCAGATCCAGGGCGCGGATGCGGTCGTCGTATCGACAGCCGTGCAGCCCAACAATCCGGAAGTCGTCGCGGCGCGCAAGGCACGCATTCCGGTCGTGCCGCGCGCCTTGATGCTGGCGGAGCTGATGAGGCTCAAGCAGGGCATTGCCATAGCGGGGACGCACGGCAAGACCACGACCACCAGCCTCGTCGCCAGCGTGCTCGCCGAGGGCGGGCTCGACCCGACCTTCGTGATCGGCGGCCGCCTGAATGCGGCCGGCAGCAATGCGCGCCTGGGCAGCGGCGACTGCATCGTGGTGGAAGCCGACGAATCCGACGCTTCCTTCCTGCACCTGCAACCGGTCATCGCCGTCGTGACCAACATCGACGCCGACCACATGGATACGTACGGACAGGAATTCCCGCGCCTGAAGCAGGCGTTCGTGCAATTCCTGCAGAACCTGCCCTTCTACGGCGCGGCGATCCTTTGCGGCGACGATGCAAACGTGCGCGACATCCTGCCGATGGTCTCCAAGCCCGTCGTCACTTACGGCACGCAGCCCGACTGCACTATCCGCGCCGCGCACATCGTGCACGACGGCGGACGCATGCGCTTTCGCGCGGAGCGTCGCGGCGGCCGGGCGCTCGACGTGCTGCTCAACCTGCCCGGCAAGCACAACGTCCTGAATGCCCTTGCGGCGATAGCGGTCGCGGACGAGCTTGGCGTGCGCGACGAGGCGCTCCTGAAAGCGCTCGCGGAGTTTCGCGGCGTGGGCCGCCGCTTCCAGGCCTACGGCGAGGTGCCGCTCGACGGTGGCGGGACCTTCACGCTCGTCGACGATTATGGCCACCACCCGGCGGAGATGGCCGCCACGCTGCAGGCGGCGCGCGGCGCCTTCAACGGCCGGCGCCTGGTGCTCGCGTTCCAGCCACACCGATTCACGCGGACGCGCGATCTTTTCGAGGATTTCGTGAAGGTGCTCTCGACCGCGGACGTCGTCCTGCTCGCCGAGGTGTATGCGGCCGGCGAGTCTCCGATCGTCGCAGCGGACGGGCGCTCGCTCGCGCGCGCCGTGCGCGTCGCCGGCAAGGTGGAGCCGGTGTTCATCGAAGAGATCGCCGACATGCCCGCCGCCATCCGGCGTGTCGCGCGCGACCGCGACGTGGTCCTGACGATGGGCGCAGGCTCGATCGGCAACGTTCCAGCGCAGCTCACATGAACATGGCCGAGACGGCTCAATTCCAGGGATTGCGCGGGCAACTGAGACAAGGCGAGCCGATGGGCCGCCACGTCAGCTGGCGCGCCGGCGGCGTCGCCGACCGCTTCTATGTTCCCGCGGACCTCAACGACCTTGGCGAGTTCCTGCATCAGCTGCCGCCCGCTGAACCGTTGTTGTTCGTCGGGCTGGGCTCGAACCTCCTTGTGCGCGACGGCGGATACCGCGGCACCGTGGTGATGACCCATGCCGCCGGGCATCGGCCGCGCATGGAGAGCGGTCTCATCTATGCCGAGGCGGGCGTGGCGAGCCCGAAGGTCGCGCGCTTCGCCGCCATGCACGACCTCGAGGGCGCCGAGTTCCTGGCCGGGGTGCCCGGGTGCGTGGGCGGGGCCCTGGCGATGAATGCCGGCTGCTACGGCGGAGAGACGTGGGACATCGTCGAGCGCGTGGTCACGATCGACCGCGCGGGGAAGCTGGTGCTGCGAACGAAGGACGAGTTCGACATCGGCTATCGCCACTGCGTGCCGAAGCCCGCGCGCGAGGAATGGTTCGCGGCGGCGTGGTTCCGCCTGGAGCCCGGCGACGGCGAAACCTCGCGTGGCGTCATGAAGGAGCTCCTCGCGCGGCGCATCGCCACGCAGCCCCTTTCGCTGCCGAACGCGGGCAGCGTGTTCCGCAACCCGCCGCGTGATCACGCGGCGCGACTGATCGAGTCGTGCGGCCTCAAGGGCTTTGCCCGCGGCGCCGCACAGGTGTCGGACAAGCACGCCAACTTCATCGTCAATCCGCACGGGGCGGCGCGCGCCTCCGACATCGAGTGGCTGATCCATCACATCCAGCGCATGGTCTACCAGATGAAAGGCGTCGTTCTGCAGACCGAGGTGCGCATCGTGGGAGAGGCGCAATGAACTTCGGCAAGGTTGCAGTGCTGCTCGGCGGCAAATCGGCGGAGCGGGAGGTGTCGCTCAAGAGCGGTTCCATGGTGTTGAAAGCCCTGCGCTCGCGCGGCGTCGATGCTCAGCCGTTCGATCCCAAGGAGCGCGACTTCGAGGCTCTCGCCAAGGAGCGCTTCGAGCGCGTCTTCATCGCCCTGCACGGCCGCTTCGGCGAGGACGGCACGGTGCAGGGCATCCTCGAATGGCTCGGCATCCCGTACACCGGCAGCGGCGTGCTCGCGTCGGCGCTCGCCATGGACAAGCTGCGCACCAAGCGCATCTGGCAGGCCGAGGGCCTGCCGACGCCGGCCTACGCGCTGCTGGAAAGATCGACCGACCTGCGCGCGGTGGCGAAGAAGCTCGGCGTGCCGCTGATGGTGAAGCCGGCGAGCGAAGGCTCGTCGATCGGCATGTCGAAGGTGCGCAAGGCGGGCGACCTCGACGAGGCCTACGCGCTCGCCGCGAACTACGATCGCGTGGTGATTGCCGAGAAGTTCATCGAGGGCACCGAGCTCACCGTCGGCATCCTCGGCGAGCGCGTTTTGCCGATCATCAAGCTCGAGACGCCGCGCGACTTCTACGACTACGAGGCGAAGTACGTCTCCGACGACACGCGCTACATCATCCCGAGCGGCCTCTCGCCGAAGAAGGAAGCCGAGGTACAGGCGCTGTGCCTGCAGGCTTTCCGCACGCTCGGCTGCGAGGGATGGGGGCGGGTCGACCTCATGCTGAACCGCCAGGGCCGCCCGCATCTGCTGGAGATCAACACATCGCCGGGCATGACCGACCATTCGCTCGTACCGATGGCGGCCCGGGCGATCGGCCTGTCGTACGAGGACTTGTGCGTGAAGATCCTGGAGGGCGCGCATGTGGGATAACCCGCGCCTGCTCAATGGCGCCGCCGGGTTCCTGGTGGGCATCACCGTGCTCGCCTGCGTGCTCGTCGCCCTGCACTGGATGCTGCGCTCGTCTCTCTTTCAGCTTCGCGTCGTCGAGTTGCGCACACCGGTACAGCACGCGTCGCGGGCGAGCATCGAAGCCGTGCTGGCGCGTCCGGCCGGCAGCAATTTCTTCGCCGCAGGCTTGAGCGAGCTGCGCTTGGCGCTCGAGCAGCTTCCCTGGGTGCGGCGCGCCTCCGTGCGCCGGGTCTGGCCCGATCGCCTCGAGGTCGACATCGAGGAGCACGTGGCGTTCGCGCGTTGGGGGAGCGACGCGCTCGTGAATCCCTATGGGGAGCGCTTCACGGGAACGAGCAATGCCGAGCTGCCGCTCTTCGTCGGGCCTCCAGGCACGGAGGCGGAGGTCGCCCGGCGCTATGAGCGCTTCGCCGCGCTCCTTCAGCCGCTGGGGAGCCGCCTGGAGCGGGTGGTCCTGAGCCCGCGGCACGCGTGGCAGCTGCGACTGGCGAATGGTTTGCAGATCACGCTGGGCCGCGACGCCGAAGCCGCCGAGCAGCGCTTGCAGCGCTTCGTCGATGCCTATGGGCGCACGCTGCCCGCCGGGCGATCCGGACCCGAAGCGGTCGACCTGCGCTACCCCAACGGTTTTGCCTTGCGCGCGAGAGGTTGATGCCAAAAGAAAACAAAAACCTGGTCGTCGCGCTCGACATCGGCACCTCCAAGGTCGCGTGCCTCGTGGCGGACCTCGCGCCCGACGGCACCCTCGAGATCCTCGGCATGGGATCGCACGAGTCGCGCGGACTGAAAAAGGGCGTGGTGGTCAATATCGAGGCGACCGTCGCGGCGATCCAGCGCGCCCTCGAGGAAGCCGAATTGATGGCCGACTGCAAGATCACCTCGGCTTACGTCGGCATCGCGGGCAGCCACATCCGCAGCTTCAACTCAACCGGGATGGTGGCAGTGAAGGACCGCGAGGTCGGGCCGCTGGATGTCGACCGCGCGATCGAGACCGCGCGCGCGGTCAACATTCCGACCGACCAGCAGATCCTGCACGTGCTGCGCCAGGAATTCATCATCGACGGGCAGGAAGACGTGCGCGAGCCGATCGGCATGTCCGGCGTGCGGCTGGAAGTGAAGGTGCACATCGTCACGGGGGCCGTGTCGGCCGCGCAGAACATCATCAAGTGCGTGCGTCGCTGCGGCATCGAAGTGAAGGACCTGATCCTGCAGCCGCTTGCCTCCTCGCGCGCCGTGCTGTCCGAGGACGAAAAAGACCTCGGCGTATGCCTGCTCGACATCGGCGGCGGCACGACCGACATCGCGGTCTTCACGCATGGCGCGATCCGGCACACGGCGGTGGTGCCGATCGCGGGCGACCAGATCACGAACGACATCGCGATGGCGCTGCGCACGCCGACCGCCGACGCGGAGACGATCAAGGTGCGCCATGGCGTGGCGCTGCGCCAGCTCGCCGATCCCAACCAGATGCTCGAGGTGCCGGGCATCGGCGAGCGAGGGGTGAGGTCGCTTTCGCGGCAGACCCTCGCCGAGGTGATCGAGCCGCGCGTCGAGGAGCTCTACTCGCTGGTGCAGCAGGTGCTGCGCGAATCCGGGTTCGAGGAGCTGCTCTCGAGCGGCCTGGTGCTCACCGGCGGCTCGGCGGTGATGCAGGGCATGGTCGAGCTCGGCGAGGAGATCTTCCACATGCCGGTGCGAATCGGCGTGCCGCGCTATGCCGGCGGACTCGCCGACGTGGTGCGCGCGCCGCGCTATGCGACGGCGGTGGGTCTGCTGCTCGAAGGGGTGGCACAGGTTCGTCACGGAAAGCTTTCGCGCCAGGGCGGCTCGGTAGGTGCCGTCGTGGGGCGCATGCGGGAGTGGTTTCAACGCAACTTTTAGAAGTTAAAAAAACTGGCAAGGAGACAACAACATGTTCGAAATCGTAGACAGTCAGGTAACGGGGCCGGTGATCAAGGTGATCGGCGTCGGCGGTGCCGGCGGCAACGCCGTGAATCACATGATCGAGCAGGGCGTGCAGGGGGTGGAGTTCATCGCGGTCAACACCGACGCCCAGGTGCTCGCGCGCAACAAGGCGCAAAACCAGATCCAGCTCGGCTCGACCGGCCTGGGGGCGGGCGCCAAGCCGGAGGAGGCGCGCGCGGTAGCCATTGCCGACCGCGACCGCATCGAGGAGTCGATCGCCGGCGCGCACATGGTGTTCATCACCGCCGGCATGGGCGGCGGCACGGGCACCGGCGCGGCGCCGATCATCGCCGAGGTGGCGCGCTCGCTCGGCATCCTTACCGTCGCCGTGGTGACCAAACCCTTCACCTTCGAGGGATCGAAGCGCATGAAGATCGCCGAAGCCGGCCTCGAGGCGCTCGCGCCACACACGGACTCGCTGATCGTCATCCTGAACGACAAGCTGGAAGAGGTGCTCGGCGAGGACGTCACCCAGGAAGACGCGTTCAAGGCTGCGGACGACGTGCTGAACAACGCGGTCGCCGGCATCGCCGAGATCATCAACAACCCGGGCCTCGTCAACGTCGACTTCCAGGACGTGCGGACCGTGATGTCCGAGCAGGGAATGGCGATGATGGGTTCGGCCGCCGCCACCGGCATCGACCGCGCGCGCATCGCGGCAGAGCAGGCGATCGCCTGCCCGCTCCTCGAAGGCGTGAACCTCGCCGGCGCCCGCGGCGTGCTGGTGAACATCACGGCGTCGAAATCGAGCCTGAAGCTGCGCGAGACGAAGGAGGTCATGAACATCGTGCGCACCTTCGCCGCGGAGGACGCGACGATCATCTACGGTGGCGTATATGACGACTCGCTCGCCGAGAACCTGCGCGTCACGGTAGTGGCCACGGGGCTGGGGATGGCGAGCGCGGTGCGCCAGCCGAAGCCGCAGCTCGTGCTGAACAACGTGGTTGCGCAGAAGACCGGGACGGACAACCTTCCCGGGCCGGTCGATTACCAGCAGCTCGATTCCGTGCCGGCCGTCATCCGACGCAATCGCGCTTCTACGGTCGAGGCGCTGCAGCAGAGCGGGGTCGACAAGTACGACATCCCGGCGTTCCTGCGCAAGCAGGCCGACTAGCAAGCGAGTCGCGGGCCGCCTCCCTCCCTTGCCGGAGGCGGCCCGCTTTTACATTCAATTTGCATTTCGTATGTCATGATTCCGCCCAGGGGGATTCATGGCGTCCAATGAACGTGATGAGGTCGATGCTGCGGTCGCGAGCGGGGCGGCTTTCAATGCCTTGTACGAGCACAGCGGAGTCGGCCTCGCGTTGTTTTCCATCGGCGGGCGCTTCCTGCGCGTGAACGGCGCGTTCTGCCGCCTCCTGGGGTACAACGAGGAAGAGCTGCTGCAGAAAACGCACCTCGACGTGGTGCATGTGGAGGACATGGAAGCCACGGCCATCTCCCGCGCACAGGTCATCTCCGGGAAAGCCAAAGCGCGCGTCAGCGAGCGGCGCTACGTGCACAAGGACGGCTCCACGGTCTGGGCTCATGCGAGTGGCAGCGTGGTGCGCGACGGGACGGGCACGGCGGTGTGCACGGTCCTTCTGCTCGACGACATCACGAGCATCAAGCGATCGCGGCGCAACTTCAAGCAACGCTTTCGCCGCCTCCTCGAGATGGGCTCCGACTGGTACTGGGTGCAGGACACCGAGTTCCGCTTTATCGAGGTGCCCGGCATCGACATGGACGACCTTGACGACACCGACATCGTTATCGGCAAGACGCGTTGGGAGCTTCCCGGCCTGGCCGCCCTGCCGGAAAAGGTGTGGGAGCAGCACCGCGCCAGGCTTACGCGCCACGAGGCGTTCTCGGATTTTGTTTTCCTGCGCAACAACAAGGCCGGTCAGCTGAGATACCTGTCGGTGAGCGGCGAGCCCCTCTTCGACGAGAAAGGTAATTTCCGCGGCTACCACGGCGTCGGCAAGGACATCACCGAGCGGGCCCGCGACCAGAAGGCGATCGAGGACAGCGAAAAGCGCTATCGCACGCTCTTCGAACTTAACCCGTATCCCATGTGGGTGGTCGACGCCAAGACGCTCGCCTTCCTCGCGGTCAACGAAGCGGCGGTGCGCCTCTACGGCTATTCTCAGCAAGAGTTCCTGAAGCTCAATGCAGAGCAGATCCGGCCGCAGGAAGACGTCGAAGACCTGCACAAGGCCTTCGACGACCCGGCCAATAATCGCAGCCGCATCTGGCGCCATCGCAAGAAGGACGGCGCGCTCCTCGCGGCGAAGATCACTTCCTTCAACCTCGACTTCGACGGGCGCCGGGCGCGCCTCGGTGTGATCGAGGACCTGACGGAGCGGCTGCAGGCGGAGCAACGCGCGCAGGACAGCGAGCGGCGTTATCGCGAGCTCCTCGAGAGCCGGGAGCAAAACCCGTCGGCATGATGTTTGCTGCGCTGCGGCGAAGCGCCGTAGCTCTGTTAGACTGCCGAAATGTTGCGGCAGCGCACGCTTAAGTCTTCGATCTCTGCTTCCGGCGTCGGGCTTCATACCGGGCAGAAAGTTCGACTGACACTGCGTCCCGCGCCGCCCGAAACCGGCATCGTCTTCCGCCGCATCGATCTCCCGGTTCCGGTGGACATCCCGGCGCGCGCTGACATGGTCGGCGAAACGCGCCTTTCATCCTGCCTCGTGCATGGTGGCGCCAAGGTCTACACGGTGGAACACCTGATGTCGGCGCTCGGCGGGCTCGGCGTCGACAACCTGTATGCAGATCTCGACGCCTCCGAGCTGCCGATCATGGACGGCAGTGCGTCCCCGTTCGTGCTTCTCATCCAGCAGGCCGGCATCGTGGAGCAGGCAGCGCCCAAGCGGTTCCTGCGCATCACGCGCCGCGTCGAGGTGAAGGACGGCGACAAGTGGGCGCGCCTGGATCCCTTCGACGGATACAAGCTTTCCTTCTGCATCGATTTCCGCCATCCGGTGATCGAGCGCTCGACCCAGTCGGTCGAAGTGAACTTCGCCGAGACTTCGTACCTGAAGGAGATCGCGCGTGCCCGCACCTTCGGCTTCATGCACGAGGTAGAAGATCTGCGCGACAGCGGCCTTGCGCTCGGCGGCGGTCTCGACAACGCGGTAGTGCTCGACGAATACCGCGTGCTCAACGCCGAAGGCCTGCGCTTCGCCGACGAATTCATTCGCCACAAGCTGCTCGACGCGATCGGCGACCTGTACCTGCTAGGCAAGCCGTTGCTGGCCGCCTTCGCCGCTTATAAGTCCGGCCATGCGCTGAACAACCGGTTGCTGCGCGCCGTGCTGGCACAGCCGGGTGCCCTGGAGACGGTCAGCTTCGAGCGCGCGGATGAAGCGCCGGCGGGGGTTGCCCGCCTCGTCACGCAGTACGGCTAGTTCTTCCTCAGGCCGCCGTGCCGGCGCAGCATCTTGCCCAGCGCCTCGCGCGCGGGCGAAGGCGTCATCCGGCCATGCAGGTCCCGCAAGGCGTCGATCGCATGTGTGGATAAATACACGGTTTTTTGCTTCTGCTGCGGCGCAGCGCGAGGCCCGTTTGGTTGCACCCTCACTGAAACTGAATTAACCTGCCAGCGCTGGTCTTGGACGATGCGCGTCACGGCCGGCGCGAGCAGCTGCAGCTTCGCCGCCGCGGCCGAATTCTCGGCTATCAGGGTGAGCTTGCCCTCCTTGAGATTGCCGACCCGGACGTGCCGGGCAAGGTCCGCAGATAAGAAGCCGTGAACAAGCGCGGCAAGGGCACGCAGATCGCGCATCTTTGCAACAACCGGCTGCAGTTCGCCGTCGGCCGAGAGGAACCGGTCGAGCTTGGTAAGCCGGAATGGCGTCATGTAGTTCCGTAGTCCGCGTCACGTACTTCGGGAGGGGAAGGCGTGCAAATTATCCTGGTCTCGGACCGTCTGGCCAAGGCAAGGTCGGTGACATTGTCGCTGCGCCACGTGCTGGGCAGCGCGTTGCTCATGATGGTTATGGTTTTTTCGGCCACCGCCGGGGTTTACTGGCTCACCCTGCGCTACGCCTCCGAGGTCCCGGTCCCGGCGCTGCATCGCCTGATCCTTGCCGCGCAGGACGCGGAAGCCGAGCGAAGCCATGCCTTCGTGCAGCAGAACCTCGACGCGATGGCCGTAAAGCTCGGCGAAATGCAGGCCCAACTCATGCGCCTCGATGCGCTGGGTGAGCGCCTGTCGTCGATGGCCGGGGTTCGCGACGTGAAATTCTCGATGGCGCCCGGCGTCGGCGGGGCGCGACCGGCGATGATGCCGCCGCAGAACCTCTCGCTCGGCGACTTCAGCGACAAGCTGATGACGCTCGCCACGCAGCTCGAGAATCGCAACGACATGCTCGGCGTGCTCGAAGCCAAGCTGTTCGAGGAGGCCGTGAACAAGAAGTTGATTCCGACCATGCTGCCGGTGAGCGCCCCGTACAACTCTTCGACTTTCGGCCGCCGCGCGGATCCTTTCACCGGCCAGTTGGCGATGCACGAAGGCATCGACTTTCTCGCCGACCAAGGCTCGGCGATCGTCGCCGCCGCGGGCGGCGTGGTCGTCTTCGCCGCGTTCCATCCGCAATACGGCTATGCGGTGGACATCGATCACGGCAACGATCTCGTCACGCGCTATGCGCATTGCTCGAAGCTCCTGGTCAAGGAAGGCGATGTGGTCGCGCGCGGGCGCAAGATCGGCGAGGTGGGCTCGACGGGCCGCTCGACCGGTCCGCACCTGCATTTCGAAGTGCGCTTCCGCGGCGCGGCGCAGAATCCGGCGAAGTTCCTGTTCCCCTCCCAGGCCACGCACACCGTAGCGCGCGCCAAGCAGTAATACAGCTATCCGAGGGCTAGTTCGGCCGGGGCGCCTGCCTCGGCGTGTTAAGATTCCCCGCTTTTCCGCCCGCAGCTCTTGCGCCGCTTCCTAGAAACCCTCTCGAGTCTCCCGGCCCGCGTCTTTGGCAGTCGCAACGAGCGCCTGCTCAAGCAGTATTCGCAGAACGTAGAGACGATCAACGCGCTCGAGGCCGATATCTCCCGGCTGTCGGACGCGGAACTTGCCGGCAAAACGACGCAGCTGAAGAAGCGCCATGCGGAAGGCGCGACGCTCGACGAGCTCCTGCCCGAGGCCTTCGCCGTGGTGCGCGAAGCCTCCAAGCGCACCCTGCGGATGCGCCACTTCGATGTTCAGCTCCTCGGCGGCATGGTCCTGCATGCCGGCAAGATCGCCGAGATGAAAACCGGCGAAGGTAAAACGCTGGTAGCCACGCTGCCCGCGTACCTGAACGCCCTCACCGGCAAGGGCGTGCACATCGTCACGGTGAACGACTATCTCGCGCGGCGCGATGCCGAGTGGATGGGCAAGATCTTCCAGTTCCTCGGCATGTCGGTCGGGGTCAATTTGCCTTACCACGAGATGGAGATCGACGAGCGCAACGCCGCCAAGCGCGCGGCTTACGCAGCCGACATCACGTACGGCACCAACAACGAGTTCGGCTTCGACTACCTGCGCGACAACATGGCGATGCACATCGAGGAGCGCTTCCAGCGCGGCCTCGGCTACGCCATCGTCGACGAGGTCGATTCCATCCTGATCGACGAAGCGCGAACGCCGCTCATCATCTCGGGCCAGGCCGAGGATCGCACCGAGGTTTACCACAAGATGAATGAAGTGGCGCCGCTGCTCACGCGCCAGAAGGAAGAAAAGAAGCCCGATCAGCCCGAGCCGCCGGGCGACTTCTACGTCGACGAGAAGAATCACCAGGTCACGCTGTCCGAGGCGGGACACCAGAAGGGGGAGGAAATCCTCGCGCGCATCGGCATGCTTCCCGAGGGTGCGAGCCTCTACGAGCCGGCCTACATCAACCTGGTCCATCACCTTTACGCCGCGCTGCGCGCGCACCACCTGTTCCACCGCGACCAGCATTACGTCGTGCAGAACGGCGAGGTGATCATCGTCGACGAGTTCACCGGCCGCCTGATGCAGGGGCGCCGCTGGTCCGAAGGCCTGCACCAGGCCGTCGAGGCAAAGGAGAAGGTGCAGATCCAGAACGAGAACCAGACCCTCGCCTCGATCACCTTCCAGAACTATTTCCGCATGTACGGCAAGCTCGCCGGCATGACCGGCACCGCGGACACGGAAGCCTACGAGTTCCAGCAGATCTACGGCCTCGAGACGATCGTCATCCCGACGCACATGCCGATGGTGCGCAACGACCGCCAGGATCAGGTCTATCGCACCGGCAAGGAAAAGTACGACGCCGTCATCAAGGACATCCGCGACAGCTACGCTCGTGCCCAGCCGGTGCTCGTCGGCACCACCTCCATCGAGAATTCGGAGCTCCTCTCCGGCTTGCTGACGAAGGAGAAGCTGCCGCACCAAGTGCTCAACGCCAAGCAGCACGCCCGTGAAGCCGAGATCGTGGCGCAGGCCGGGCGTCCGAAGATGGTCACCATCGCGACGAACATGGCGGGCCGCGGTACCGACATCGTCCTGGGCGGCAACGTCGAGAAGCAGTGCGACTTCGTCGAGGCGGACGACAAGATCCCCTTCGAGGAGAAGAAAGGCCGCGTCGAGAAGCTGCGCGGCGAGTGGCAGCAGCTGCACGACCAGGTGGTGAAGGCGGGCGGCCTGCACATCATCGGTACCGAGCGCCACGAGTCCCGCCGCATCGACAACCAGCTGCGCGGCCGCTCCGGCCGGCAGGGCGACCCGGGCAGCTCGCGCTTCTACATGTCCCTCGAGGATCCGCTGCTGCGCATCTTCGCCGGCGAGCGCATCAACCGCATCATGGTGATGCTGAAGATGCCCGAGGGCGAGGCGATCGAGCATGCGATGGTCACCCGCTCGATCGAGTCGGCGCAGAGGAAGGTCGAGGCGCGCAACTTCGACATCCGCAAGCAGCTCCTCGAGTACGACGACGTCGCCAACGACCAGAGAAAGACCATCTACGCGCTGAGGAACGAGCTCCTCGAATCGAGCGACGTCTCGCCGCGCATCGCCGATCTGCGCGCGGGGGTGATGAGCGACCTCTTCCGGGTGCACGTACCCGAGGAAAGCGTCGAGGAGCAATGGGACATCGCCGGCCTCGAGACGGCGCTGAAGGCCGAATTCAACCTCGAGTTGCCGTTGCGTAGCTGGCTCGAAGCCGACGCCGATCTGGGCGAGGACGCGCTGCTCCAGCGCATCGTCGAGAAGGCGCAGGCCGCTTACAGCGAGAAGGTGCCCGCGGGCGCTGAGGCGTCGTTCCGCCAGTACGAGCGCTACGTCATGCTGCAGATCCTCGATGCGCACTGGCGCGAGCACCTGGCCGCGCTCGACCACCTGCGCCAGGGCATCCACCTGCGCGGCTATGCACAGAAGAATCCGAAGCAGGAGTACAAGCGCGAGGCGTTCGAGCTTTTCGGTGGGATGATCGAGGCGGTCAAGCTCGAAGTCATCAAGACGCTCACGGCCGTGGAAATCCGCACCAAGGACGACATCAAGCCGGACGACCAATCGCATGTCGAGAACGTGCAGCCCGTCCACGCGAGCTCGGCCGGCGCTGCGATCGAAGAGTCCGACCCAGCCTATGGCAACGGCGACGTCGCCATCGCCGAGGCCGCCACGAAGAAGAAGACGCAACCCACCGTACGGCACACGCAGAAGGTCGGCCGAAACGATCCCTGCCCGTGCGGCTCGGGCAAGAAATACAAGCAGTGCCACGGGAAACTGACCTAGTTGAAGAAACCGGGGGCGAGCCAAGGCCAGTCGGCATCCGAGCTCATCTCGAAAAGAATCGCTGAGCTCGGGGACTGGCGTGGGGAAACGCTCGGCAGAATGCGCAAGCTAATCAAGGAAGCGGACCCCGACGTCGTCGAGGAGTGGAAATGGATGGGCACTCCCGTCTGGTCGCACGACGGCATCATCTGCACAGGCGAGTCCTACAAGAGCGTCGTGAAGCTCAC
>DATLDY010000246.1:0-19344 GCA_035525655.1 Burkholderiales bacterium
GAGACGCTCCAATCCGCGCCCGGTTCCGTCGCGCAAGTGCGCGAGTGCGCCGCGCAGCTCACGCGCCACGCCAAGCGTACCGGCACGGCGCTCCTCCTCATCGGTCACGTGACGAAAGAAGGCGCCATCGCCGGCCCGCGCGTGCTCGAGCACATCGTCGATACCGTGCTCTATTTCGAGGGCGACCCGCATTCCTCGTTCCGCCTGGTGCGCGCGGTTAAGAATCGTTTCGGCGCCGTGAACGAGCTTGGCGTCTTCGCCATGACGGAAAAAGGCCTGCGCGGTGTCGCCAATCCTTCTGCGCTGTTTCTCTCGCAGCATCCACGCGCCGTGTCGGGATCGTGCGTGCTCGCGACGCTGGAAGGCACGCGGCCGCTGCTGGTCGAGATCCAGGCGCTGGTCGACGCGGCGCACGCGCCCAATCCGCGCCGGCTGTCCGTCGGCCTCGAGCAGAACCGGCTGGCGATGCTCCTCGCCGTGCTGCACCGGCATGCGGGCATCGCCACGTGGGAGCAGGACGTCTTCGTCAACGCAGTGGGCGGCGTTCGCATCGGCGAGCCTGCCGCGGATCTCGCCGTCTCGCTCGCCGTCGTCTCGTCGCTCACGGATCGCCCCATCCCGGAGAAGGTCGCGGTATTCGGGGAAATCGGCCTGGCCGGCGAAGTGCGCCCGGCGCCGCGCGGTCAGGAGCGCCTGCGCGAGGCGGCGAAGCTCGGCTTCGAGAAAGTCATCATCCCGCGCGCGAACCAGCCGAAGAGCAAGATCTCCGGCATCGAAGTCCTGCCTGTTGAGCGCGTCGATCAGGCGGTGCAGCTCCTGCGCAACCTATAAATACTTAGGTACCTAAGGAAGCCTTTGCCGCGCGCACGCCGCTGCGCACGGCGGCTTCCAGGGTCGGCGGATATTCGCTGTCGGTGTAGTCACCGGCGAGGAATACGCCGGGAGGGCATGACGGCAGCGCCTTGCCGCCAGGTGAACAAGTAACGGTGGCGCGCTTCTCGGCGATGACGCGCGACCACTGCGGCTTCCCCAGGCCCGGAAGCACGGCGGCCAATTCGCGCTCGCACTGCACGGCAAGCTCGTCGAGCGCAAGCTGCTGGTGGTCGCCTTGCGCGCTGATCACGCACGCGAGCCGGCCTTTTTCTCCCAGCAAGGCGCCACGGTCGAAGACCCATTGCACCAGGCCGTCGTCGAGTCCGAGCATCGGGAAGGGCAGCGCCACTTCCGCGGCGTACTGCAAATAGCAGGTGTAGATCGGCTGATACGAGTATTCGGGCGCCTCGGGTAACAGCGTCTTCAGCTGGTGCGGACCGACGGCGACGATGACGCGATCGAACGATTGCCGGAGCGCGCCGAGGTCCTTGACCGGCGTCTGCAGGCGGATGTCGCCGCCTCGAGCGCGGACGAAATCCGCGGCCGGCTCGGGGAACAGTCGCGAGAGGTCGACCCGCGGCAGGAGGAGGTCGCTCGCTTCGGCCGCCCCCCCCAGCGTGTCGCGCAATGTGGTGAGGAAAACCTGGGCCGAGGCGAGCTCCGGGGGGGTATTGAGCGCGGAAACGCAGAGGGGCCGCCACAGGTAATGCGCGATGCGCCCGCTCTGGGCATTCGCGGCGAGGAGCTCGCTCACCGGCACATCGCGCGCAAGCGAGAATCGCTGGCCGCGCATCCGCGCGATGAAGCGTGCGGCACTGATCCGCTCCGCAAACGAAAGCCCGCGTGCAGTGAGCAGGCCGGCGGCCAGGCCGAGAGGTGCGGGAAGCGCGAGGCGGCGGAAGCGGAATTCGCGCGCATAGCGAAGCTCGAGCGGCAGTCTGAGCAGCGCGCTTGCCGGAACGCCGACGGTGCGCATCATGCCGAAGAGCGCGGAATACGCGCCGATGAGAATGTGCTGGCCGTTATCGAGCTCGTTGCCTTGCCCGAGAGATGAAATGCGGACCCGCCGCGCGCGGCCGCCCGGTACGGCGGCGGATTCAAAAACCGTGGCGCGCACGCCATGCCCGGCTAGTGCGACCGCGGCGGCCATGCCGGCATAGCCGGCGCCCACGACCGCTACGCGGTGACCCAGGTTTTCCAAGCGATCCAGAACTTGCGTAGCGGCGTGAGCGAGGTGCGGTGGGTGAGGACACGGAAGCCTTCGCGCTCGATCTCGTTCAGCAGGGTGCGATAGATCGCCGCCATGATGAGACCGGGGCGCTGCGCGCGGCGGTCGCCCTCCGGCAATGCCGACAACGCGCTTTCATAAAAGCCGCGTGCCCGGTGGGCCTCGAATTCCATGAGCGCGCGGAAGGCGGGGCTTTCCTTCGCCTGGAGGATGTCGGCGGCAGGAACGCCGAAGCGTTGCAGGTCCTCGATCGGGAGGTACACACGGTTCTTGCGCGCATCCTCGCCGACGTCGCGGATGATATTGGTGAGCTGGAACGCGAGGCCAAGGTTCTTTGCATATTCGAGCGTGCGCGCATCGCGGTAGCCGAAGATGCCCGCAGCCAGCAGGCCGACCACGCTCGCCACGCGGTAGCAGTACGCCTCGAGCCCCGGCCAGTCGAGGTAGCGCGTCTGGCGCAGATCCATCTCCATGCCGTCGATGATCTCGCTCAGGCGCTTCTCATCGATGTCGAAGCGCTCCTTGTAGACGCTCAGCGCCTTCGTCACCGGATGCTGTGCCTTGCCGGCGGCGAAATTCGCCACCTCGACTCGCCACCAGGCAAGCTTGGCCGCCGCAACCTGCGGATCCACCGCCTCGTCCACGACGTCATCGACTTCGCGGCAGAACGCATAAAGCGCCGTGATCGCGCGGCGCCGCTCGGGAGGCAGGAAGAGGAAGGAGTAGTAGAAGCTGGATCCGCTCGACGCCGCCTTGTGCTGGCAGTACTCGTCGGGCGTCATGCCGCGCGAAAAAGGAGCAGGGGCCAGTCGAAGACGCGCAGTACCGGGCGGCGGCGGAAGACGTCGTATTTCGCGCGCTCGATTTTCTCCAGGATGCGAAGGCCCCCCTGGATCGTGGCGCGGATCTCGAGGCCGATGCGTCCGGGCAGCGAGCGCGCGAGCGGCTGGCCGGACAGGATCAGCTGCCGGCTCCTTTCCACCTGGAAGCCGAGGAGGGAGCGCCACGCCGCGTCGCAACGCTGCTCGGCGATGTGGCGCTCGGTGACGGCGTGGCGCGCCATTTCGTCCTGCGGCAGATAAATGCGTCCCATGGCGAAATCGAGCTCCACGTCCTGCCAGAAGTTGATCAGCTGCAAAGCGGTGCACACGGCATCGGAGTCCGCGAGGTCGCGTTCAGACGTTCGTTTGAAAAGATGCAGGAGCAGGCGTCCCACCGGATTCGCCGAGCGTCGGCAATAATCGGCGAGCTCGCGGAAGTCGGCGTAGCGTTTCTGCGTTACATCCTGGGCAAAGGCGCTCAGCAGGTCGTGGAATAGCGCGAGCGGCAGGCCGTGCTCTCGTACGATTTTCGCTACCTCGGCGAACAACGGCGCCTGCGGCGCCTCGCCGCGACCGATCCGCGACAGCTCGTCACGGTAGACGGTTAACTTGGCGAGCCGTACATCGTCGGGATGAGCGCCTTCGTCGGCAAAATCGTCCGCACTACGCGCGAAGCGGTAGATGATCTCGACGGGCTTGCGCAACTCTTTGGGCAGCAGCAGAGATGCGACCGGGAAGTTTTCGTAATGGTCGACCGGCATTCGGAAGGTGGATGGGGCAGCGAGGTATAATACGTTGTTTTCTCCCGTTTTTTGGGCGTCAAGGACACCGGCGAGGGTGGCGGAATTGGTAGACGCACCAGCCTTAGGAGCTGGCGCCGCGAGGCATGTGGGTTCGAGTCCCTCCCTTCGCACCATTAAGGCAGATCAGACGGCAGATCAATAAGGAATGGCAAACGTGGAAACCCTGCAAGGGCTCGAGCGGCGCGTGTCGATGACGCTGCCGGCGGACGATATCGAGCGCCAGGTCGACGAGCGCCTGAAGAAGCTCGCGCGCGATATCCGCATGCCCGGCTTCCGGCCAGGCAAGGTGCCGCTCAAGCTTGTCGCGAAGACATACGGCCCGCAGGTACGCTCCGAAGTGCTGAGCGACGCGGTGCAAAAGGCATTTAACGACGCGGTAAAGGAAGCCAACCTCAAGGTCGCTGGCTACCCGCGCATCGAGAAGAAGGACGGCGCCGATGCCGGCGCGCTGGAATTCAGCGCGACCTTCGAGATCTACCCGGAAGTGAAAGTCGGCGAGCTTGCGGAAGTCACGATCGAGCGACCGCAGGTCAGCATCGATGAGGCGGCCGTGGAGAAAACCATCGGTATCCTCCGCAAGCAACGCACGCGCTACGTCGGTGCATCCCGCGCGGCAAAAGACGGCGATCGCCTGACCGTGAATTTCGAGGGCACGATCGACGGCCAGCCCTTCGCGGGCGGCAAGGCCGAGAATTTCGTGTTCACCGTCGGCGAGGGCCGCATGCTCCCGCAATTCGACGAGGCGGCGCGCGGCCTGTCGCCGGGCGACTCGAAGACTTTCGACCTGACGTTTCCGGCGGACTATCACGGCAAGGAAGTTGCCGGGAAGAAGGCCTCGTTCCAGCTTGCCGTGAAGAAGCTGGAAGAGCCGCAGCTGCCCGAGGTGGATGCGGAATTCGCCAAGTCTCTGGGCGTTGCGGAAGGCGATCTTGACAAGATGCGCGCCGAGATCCGCAACAACGTCGAGCGTGAGACCACGAAACGAGTCGAGCAGCGGGTGAAGTCGCAGGCGCTCGACGCGTTGCTCGACAAAACGCCGCTGGAGCTGCCGAAGTCGCTCATCCAGATGGAGGCACAGCAACTGGTGGAGCGCGCGGCCGCTGATCTGCAGGCCCGCGGCATCAAGCCGGAGCAGATGCCGCTCGATCCGGCGGCGTTCGAGCAGACGGCGAAGCGGCGTGTCGCGCTTGGACTCATCATCGGAGAGCTTTCGCGCGCGGAGAATCTGCAGCCGAAGCCGGCGGAGGTGCGGGCAGTGGTGGAAGCCGAAGCCCAAACGTATGAGAGTCCTGCCGAGGTAGTAAAATGGTTCTACATGCAGCCACAGCGTTTGTCCGAGATGGAAGGCGTGGCGTTGGAATCCAACGTCGTCAAGTGGGTCTTATCGAAAGCGAAGGTCGTGGACAAGGCGGTCCCCTTCGATGAACTGATGGGGAGCGCGTGATGGAATGGCAAAAATCGATGCCGGAGGTCAACGACCTCGGGCTGATTCCGATGGTCATCGAGCAGTCGGGGCGCGGCGAGCGCGCTTACGACATCTATTCGCGGCTGCTCAAGGAGCGCGTGGTGTTTCTGGTCGGTCCGGTGACCGAGGTCACCGCCAACCTGATCGTCGCCCAACTGCTGTTCCTGGAGTCCGAAAACCCGGACAAGGACATCTTTTTCTACATCAACTCGCCGGGCGGCTCTGTGTCGGCGGGTCTCGCCGTCTACGACACCATGCAATTCATCAAGCCGGACGTTTCGACCCTTTGTGTCGGCCAGGCGGCCAGCATGGGCTCGCTGCTGCTCGCCGCGGGTGACGCCGGAAAGCGTTTTGCCCTGCCCAACTCGAGGGTCATGATCCATCAGCCGATGGGCGGCTTCTCCGGCCAGGCGACCGACATCGAGATCCACGCCAAGGAAATCCTGTACCTGCGAGCGCGGCTGAACGAGATCCTGGCCAAGCACACCGGCAAGCCGGTGGACACCATCCAGCGCGATACCGAGCGCGACTTTTTCATGGGCGCGCAAGACGCGGTAAAGTACGGCATAGTCGATAAGGTCCTCGTATCCAGGGAGAACGTGTAACTCCATGTCAGAAAAGAGTTCTTCAGGCGAAAAGCTCCTCTACTGCTCGTTCTGCGGAAAGAGCCAGCACGAGGTAAGGAAGCTGATTGCCGGCCCGTCGGTTTTCATCTGCGACGAGTGCATCGAGCTCTGCAACGACATCATCCGGGAGGAAACGGCCTCCGATAAGGGCGGCAAGGGTGCCAAGTCCGACCTGCCGACCCCCCGCGAAATCCGGCAGATCCTCGATTCCTATGTGATCGGCCAGGACCAGGCGAAGAAGATCCTCTCCGTCGCGGTCTACAACCATTACAAGCGGCTCAAGCACCTTTCCAAAAACGACGAGGTCGAGCTCGCCAAGTCCAACATCCTCTTGATCGGGCCCACCGGCTCGGGCAAGACGCTGCTCGCCCAGACTCTCGCGCGGTTGCTGAATGTGCCCTTCGTGATCGCCGACGCGACCACGCTGACCGAGGCGGGCTACGTGGGTGAGGACGTCGAGAACATCATCCAGAAGCTGTTGCAGAACTGCGACTACGACGTCGACAAGGCGAAGCGCGGCATCGTCTATATCGACGAGATCGACAAGATCTCGCGCAAGTCCGACAACCCTTCGATCACGCGGGACGTGTCCGGGGAAGGCGTGCAGCAGGCCCTCCTCAAGCTCGTCGAGGGAACGATCGCCTCCGTTCCGCCGCAGGGCGGCCGCAAGCACCCGAATCAGGATTTCGTCCAGGTCGACACCACCAACATATTGTTTATCTGCGGCGGCGCCTTCGACGGCCTGGAGAAGATCGTCCGTAACCGCACCGAAAAGACCGGGATCGGCTTCGGTGCGGAGGTAAGAAGCCCGAAGAATTCGAAGGCGACCTACGACCTCCTGAAGAGCGTGGAGCCCGAAGACCTTATCAAGTACGGGCTTATTCCCGAGTTCGTCGGGCGCCTGCCGGTGCTGGCAACGCTTGAAGAGCTCGACGAGCACGCGCTGATCCAGATCCTCACGGAGCCGAAGAACGCCCTCATCAAGCAGTACCAGCGTCTTTTCCACATGGAAGGCGTGGAATTGGAAGTACGCACCGGGGCTCTCGGCGCAGTGGCCAAGAAAGCCCTGGCGCGCAAGACCGGCGCCCGCGGCCTGCGTTCAATCCTCGAGCAGGTCCTGCTCGAGACGATGTACGAGTTGCCGACGCTCGAGAATGTCAGCAAAGTCGTCGTCGACGAGCAGATGATCTCCGCCGATGGCAAGCCGCTGCTGATCTACTCCGACAGCCACAAGGTTGCGAGCGGCAGCTCCGCCTAGTAGCCGCACCGCCGGTCGCCCCCGGGCGGCCGCACACTACATTTCGTCATGGTTCCCGCATTGCAGCGTAGCAATGATGCGTGTAGGCTTTGATCATTGATTTTTATGGGGGAAGTTCACATCCCGATGTGAGCGCAACCCCTTGACGAGGCTAATCTAAATGTCCGAGCAAGCCCCTTCCTCCGCAGACATCGTCCAGTACCCGCTTCTGCCGCTGCGCGATGTCGTGGTGTTCCCGCATATGGTGATTCCGCTGTTCGTGGGACGCCCGAAATCCATCAAGGCGATGGAAACCGCGATGGAGGCAGGGAAATCGATCCTCCTCGTCGCGCAGAAATCCGCCGCCAAGGACGATCCCGGCCCGGGTGACATGTACTCGATCGGGTGCGTCTCCAACATCCTGCAGATGCTGAAGCTGCCCGACGGCACCGTGAAGGTGCTAGTCGAAGGCGGCACGCGCGCGCATATCCGCGACGTGGTCGACGTGCGCACGCACTGGGTTGCCGAAGCCGCGCCGGTACCCGTGGAAGGCACGCCCGCGCCTGAAGTCGAAGCGCTGCGCCGCGCGCTGCTGTCCGCGTTCGACCAGTACGTCAAACTGAACAAGAAGATCCCGCCTGAGATCCTCACTTCGCTTTCCGGCATCGACGAAGCCGGGCGCCTGGCCGACACGGTGGCCGCGCATTTGCCCCTCAAGCTCGAGCAGAAGCAGCAGGTGCTCGAGATGTTCGACGTCAAGCAACGCCTCGAGCACCTCCTCTCGCAGCTCGAGACCGAGATCGACATCCTCCAGGTCGAGAAGCGCATCCGCGGGCGCGTCAAGCGGCAGATGGAGAAGAGCCAGCGCGAGTACTACCTGAACGAGCAGGTGAAGGCGATCCAGAAGGAGCTCGGCGAAGGCGAGGAGGGCGCGGACCTCGAGGAGATGGAGAAGAAGATCCGTCGCGCGCACATGCCGAAGGAAGCACGCAAGAAGGCCGAGTCGGAGCTGAAGAAGCTGAAGCTCATGTCGCCGATGTCGGCGGAAGCGACTGTGGTGCGCAACTACATCGAGACCATCGTCAACCTGCCGTGGCGCAAGAAGTCGAAGATCTCGAAGGACATCAAGGCCGCGCAGGATATCCTCGACAAGGACCACTACGGTCTCGAGAAGGTCAAGGAACGCATCGTCGAGTACCTGGCCGTGCAGACGCGCGTCGACAAGATGAAGGCGCCGATCCTGTGCCTGGTCGGCGCCCCTGGCGTCGGCAAGACCTCGCTCGGCCAGTCGATTGCGCGTGCCACCAACCGCAAGTTCGTGCGCATGTCGCTGGGTGGCGTGCGCGATGAAGCGGAGGTGCGCGGGCATCGCCGGACGTATATCGGCTCCATGCCGGGCAAGATCCTGCAGAACATGGCGAAGGTGCAGGTCCGGAACCCGCTGTTCCTGCTCGACGAAGTCGACAAGATGGGCAGCGACTGGCGCGGCGATCCGTCGTCGGCGCTGCTCGAAGTGCTCGATCCCGTGCAGAACAACACCTTCGTCGATCACTACATCGAGGTCGAGTACGACCTGTCGGAGGTGATGTTCGTCGCCACGGCGAACACGCTGAACATCCCGCCGCCGCTCCTCGACCGCATGGAAGTGATCCGTCTGTCCGGCTATACCGAAGACGAGAAGATGAACATCGCCGTGCGCTACCTGCTGCCGAAGCAGCTGACGGCCACCGGGCTCAAGGACGGCGAGATCTCCGTCTCCGAAGCCGCGATCCGCGACATCGTGCGCTACTACACGCGCGAAGCCGGCGTGCGCGCGCTCGAGCGCGAGCTTTCGAAAATCTGCCGCAAGGCGGTGAAGCAACTCCTGACGGAGAAGAAGGCGGGCGAGGAAAAGGTCCACCGCATCACCGTCACCCCGAAAAACCTGGACAAGTTCCTTGGCGTGCGCCGCTACACCTTCGGCATGGCGGAGAAGCAGAACCAGGTCGGCCAGGTCACCGGCCTCGCCTGGACCGAGGTCGGCGGCGAGCTGCTGACGATCGAGGCGGTCACCATGTCGGGCAAGGGCAAGACCATCACGACCGGCAAGCTCGGCGACGTGATGCAGGAGTCCATACAGGCCGCGCTGTCCGTAGTGCGTGCACGTTCGCGCCGGCTCGGCGTGAAAGAGGACTTCTACCAGAAGAACGACATGCACATTCACTTGCCCGAGGGCGCGACGCCGAAGGACGGCCCGAGCGCGGGTATCGGCATCGTCACGTCGATGGTCTCGGTTCTGACCGGGATTCCGGTGCGTTCCGACGTCGCGATGACGGGCGAGATCACGCTGCGCGGCGAAGTGCTGCAGATCGGCGGGCTGAAGGAGAAGCTTCTCGCGGCGCACCGCGGCGGCATCAAGACCGTGCTGATCCCGGAAGAGAACGTGAAGGACCTCGTCGACATCCCGGACAACATCAAGAACAAGCTCGAGATCGTGCCGGTGAAGTGGATCGACAAGGTCCTCGAGATCGCGCTCGAGCGGCAGCCGAAGGGCCTGCCGGAATCCGACGAGCCGCCGCCGGTGCCGCCGAAGGCCGACGACCAGACTGGGGCGGTAACGACCCATTAACAAGGCAGACCTGATCGAGCAAATCGCTCAGGCGGCGGAAATCTCCAAGTCCGCCGCCGAGCGCTCGGTCGACGCGCTCGTCAATGCGGTCAAGACGAGCCTGCGCAAGGGCGACATGGTGACGCTGGTCGGTTTCGGCACCTTCTACGCCGGCGCGCGCACCGCGCGGACCGGCCGCAATCCACGCACCGGCGCGGCAGTCGAGATCAAGGCAGCGAAGCTGCCGAAGTTCCGCGCTGGAAAGGCACTGAAGGACGCGATAAACTAGCGCCCCTTTTGCGAGGGCCTTTCTCTCGCAACTCGGGGTGCTTAGCTCAGCGGTAGAGCGCTGCCCTTACAAGGCAGATGTCGTAGGTTCGACCCCTACAGCACCCACCAAAGGATCCGCCGCAGGGAACGGCGGCTAAGGCAGCATTCGCAGTACCGAAGGAGCGGTAGTTCAGTTGGTTAGAATACCGGCCTGTCACGCCGGGGGTCGCGGGTTCGAGTCCCGTCCGCTCCGCCAAAACCCTCCAAGACGTTCCAGTCAATTCCAATAAGCGCCTGATCCCCTGGGAACGGGTATCGCGCGGGCGCTAAGCCTTCTGCGGCGCGAGGTCGACGTTTGCGGCCGGCCGCCGGAATTTATGCCTGAGGTGCAGGAACGGTCTCTCGATGTAACGATGAGACAAGGCTGCAACCAATAGGGTGAGAACGATGGAGCCGGCGTAAAGAAGGGCCGCGCTCTGAATCGACGCGGCCTCCAGGAGCTTCGCCACGGCGAGAATGCTGAGGAATTGGTAGACATATATTCCGTACGAAATGTCGCCCAGGAACTTCAAGGCCGGATGTTCAAATCGGAACAGCGTTTTCGGATTCATCGACACATTGACGATGACCAGGACGAAACCGAACGCGTAGACCGGCAGCATGAACCGGTAGTGCGGCGGAGTGAAAGCGAGATTGGCGAGCACGATGAGATAGGCACCGGCCTGGGCGTAGATATTGAAGGTGCCGGCGAGCCTATGCGGTTGGTACCTTGCAAGCCAGGCCGCCAAAGCTCCAGCGCCTAGCAAGAAGAACGCGTATAGATCGAAATCGAAGCATATCTTCACAAGCCACTCAGGGGAGTACCGGGTATCTCCGACAAGGGCGAGCGCCATTATTGGAATGATCGCCAGCCACAAGCGCCGGTAGGTGCCGAGCAGCAGTAGCGGCCACAGCAGATAGAACATCTCCTCGACGCCGATCGACCAGAGATGGCTCGCGCCGGCAACGTGGGGATACAGGTTCGTCGCAAGCTGCGGCAGGAACAGGAGATAGAGCGCGAGCCTGGCCCAGAATGCGCCATCCACGGCGGTGAAGTGAGAGGCGACGGTAATTCCCGCCGGGGCCACGACGACAAGCGCCAAGAACACCATCACGTAGTAAATCGGCCAGATACGCAGTACGCGGCGCAGATAGAAATCGCGTATTGAAATGCCGCCCGTCTGGTCTATTTCGCGAAGCAGGAGATGCGTGATGAGAAAACCGCTCAGCACGAAAAAGAACCAGACCCCTTGGCTCGCCATCCCCTCGCCAAACAGCTCGCCGGGCGGTGGATAACCGAGCCATACCTGAAACTGCCGTAGGTGCGCGATCAGCACTGTAAAGGCAGCGAAGAACCGCAGACCGGTGAGGCCCGGAAGGTACGTCATCTAGCGACTAAGTCTAATGGACAGGAGTGCGCGGCTGCCCAAACAAGGGCGAGTAAGGACCCCCCGGCGAGTGCGCGAGGGGAATGGCGGCGGCCGCAGAGGCGACGAGGAAATCAGGAAGCGCACGGATCGTCGCGTTTCTCGCGTGCCGTGAACCACACGTAATCGAAACTCCCCCGGCTCGCGAAGCCGTCGAAGTAATCCTGCGGTGCTCGCTTGCCTGGCTGTACCTCCATGAATCCCACGCTCAAGACTTCGCCGTCGGCGAGATAGAGCGGCACTCCTCGATCGCGCCGCGCATGGCCGGCGCCAGCAATGAGGACGCTTCGGCCTTTGAGCACCGACGCCATGCGTGCATCGCGAGCGCGCTGCGCTTCTACCATCCCGGCGAGGCGCTTGGGGTCAGGGGCGGCGCCGCAGTGGCCATCGACGATGTCGCGCTCCAGCGCGGCTTTCACGGTCGATGGCGGCGGTAGCAGGCCGGAGTCCGCCGGATTGGCCACGACGCGGCGGGCCTCCGCGCGCGAGAGATTGGCCGCGACAATCGGCCAGCCGCGCTCTGCGGCGAATTGCACGAGCGGCCGGTAGAGCGGCCAGTTCCAGCCCTTGCGGTCGAGCTTGCCGGCATCCGCAAGCGCCTCGGCATCGGCCTTGTTCGCTTGCGCCGCGTCGATGGCGGGCTGATGCTCACTATCGAACTGCTCCATCGCGAGCAGGCGTTTGCCGCCGCGTTCATCCAGCCCCTGGAGCACGGCGAGCTGCAGGCGGTGATGCTCCCCGTTGTCGTGCGCCTCGCCAAGGATCACCCGTCTTGCGGACGCCGCCCGGGCGAGCACTTCCTCGGCGGCGGTGAAGCTGCCTGCGCGCGTATCCCAGATTTTGCCGACGAGCGGGTGATTCCCCGGTTGCGGATGTACGCAAGCGGCAAGCAGGAGGATGAAGAGGGGCGCCAAGCGCTTCACGGCCCGAAGTCTGCCGTATTTGCCGGTAAAATCAGCGCCCTTCATGTTCGATTTCGTCCAGAAAAACCGCCGCATCCTGCAGGTGTTCCTCGGCCTGATCGCGATCACCTTCGCGACCTGGGGCATAGAGTCGTATACGCGCTATGGCGGCGGGCGCGACACCGTGGCGAGCGTGAACGGCTCCGACATCTCGCAGCGCGAGTTTGCGGAGCAGGTGCGCGCCCAGCAGGAGCAGCTGCGGCGAATGTTCGGCGGGCGGATCGACCCGGCCGCGCTCGAGACCCCGGAGGCGCGGCGCGCGGTGCTCGACCAGATGATTGCCCAGCGCCTGGTGGCGGTCGAGGCAGCGAAGCGCAACCTCTTCATGAGCCGCGAGGCGGTGATCGAGGCGATCACCCAGGCGCCCGAATTCCAGGAAAACGGCAAGTTCTCGCCGGCGCTTTACTCCGCGTACCTTTCGCAGCGCGGCATCACCGACCAGCGCAACGTGGTGGAGCTGCAGTCGCAGCTCCCGCTCATGCGCTTCGTCGGCGCGATCGGCGAGACTGCGATCGTCTCGCGAGCTGTCGCCTCGCGGCTTATGCAGCTCGAGTCGCAGCAGCGCGAGGTTTCGGAAGCGCGCATCCGCGCGCAGCAGTTCCTGCCGCAGGTGAAGCTCGACGAAGCGCAGATCAAGCAGCACTACGACGCCAACCCGGCCGAATTCCGCACGCCGGAGCGCGTGCGCGTCGAATACGTGATGCTCTCGGCCGAAAGCCTCGCGCGCCAGGACCCCCCGACCGAAGAAGAGGTCAAGAAGGCCTACGAAGCGCGCGCGGCTGCGTTTCGCGTCGAGGAGCAGCGCCGCGCGAGCCACGTCCTCGTCAAGACCAAGGAGGAGGCCGACAAGATCCTCGCCGAGGTAAAGCGCGCACCGAACCGCTTCGCCGAGCTGGCGAAGCAGCATTCGCAGGACCCCGGCTCGGCGGAGAAGGGCGGCGACCTGGGCTGGTTCGGCCGCGGCATGATGGTCAAGCCGTTCGAGGACGCCGTGTTCTCGATGAAGCAGGGTGAAGTGCAGGTGGCGCAAAGCGAGTTCGGCTTCCACGTCGTGCGCCTCACCGGAATCCAGGAAGGCAAGAGCCGCTCGCTCGACGAAGTGCGCAAGGAGCTCAGCGCCGAGCTCGCGCGCCAGAAGGGCGAGCGCAAGTACGCAGAATCGGCAGAAGCGTTCAGCAACCTCGTGTATGAGCAGGCCGAAAGCCTGAAGCCGGCCGCCGAGCGCTTCAAGCTGCAGATCCAGACGACGGGCTGGGTCTCAAAGGGCGGCAAGCAGGAGCTCGGCGCGCTCGACAATCCCAAGCTGATGGCCGCGCTCTTTTCCCCGGACACCATCAGCAACAAGCGAAACACCGATGCCGTGGAAGTCGCGCCAAGCACGCTCGTCGCGGCGCGCGTGGTCGAGCACCAGCCGGCCGCGCAGCGCAAGTTCGACGAAGTGAAGGACGATATAACCGAGCTCCTGCGCCGGCGCGAAGCGTTCAAGCTCGCCCAGCAGGACGGCCAGTCCAAGCTCGAGCAGCTGCGCAAGGGCGAGAACGTCGAGCTAGCCTGGAGTGCGCCGAAAATGGTGTCGCGCCGCGACGCGCAGGGCCTGCCGCCGGAGCTTGTGCGCCGCGCGGTGGCAGCCGATGCCTCCAAGCTGCCGGCCTACGACGGCATGCCGATCGACGAGGCCGGCTACCTGCTGATGCGCATCACCAAGGTGGTGGAAGGCAAGCCGGCTGCGGACGACAAGCAGGCCGACGCGCGCGTGGCGAACATGGTGGGCGCCGCGGAATACGAGGCGTACGTCGCGAGCCTGAAGGGCCGCGCCGACATCTCGGTGAACGCCGCTAATCTGGAGAAGAAGTAGGCCCGGGCGTGCCGATGCCGGCGACGACGTGGCTGAAGCCCGCGTCGACGTAGAGGATCTCGCCGGTAACCGCAGCAGCCATGTCGGACAGGAGGAACGCCGCCGCGTTTCCCACATCCTCGGTCGTCACGTTGCGCCGTAAAGGCGCATGCTCCTCGACGAACTTCAAAATCTTGCCGAAGCCGCCGATGCCTGCGGCCGCGAGCGTCTTGATCGGGCCGGCGGAAATGCCGTTCACCCGGATGCCCTGCGGTCCCAGGCTGGCCGCCATATAGCGCACCGCCGCCTCGAGGCTCGCCTTCGCAAGGCCCATGGTGTTGTAGTTCGGCACGACCCGCTCGGCGCCCAGGTAGGTCAGCGTGAGGAGCGAGGCGTTCTTGCTCAGCATCGGGCGCGCCGCCTTGGCGAGCGCAGGAAAGCTGTAGGACGAGATGTCGTGCGCCTGCCGGAACGCCTCGCGCGACATGCCGTCGAGCAAATCGCCGGCGATCGCCTCGCGCGGGGCGAAGGCGAGGGCGTGGACGAGGCCGTCGAGCTGGCCCCATTTCGCTTTCAGCGCCGCGAAGAGCGCGCTGATCTCCGCATCGTTCGTCACCTCGCAGGGCAGCGCCACCTGCGCCCCAAGCTCCTTCGCCATGTCCTCGCAGCGCTCCTTGAAGCGCTCGTTCTGATACGTAAGCGCAATGTCGGCGCCTTCGCGTCGCGCCACCTTGGCTATGCCGTAGGAGATCGAGCGATTGGAGAGCAGGCCGGTGATCAGGATTTTCTTGCCGGCGAGGAGGGGCATCGGTTGATTATACTTCCCGTGTGCGCAGCCTCCTGATCGGCCTCGCCTTTCTCGCAGGCTGCGGCGAAGTCTGGAACGATCCGTATCCGGCCGCGGAGCGCGGCGAGAACATCTACTACGCGGCGTTCACGGAGCGGCCGAAGCATCTCGATCCGGTGCAGTCCTACACCAGCGACGAGGCGCAGTTCACCCGCCAGGTAATGGAGCCGCCGCTGCAGTATCACTACCTCAAGCGGCCTTACGAGCTCGTTCCGCTCACGGCCGTCGACGTGCCGAAGCCGCGCGAGATCGAAGGCGGCAAGTACACGGTGTACGAGATCCGCATCCACCCGGGCATTCGCTACCAGCCGCATCCCGCGTTCGTCGAGGACAACCACCGTCTGGCCCCCGCCGCAGTGAAGCGGTTACGCACGCCTTACGAGCTTCCGGTGGGCACGCGCGAGCTGGTCGCCGAAGACTACGTCTATCAGATCAAGCGCCTCGCGCACCCGCGGCTGCATTCGCCGATCTTCGGGCTGATGGCCGAGTACGTGGTCGGCATGCCCGACTTCGCGAAGCGCCTCAAGGAGGCCGAATCCGACCGCAGCCGCTGGCTGGATCTGCGCCAGCATCCTCTCAAGGGCGTGGAGGTGGTCGACCGCTATACGTATCGCGTCACGCTGAACGGCCGCTATCCGCAATTCGTCTACTGGCTGGCGATGCCCTTCTTCGCGCCCATCCCGTGGGAGGTCGAGAAGTTCTTCCAGCAGGAAGGCATGCTGCAGAAGAACTTCACGCTCGACTGGTGGCCGGTTGGCACCGGCGCCTACATGCTTGCCGAGCACGACCCCAACGCGCGCATCGTGCTTGCGCGTAATCGCAATTTCCGCGGCGAGCCTTATCCATCGGAGGGGGAGCCGGGCGATGCGGCGGCGGGCCTTCTAGCGGACAGGGGCAAGACGCTGCCTTTCATCGACCGCATCGTCTTCAGCCGCGAGAAGGAGAGCGTGCCTTACTGGAACAAATTCCTGCAGGGCTATTACGACGCCGCCGGCATCACTTCCGACCAGTTCGACCAGGCAGTGCGCGTCAGCATCGAGGGCGCCTCGGAGCCCTCGTCCGAGATGACGCAGAAAGGCATCGGCCTGACGACGCTGGTCGCGGCCACCATCTACTACTTCGGCTTCAACATGAAGGATGCGGTGGTGGGCGGCACTTCGGAGCGCGCAAGGAAGCTGCGCCAGGCCATCTCCGTCGCTGTCGACATGGAAGAGTTCCTGTCGATCTTCCATAACAATCGCGGCGTGGTGGCGCATAGCCCGGTGCCGCCGGGCATCTTCGGCCGGCGCGAAGGCGCGGAGGGCATCAATCCCGTGACGCACGTCTGGCGTAACGGCCGCGAGCAGCGCCGGCCGCTCGAGGAGGCGAAAAAGCTCCTCGCCGAAGCCGGCTATCCCGGCGGCATCGACTCGAGGACCGGCGCGCCGCTGGTTCTGTACTTCGACACGACCTCGCGCGGCCCGGGCGACAAGGCGAGGCTCGACTGGTGGCGCAAGCAGCTCGAGAAGCTCTCGATCCAGCTCGAGGTGCGCGAGACTGACTGGAACCGGTTCCAGGAAAAGATCCGAAAAGGCACGCAGCAGGTATACGGCCTCGGGTGGTCGGCGGATTATCCCGACGCGGAAAATTTCCTTTTCCTGCTGCACGGCCCGCAGGCACGCGCCGATGGGGCGGGCGCCAACAGCTCGAACTATGCCAACGCGAGGTTCGACGCGCTCTTCGAGCGCATGAAGGTGATGCCAAACTCGCCCGAGCGGCAAGAGACCATCGACGCCATGGTCGAAATCGTGCGCCACGACGCGCCGTGGATCTTCGGCTTCCACCCAAAGCAGTACAGCCTCGCCCACGGCTGGCTCAAGAACGAGAAGCCGAACGACATGGCGGGCAACACGATGAAATACCTGCGCCTCGATCTCGCTCGCCGCGAGGAAGCGCGCCGCGAGTGGAATAACCCGATCGCCTGGCCGCTCGCGCTGATTGCCCTTGTGCTCATCGTATCGGCCATTCCCGCCGTCGTGGCCTACCGCCGCCGCGAGCGCATGGCGGCGCGTCCGGCATAGCGGCGCTGATGCTCGCGTACATCGTCCGTCGAATCCTCTACGCGCTGCCGATCCTCATCGGCGTCAACCTGCTGACCTTCACGCTGTTTTTCGTCGTCAACACGCCCGAGGACATGGCGCGCATGCAGCTCGGCGTAAAGCGCATCACCCCCGAGGCCATCGCGAAGTGGAAGCAGGAGCGCGGCTACGACAAGCCGCTGCTGTGGCACAACGGGCCGCGGGACACGATTTTCTTCGAGAAGTCGGTAAAGCTCTTCGCGCTCGACTTCGGCCGCGCCGAGGACGGCCGCGACATCGGGCAGGAGATCCGCGGCCGCATGCTGCCGAGCCTCGCCCTCGCGGTGCCGGTATTCCTGGTGGGCATCCTGGTGAACATTACGTTCGCGCTCCTGATGGCGTTCTTCCGGGCCACCTACCTGGATTTCTGGGGCGTCGTGCTGTGCGTGGCGATGATGTCGATTTCGACGCTGTTCTACATCATCGGCGGCCAATACGTGGCGTCCAAGCTGTGGCACCTGGTGCCCATCTCCGGCTATGCCGGGGGATTCGATGCCGCTAAGTTCGTCATCCTGCCGGTGCTGATCGGGGTCATCAGCGGTGTCGGCTCCGGCAGCCGCTGGTACCGCACCATCTTCCTCGAGGAGATGGGACGCGATTACGTGCGAACCGCGCGGGCCAAAGGCCTCGCCGAATCCGTGGTGCTGTTTCGCCACGTCCTCAAAAACGCCATGATCCCGATCCTGACGGGCGCGGTGGTCGTGATCCCGCTTCTCTTCATGGGGAGCCTGCTCACGGAGTCGTTCTTCGGCATCCCGGGCCTTGGCAGCTACACCATCGACGCGATCCAGGGCCAGGACTTCGCCATCGTGCGCTCGATGGTGTTCATCGGCTCCGTGCTCTACATCCTGGGTCTCCTGCTGACCGACTTGTCGTACACGCTCGTCGATCCCCGCATCCGGCTCGAATGACGCCTGTCATCCTCGCCACCGATGCGCTGCTTTGGGTCCTGGTCGTGGCCGTCGCGGTCTATGCCGGGTACTGCGTGCGGCGGCCGCACCTCGCCGCGCCCTGGCGGCGCGTGTTCACGGCGCGTACGGCCATCGCGTCGGGGGTGGTCCTCGGCGCCTACCTCGTCGTCGGGCTTGCCGACTCGCTGCATTTCCGCACGCCGGGCGGATTCCAAATCCGCTCGGTCCTCGATGTGACGCTGGATCACCTGCGTTCGCGAAGCGAGAAAACCTATTCGGCTCCGCTCGCCACGCGCCTTTATGCGAAAGAGCAGATCGAGGCTCCGGATGGAAAGTCGCTGCGCGACTTCCCGCGCCTTCGCTTTGGCGGTGCCCACCTCAAGGACGAGGCTGAGGCGGCCCGCGACATCGCCGGGCTCGCTCTGCGAGGTGGCCTTATCGGCGCTGCCGCATTCGCGGTGCTTATGTTGTTGCTGCGGCCGATCACGCGGCGCCGGCCGCTCGTCCCCTGGCACGCGGCGTGGATCACCCTCGCGGTGATGCTGCTGGTTGGCGCGCCGGTGGCGAGCATTGCGCAGCACTACCACGTGCTCGGGACCGACAAGGTGGGCGAGGATGTGCTCTATCAGGCGTTGAAGTCGATTCGCACCAGTCTCGCTATCGGCACCCTGACCACGCTCGTGCTGCTGCCGCTGGGCGTCGCGCTCGGCACGATGGCCGGATACTTCAAGGGCTGGATCGACGATGCGATCCAGTACGTTTATACGACGCTCAATGCGATTCCCGGCGTGCTCCTCATCGCCGCGGCCGTGCTCATGATGCAGGTCGTGATCGAGCGCAACGCGAGCTGGTTCGAGACCGCCACGCAGCGCGCGGACTTCCGCCTGCTCGTCCTGTGCGGCATCCTCGGCCTGACGAGCTGGACCGGACTTGCCCGGCTCCTGCGCGGCGAAGCGCTGAAGCTGTCACAGCTCGAGTACATCCAGGCCGCGCACGCTTTCGGCGTCTCCAATGCACGCATCCTCGCGCGCCACATCCTGCCCAACGTCGCCCATATCGTGATCATCGCGATGGTCATGGACTTCTCCGGTCTGGTGCTGGCGGAGGCGGTGCTCTCCTACGTCGGCGTCGGCGTCGATCCCGCCACGACCAGCTTCGGCACCATGATCAATTCCGCGCGCCTGGAGATGGGGCGCGAGCCGATCGTCTGGTGGTCGCTCGCCGCGGCGTTCTTCTTCATGTTCGTCCTGGTGCTCGCCGCCAACCTCTTCGCCGATGCGGTGCGCGACGGCTTCGA
>DATLDY010000256.1:0-16825 GCA_035525655.1 Burkholderiales bacterium
CTGGCGCACCGCCGGGACCCTGGCGACCTCGGAAGCGCGATTGCCCACCGGCTCGCTGCGCACCTTCTCGGTCACGGCTTCGTCCCCGAGCACCACTTCTCCGTCGTCGAACACGACATCCATGTCCGCCGCGAACGCCGCGAGGCGCGCTTCCTCGGTCGCGCCTTCGCGCAAGGCGATGAGCGCGAGGACGCGGTACAGCGCGCCGCTCTCCAGGTAATGGAAGCCGAGCTGCTTGGCGACGCGGCTTGCAATCGTCCCCTTTCCCGATGCCGAGGGGCCATCGATCGCAATAACCGGCGCATTCATGCGGTGAGGGTCTTCAGCGCGGAGAAATATTCAGGAAAAGTCTTGCCGACGCAGCTCGGATCCTTGATGCGCACCGGCACCCCGCCGATGGCGAGGAGCGAGAAGCTCATCGCCATGCGATGGTCGTCGTAGGTGTCGATGGCAACGCCGCCCTTCAGTGGGCCGGGCGTGATGCGCAGATGGTCGCTGCCCTCTTCCACCGTCGCCCCGACCTTGCGCAGCTCTGTCGCCATCGCCGCCAGCCGGTCGGTTTCCTTGACGCGCCAGCTTGCGATGTTGCGCAGCACGCTCGGTCCGGAGGCGAATAGCGCAAGGACCGCGGCGGTCATCGCCGCGTCCGGAATGTGATTCAGGTCCATGTCGATGGGGCGCAGCCCGCCGGCGGACGAGCACTCGATCCACCCGTCACCCATGGACACCTGCGCGCCCATGGCCTCGAGGACCTCGGTGAACCGCACATCGCCCTGGATACTGCCGCGCCCGACGCCTTCGACGCGCACGGGGCCGCCGCCGAGGGCGCCCGCAGCGAGGAAGTAGGACGCGGAAGATGCATCCCCCTCGACGAGGATGGTGCCGGGCGAGGAATAACGCCCCGCCGTGATGCGGAAAGCGCGCCATCCGTCGCGTTGCACGTCCACGCCGAAGCGACGCATGACGTTGAGCGTGATCTCGACGTAGGGTTTCGAGATGAGCTCGCCCAAAACCTCGATGGTCGCGGGCTTTCCGGTGAGCGGCAGCGCCATGAGAAGCGCGGTTAGGAATTGCGAGGATACGTCGCCCCTGACTCGCACCGCGCTTTCGAGCCGCATCTTTGCCGGATGGATCGCGAGCGGCGGATAGCCGTCCTTGCCCGTGTAATCGATGCGGGCGCCGATCGAGCGCAGGGCATCCACCAAGTCGGCGATGGGGCGCTCGTGCATGCGCGGCACGCCGGAGACGAAGTATTCGCCCTCGGAAAAGACGAGCGCGGCGGTGAGCGGGCGCAGCGCGGTGCCGGCGTTGCCGAGGAAAAGGTCGGCCTTCTTCTCGCGGAAGGCGCCGCCGGCGCCGTCGACGGTGATGCCGTCGGGCCTCTCGGTGAGCGCGATGCCGAGCCTTGCAAGCGCCTCGCGCATGACGCGCGTGTCCTCGGCATCGAGCAGGCCGCCGACCCGCGTCTCGCCATGGGCGAGCGCCGCCAGCAGCAGCACGCGGTTGGAGATGCTTTTCGAGCCCGGGAGTCGCAGCGTGCCGCGCGCGCGGCGCGCTGCGTTCAACTCGAGGACTTCAGCCACTGCTCGCGCGCTGCCCGCGCTTCGGCAAAGAGCTTCTCCAGCCCGGCGGCCTCGCCCCCCTGCAGCAACGCCTGCACCGCATCGAGCTTCGACCGGTAGCGCGCGAGCTCCTGCAGCAGGCGATCGCGGTTCGCCATGCAGATGTCGCGCCACATCTCCGGATGGCTGGACGCGATGCGCGTGAAATCGCGAAAGCCGCCCGCGGCGTATGAAAAAAGCTGCTCCGCGTTCTCGCGCCGCGCAATGTCGTGCACCAGGGCGTACGCGAGAAGGTGCGGCAGGTGGCTCACCGCGGCGAGCACCGAATCATGTTCATCGGGCGCGAGGCGAGTGATGCGCGCCCCGCACGCCTCCCACGCCTGCTGCACCTGGTTGACCGCTGAAGGCGGGTTTTCCGGCAACGGCGTCAGCACGACGCGGCGGCCGCGGAAGAGCTCGGTACTCGCCGCACCCGCGCCGCTCTGCTCGGCGCCGGCCACCGGATGGCCGGGGACAAACTGTGCGATCCGCGCGCCGAGCGCGGCGCGCGCCGCAGCGACGACGTCGCGCTTCGTGCTGCCGGCGTCGGTGACGACCGCACCCGGCCGCAGCTTCGGCGCGAGCGCCGCAAAGATGGCGGCGAATTGCGCGACCGGCGCTGCCAGCAACACGAGGTCGGCATCGCTCACGGCGGCGCCGGCGTCCGCCGCCACGCTGTCGATGGCACCGCGGCTGCGGGCGAGATCGAGATTGGTTTGGTTACGCCCCACGCCGACAACGTGGGAGACCTTGCCCGCACGCTTGAGCGCCAGCGCAAAGGAGCCGCCGATCAGGCCAACCCCGATGACGGCGAGGCGCACTTATTCCTTGAGGCTGGCCGCAAGCGCGGCGAGGAACTTCTCGTTCTCCGGCGCGGTGCCGACCGTCACGCGCAGATGCTGCGGCAGCTCGTAGCCGGCCACGGGACGCACGATGACGCCGCGGCGCAGCAGTCGCTTGTAGATTTCCGCCGCCTTGCCAACGCGGACCGTAAGGAAATTGCCGTGGGAAGGAATGAACTCCAGCCCGGCGCCGCGAACACCCTCTTCAAGCTGGCGCAGCCCCTGCAGGTTCTCGGCATAGCTGCGCGCGACGAACTCCATGTCGTCGAGCGCCGCGGCCGCCGCCGCGAGCGCAATGCTGTTGACGTTGAAGGGCTGCCGCACGCGATTCATGATGTCCGCCACGGAGGCATGCGCGAGCGCATATCCGACACGCAGCCCGGCGAGGCCATAGGCCTTCGAAAACGTGCGCGTGATGATCAGGTTCGGATGCCGCCGCAGCCATTTGACGCTGTCGCCGCGCAGGTCGCCGGGCAGGTATTCGTTGTACGCCTCGTCCAGCACGACCAGGACGCGCTCGGGGACGCGCCGGAAGAAAGCCTCGAGCTCATCGGCGCGCGCGAAGGTGCCGGTGGGGTTGTTGGGATTCGCCACCCAGATGACGTAGGTCTCATCGTCCACGGCTCTCGCCATGGCTTCGAGGTCATGCGCATAGTTCTTCGCCGGCAGGACGATCGAGCGTGCGCCGCGCGCTTGCGTGGCGAGCGGATAGACCGCGAACGCGTGCTGCGACATCACCGCGGCGCGGCCGGGTCCGAGGAAGGCGAGCGCCACGAGCTCGAGGACGTCGTTCGAGCCGTTGCCGAGCACGATCGACGCCATGTCGACGTTGTAGCGGCGCGAGAGCGCCTGCTTGAGCTCGAAGCCATTGCCGTCCGGATAGCGCGCCACGTCGGCAAGCGCGGCGTCTATAGCGGCGCGCGTGCGCGGACCGATGCCGCGCGGGTTCTCGTTAGACGCAAGCTTGACGATGCCCGCCTCGGCGAGCCCCATCTCCCGCGCTAGCTCGGAGATCGGCTTGCCGGGCTGATACGGCGCGATCGAGCGCACGTAGGAGGGCGAGAGCTCGCAGGGATCGATGAGCATGTCAGTGCACCGGTCTCATGTTGCTATGGGGTAAGACCCCAGGACCTTGAGGTAAGGCGCCTTCGATGCCAGCTCGGCGAGCGCCTGCGCCACCTTGCTGTCCTTGTGGTGACCCTCCACGTCGATGAAGAACATGTACTCCCATAGCGCCGAGCGGCTGCGTGCCGGCCGCGATTCGATGCGCGTCATGCTGACGCCGTGCTGGGCAAGCGGCGTGAGCAGCGCATGCACCGCTCCGGGCTTGTTGTCCGCCGACAGGACGAGCGAGGTGCGATCGCGCCCGCTCGGCGCCGGGTCGACCTGGCCGAGCACGAGGAAGCGCGTCGTGTTGTTGGGCGAGTCCTCGATGGAGCGTGCCAGCACTTCGAGGCCATAGCGCTCCGCAGCCGCCTCCCCGGCGATGGCCGCGCTGCCCTCTTCCTTCGCCGCGCGTTGCGCGGCTTCCGCATTCGACGCCACTGGCACGCGCTCGATGCCAGGAAGATGCTGCGCGAGCCAGGTGTCGCATTGCGCCAGCGACTGGGAATGCGAATAAACGCGGCGGATATTCTTGAGCGCTGTCTTCGCCAGCAGATTCTGCTGCACGCGCAGCTCGATTTCGGCGCAGATCCGAAGCGGCGTGGCGAGCAGCAGGTCGAGCGTGCGCCCGACCACGCCTTCGGTCGAATTCTCGACCGGCACCACCGTGAATTGCACGGCACCGGCCTCGCAGCGCCGGAAAGCTTCATCGACCGAGGCCATGGGCAGAGCATCGACCGCACGGCCGAAGTGCTTGCGCACCGCCTGCTCGCTGAACGTGCCTTCCGGGCCCAGGTAGGAGACGCGGATCGCCTCCTCGAGGCCGCGACACGCGGAAATCACTTCGCGGAACACCGCGGCGACGCGCTCGCCACCGAGGGGGCCCGGGTTCTGATCCTGCATGCGCTTAAGGATTTGCGCCTCGCGCTCCGGCCGGTAGACCGAGCCGCCCGACTTGAGCGCGCCGATACGGCGGGCAAGGCCGGCGCGGCGGTTGAGGAGCTTCAGCAGCTCGTCATCGATCGCATCGATCTCGCGCCGCAGCTTTTCGATGTCGTCAGGCATCTGCCGGTAGGTACCGAACAGCCAGCACGCCGGTGGTGTGGCACAGCTCGTCGATCACGTCCTTGCCGACCGCGTTGTCGGTATCGACGATCGTGTAAGCCATGTCGCCCTTGGATTTGTTCAGCATGTTGTGGATGTTGATCTTGCGCTTGCCGAGGGCGTGCGAGATGCGGCCGAGCATGTCCGGCACGTTGGCATTGGCGATCGCCAGCCGGTAGGGCGCTTCGCGCGGCATCTGCGCGTCCGGAAAGTTGACCGCGTTCTGCAGGTTGCCGTGCTCGAGGTACTCGCGCAGCTCGTCCACCACCATCACCGCGGAATTGTCCTCGGCCTCTTCGGTCGACGCACCCAGGTGGGGAAGCGCAATGACCCGCTCCTCGGCGAGGAGCTCCTTGCTCGGGAAGTCGGTCACGTACCAGCGCAGCCGGCCGCTCGCGAGACCCTTGCGCACCGCCTCGTCGGCGACCACGCCCTCGCGCGAAAAATTAAGCAGCACCGCACCGGAGCGGAAATGGTCGATGTTCTTCGTGTTGACGAGGTTCCGGGTCTTCTCCACCAGCGGTACGTGCAGGCTGACGAAGTCGCTCGTCTTCAGGACCTCGTCCACTGAATTGGCGCGGCGCACTTGCGAAGGCAGGCTCCACGCAGCCTCCACCGTGATGTGCGGATCGAAGCCCTGTACGTTCATGCCAAGACGGATCGCCGCGTCTGCCACGAGGCTGCCGATCTTGCCGAGGCCGATCACGCCCAGCGTGTGCCCCGGCAGCTCGAAGCCAGCGAACTGCTTCTTGCCGCTCTCGACGGTCTTGTTGAGATCCCCGCCGCCGTCGAGTCCCTTGACGAACTCGAGCGCCGGGCCAAGGTTGCGCGCGGCGATCAGCATCCCCGCGAGCACCAGCTCCTTCACCGCATTGGCATTCGCTCCGGGCGCATTGAACACCGGGATGCCGCGCTTGGAGAGCGCGGGGACGGGGATGTTGTTCACGCCGGCACCGGCGCGACCGACCGCGCGCAGCGAAGGGCCGAATTCGAACTTGTGCAGGTCCTGCGAGCGCACCAGGATCGCCCAGGGGTCCTTCGATTCCTTGACCACCGCGTAGCGCTCCGCCGGGAAGCGCTTGAGGCCCACCGGCGCGATCTGGTTGATGACCAGGATCTCGCACTTCTTCGCCTTAGCCATGCTGCCTTTCGAACTCGCGCATGTATCGGACCAAGCACTGCACGCCCTCGATCGGCATCGCGTTGTAGATCGATGCCCGCATGCCGCCCACGGAGCGGTGGCCTTTCAGCTGCACCATGCCCTCCTTTGCCGCCCCCTTCAGGAACGGCTCGTCGAGCTTCGCGTCGTGCAGCGTGAAGGGGATGTTCATGCGCGAGCGGTCCTCCTTCGCCACCGGGTTGCGATAGAACTGGGTGGTGTCGAGGTAATCGTAGAGGAGCTTGCTCTTTTCGATGTTGCGCTTCTCGATCTCGGGCACGCCGCCGATGGTCTTCAGCCACTTGAAGACCAGGCCTGCCACGTACATCGCGTAGGTCGGCGGCGTGTTCAGCATCGAGTCCGCTTCGGCCTGAAGCTTATAGTCCATCACGCTCGGCGTGCCCTTCGCGACGTTGCCGATCAGGTCATCGCGCACGATCACGATGGTGAGGCCGGCGGGCCCGACATTCTTCTGCGCGCCAGCGTAGATCAGGCCCAGCTTCGCAACCTCGATCGGCCGCGACAGGAAATGCGAAGACGCGTCGGCGACGATCGGGACCGGCGCCTGCGGCACCGCGTGGTACTCGACTCCACCAATGGTCTCGTTCGAGCAGTAATGGACATAAGCGGCGTCCTTGCGCACGTTCCAGCTCTTCGGCGCGTACGTGAAGTTCTTGTCCTCGGAGCTCGCCGCGATGTGCACATCGCACAGCGCCTTCGCTTCCTTGATCGCCTTCTTGGACCACTCGCCGGTCGAGACGTAGTCGGCCTTGCCCTTGCCGCGCAGGAGGTTCATCGGGATCTGCGCGAACTGCAGCGTCGCCCCGCCCTGGAGGAACAGCACCTTGTAGTTCGCCGGGATGGAGAGAAGCTCGCGCAGGTCCTTCTCCGCGTCGGCGGCGATGGCGATGAATTCCTTGCCGCGGTGGCTCATCTCCATCACCGACATGCCGCTGCCGTGCCAGTCGAGGATCTCGTCGCCGGCGCGGGAAAGGACCTCGGCGGGCAGCATGGCCGGGCCCGCGCTGAAATTGAAAATCCGTGACATTTAGGAAGTGACCCGCAAACTCAATGCACCGTGGGGGGAGGCGTTTCAGGAGGCGTTTCGGCAGGCGGCAAGTCTTCATGGCCCTCGCCATTGCCGCCGTTGCCATTTCCGTTCGCGCCGAGGTCGCGCTCCTCGATGCGCTCCACACCCGCGAGCTTCTCGTCGTCGCCGAGCGCGATGAGCGTCACGCCTTGCGTGGACCGGCCCTGCTCGCGGATCTGCGCGACGCTGGTGCGGATGAGGACGCCGCCGGTCGAGATGAGCATCACCTCGTCGTTGTCATCCACCAGCACCGCGCCGACCAGGGCGCCGTTGCGTTCGGAGGCCTGGATGGCGATCACGCCCTGGCCGCCGCGGCCGTGGCGCGGATACTCCCCGAGCGGCGTGCGCTTGCCGAAGCCGTTTTCCGTGGCCGTCAGCACGCCCTTCGATTCATCGCTCGCCGCCAGCATGCAGACGACGCGCTGGCCCTCGCCCAGGCGCATGCCGCGCACGCCGGTCGCCTGGCGGCCCATCGGCCGGACGTCGGCCTCCTCGAAGCGCACCGCTTTTCCTTCCGAGGAGAACAGCATGACGTCGTACTTGCCGTCGGTGAGCGCGGCGCCGACGAGATAGTCGGCCTCGTCCAGGCCTACGGCGATGATGCCGCTCGGGCGCGGGCGCGAGAACTCGTCGAGCGGCGTCTTCTTGACCGTGCCCTGGGAGGTGGCCATGAACACATAGTGGTCCTGGTCGAATTCCTTGACCGGCACGACTGCGGTGATCTTCTCGCCCTGCTCGAGCGGGAACATGTTGACGATCGGCTTGCCGCGGCTGGTGCGGCTGCCGGCGGGCACCTCGTACACCTTGAGCCAGTAAAGCCGCCCGCGGTTGGAGAAGCACAGCAGATAGTCGTGGGAATGCGCGACGAACAGCCGCTCGATGAAGTCGTCCTCCTTCATCGTCGTGGCCATGCGGCCGCGGCCGCCCCGTCTTTGCGCCCGGTAGTCGGCGAGCGGCTGACCCTTCACATAGCCGCCGTGCGAGAACGTGACGACCATGTCCTGCGGCGCGATCAGGTCCTCGATCGAGATGTCCTCGGCGACGGTGACGATCTCGCTCTTGCGCGCGTCGCCGTACGCCTGCTTCAGCGCAGCGAGCTCGTCGCCGATGATCTGGGTGATGCGTGCCGGCTTCGCCAGGATGTCGATGAGATCCGCGATGGTCATCATGACCTCCTTGTACTCGTCGCGGATCTTGTCCTGCTCGAGCCCGGTGAGGCGCTGCAGCCGCAGCTCGAGGATGGCCTGCGCCTGCTCGTCCGACAGGTGATACCCGTCTTCCTTCAGCCCGAAGGCTTCGTCCAGGCCCTGCGGCCTGAACTGCGCCACCGGACGCGCACCAATCAGGGACGTCACGAGCTCCGAGCGCCATACACGCGCCATCAGTCCGCGCTTCGCATCGGCGGGCGCCGGGGCCTTCTTGATGAGCTCGATGACCTCGTCGACGTTCGACAGCGCGACCGCAAGGCCCTCGAGCACGTGGCCGCGCTCGCGCGCCTTGCGCAGCTCGAACACCGTGCGGCGGGTGACGACCTCGCGCCGATGCGAGATGAATGCCTCGAGGAGATCCTTCAGGTTCAGCACGCGCGGCTGACCGTCGACCAGCGCCACCATGTTCATATGGAAGGCGTCCTGCAGCTGGGTCATCTTGAACAGATTGTTCAGCACCACTTCCGGGATCTCGCCGCGCTTGAGCTCGATCACCATGCGCATGCCGGACTTGTCCGATTCGTCGCGCAGATCCGAAATCCCCTCCAGGCGCTTGTCCGTCACCAGCTCGGCGATCTTCTCCAGCAGGGTCTTCTTGTTCACCTGATAGGGCAGCTCGTCGACGATGATCGCCGTGCGATCGGCGCCCTTGCCGAATTCCTCGAAGTGCGTGCGCGCGCGCATCACGACGCGGCCGCGGCCAGTGCGATAGCCCTCGTGCGCGCCGCCGATGCCGTAAATGATCCCCGCGGTGGGAAAGTCCGGCGCGGGCATGAGCTTGATCAACTCCTCGATGGCGCAGTGCGGCTGGCGGAGGAGGTGCAGCGTGGCGTCGACGACTTCGTTCAGATTGTGGGGCGGGATGTTGGTCGCCATGCCGACCGCGATTCCGGAGGAGCCGTTGACGAGCAGGTTCGGCACGCGCGCGGGCAGCACGACCGGCTCTTTTTCCTTGCCGTCGTAGTTCGGCACGAAGTCGACCGTCTCGCTCTCGATATCCGCGAGCATCTCGGAGGCGAGCTTCTCCAGCCGGCACTCCGTGTACCGGTACGCGGCCGCCGAGTCGCCGTCCACGGAGCCGAAGTTGCCCTGGCCGTCGATCATCGGGTAGCGCATGGAGAAGTCCTGCGCCATGCGCACCAACGCCTCGTAGGTCGCCACATCGCCATGCGGGTGATACTTGCCCAGCACCTCGCCGACGATGCGCGCACACTTTACGTAAGGCCGGTTCCAGACATTGTTGGACTCGTGCATGGCGAAAAGCACACGCCGATGGACGGGCTTCAGCCCGTCGCGCACGTCCGGGAGGGCGCGCCCCACGATCACGCTCATCGCGTAATCGAGGTACGAGCGCCGCATCTCCTCCTCGAGGGAAATCGGGAGGGTTTCTTTAGCGAAGGATTCCATGCGAAGAGGCTCGAATTTTATCACGCGGCAGCGCCGCAAATTTCGCGCAAGCAACGGTTTTCCCTCGCAAATTCGTCTTGTATGGCGAGCGTCCGCTGTGATTAAATGGCGCGGGTCTGACGCTAAAAAAACGAGGGGGGAAGATGAACGCCAGGACGCTATTCCAAACGGCTTCGGTCGTGCTTGCTGCTTCGGTCGCGCTTGCCTTGGGCGCATGCGCCACACAGCAGGAAGCGCCGAAACCCGCGCCCACGCCGGTCGCGAAACCCGCGCCTGCGCCGGCACCGGCTCCGGCGCCCGCGCCGGCACCTACGCAGGAAGTGAAGGCCGCGCCGCCGAAGCCCGAGCCGAAGAAGCCGGCCATCGTCAACCTGTCTTCGACCGAGCTCTTTGAATTCAACAAGGCCGCCCTCACGAACGACGCGAAGGCCAAGCTCGACGCCGAGGTGATCGCCAAGCTGAAAGACATCGGCGAGCTGCGCTACATCATCGTCAACGGGCATGCCGACCGCATGGGCTCCGCGCAATACAACCAGCGCCTGTCGGAGAAGCGCGCGGACGCGGTGCGCGCCTATCTCGTCTCTAAGGGCGCCGATGCAGGCAAGGTCGAGACACTGGGCTTCGGCAAGACGCTGCCGACGAAGTCCTGCCCCGACCAGAAGGACCGCAAGTCGCTCATCGAATGCCTCACGCCGAACCGGCGCGTCGTAGTCGAGATCCAGGGCACGCCGAGATAAAGCAGCGGTTTATCCTCCGGCCGCGCTGGCTGGTCCCCGTAGAGCCCGCCGGCGCGGTGCTGATGCACCACGCCGTCGCCGTGCGCGACGGCAACATCGAGGCAGTCCTTCCGGCGCCGGATGCGTTGGCGCGCTTTCCAGATTACGAGCGCATCGAGCTGCGCGAGCATGCGCTGATACCCGGGCTCGTAAACACGCACACGCACGCCGCGATGACCCTGATGCGGGGCCTCGCGGACGATTTGCCGCTGATGAGCTGGCTTGAAGATCACATCTGGCCGGCGGAGAAGCGGCATGTCTCGGCCGAGTTCGTGCGCGACGGAACGCTAGCCGCGTGTGCCGAAATGCTGCGCGGCGGCGTCACCTGCTTCAACGACATGTATTTCTTCCCGGAGGCAGCGGTGGAGGCGGCGCTCCAGGCGCGCATGCGTTCGGCGCACGGCATCATCGTGTTCGAGTTCCCGACGGCCTACGGCGCTGACGCTGCCGATTACCTCCGCAAGGGCCTCGAAGTGCGCGACCGGTACCGGGACGACCCGCTGGTGAGCTTTTGCCTCGCGCCGCATGCGCCCTACACGGTTGCCGACGCGACATTCCGAAAGGTCGCCACGCTCGCCGCGGAGCTCGATCTGCCGGTGCACGTCCATGTGCACGAAACCGGGCATGAGATCGAGCGCTCGCTCGCCGAGCACGGGGTACGCCCGCTCGAGCGCCTGCGCCGCCTGAACCTTCTTGCGCCGAATCTGATCGCGGTGCATGCGGTGCATCTGACAGTTGAGGAGATAGCGCTCCTTGCGCGCCATGGCTGCTCGGTCGCGCACTGCCCTTCTTCCAATCTCAAGCTCGCGAGCGGATTCGCGCCGATCGCCAAGCTCGCTGCTGCAGGGGTCAACATCGCTCTCGGAACCGACGGCGCTGCCAGCAACAACCGCCTCGACATGTTCCAGGAGATGCGCACCGCGGCGCTTCTCGCTAAAGGCGTCGCCGGCGACGCGCAGGCGATGCCGGCATACGCGGCCCTGCGGGCGGCGACGCTCGGCGGGGCACAGGCCATCGGCCTCGGGGAGGTGATCGGCTCGATCGTCGCCGGCAAGGCGGCCGACCTGACCGCCGTAGCCTTGCGCGGCCCCGAGCTCGAGCCGTGCTACGACGTGGTGTCCCACCTTGTTTACGCAGCCGGCCGGGAGAACGTCACCGACGTGTGGATCGCGGGGGAAGCGCAACTGACCGACGGTAAATTCAGCCACAACGCCTTTGCGCCCTTGGAAAAGCGCTTGCAGTTATGGCAGAATTCCCTCGGCCCTCTCGCAGGGCATTGAAAGAAAGAAGTTTTTCGGGAAGTCTTCGATAAGAACGGGGGAGAAAATGTTCAAAAACGCCTGGCTGTTGCTCGTAGCGGTGACCTTCGCCGCGGGTTGCGCCACCCAGCAGGAAGCACCGAAGCCAGCACCCCAGCCGAAGCCGGCCCCAGCGCCCGCGCCAGCACCCGCGCCTGCTCCGACGCCCAGACAGGAAGTTACGCCCGCACCGGCGCCCGAGGCGAAGCCGAAACCGGTCGCCGAGAAGGTCACATTTGCCGCCGACGTCCTGTTCGACTTCGACAAGTCGGTCGTCAAGCCGGACGGAAAGTCGAAGCTCGACGACCTGTCGAACAAGATCCGCGGCGTGAACCTCGAAGTGGTGATCGCCATCGGCCACGCCGACTCGATCGGCGGCGACGCGTACAACCAGAAGCTCTCGGTGCGCCGCGCCGAATCGGTCAAGGCGTACCTGGTTTCAAAAGGCATCGAGGCAAACCGCGTCTACACCGAAGGCAAGGGCGAGAAGCAGCCGGTCGCCGACAACAAGACGAAGGAAGGCCGGGCGAAGAACCGGCGCGTCGAGATCGAAGTGATCGGCACGCGCCGCCAGTAAGCGCAATAGTCCGTAGTACGTCCCAGACCCCGCTTCGGCGGGGTTTGCGTTTCTAGCGGCACATGAATTGCTGCTCCATGTGGACCATGCCGACTAATCCGGTCGGCTAGGCAGTTTTGGCATTTTTTCCCACAAGGAGAGAGCGATGGAGAAACGCATTTTGGCAGTGCTTCTAGCGGCGTTCGCCGGCACCGCTGCGGCACAAGGGTATGTAACGAGCGGCGCCAGTGGCGCCGTCGTCAAGAATGGATTCGGCGATTGCTGGCGCCCCGGTTCGGCCGGCGCAACGGGCTCGATGGCATGCCCGCCGGCGGCTGCGGGACAGAGTGCTGCACCTCGCGTGCAGATGGCGCAAGCGGATAGCAGGTCTGCGCGCAACGCGTCCGCACCTGCGAGCACGAGCTCGGTGGCTAACACCGCCGGCCGCACGGCGACAGTCCAAAACCCGCCACCCGCCCCCGGCTATGTCGGCAGCGGCGCTGGCGTCGTAGCAACCAACCCGTACGGCCTGTGCTGGCGCATGGGCAGCGACTGGACGCCTGACAAGGCCGCCGCCCCGTGCGACGGCGTGCCGCGCGCCTCGATGGCCGTGCCGCCGCCGGTGGCTGCCGCGCCCGCGCCGGCGCCTCAGGCGGCGCCTGAGCCGGCTCCGCTAGTCGCGGCCGTGCCTGCGCCGACGCCGACGCCGATCGTGATCGAGAAGGTCTCGCTCTCAACCGACGTGCTGTTCGAGTTCAACAAGTCCGAGCTGCGTGCGAACGGCCAGCAGAAGCTCGACGACCTCGCGCGCAGCGCCCAGGGCGCGAACGTCGAGCGCGTGAGGCTCATTGGACACGCCGATCGCATCGGCTCCGAGGAGTACAACAAGGAGCTGTCGGAGAAGCGCGCCCAGGCCGTAGCCGACTACCTCGCGCAGAAAGGCGTCGATAGCAGCCGCCTTCAAGTGGAAGGACGCGGCGAGTCCGATCCGGTGACCGGCAACCAGTGCGACAAGCTCGGCAAGCAGAGCAACAAGAACCCGAAGCTGATTGCCTGCCTGCAACCGGACCGGCGAGTGGATGCCGAACTTCTCGGCAGCCGCGAGTCGACCGCGGGGACCGGCTCACCGTCCGCCACCGGCGCGACGGGAACGAGCAGCGGCTCTTCGTCGAGCGGCTCGGGCTCCAACAAGTAAGTAGCGCAACCGCAGCAGAAAAAGCCCCGCTTCGGCGGGGCTTTTTTTTGGGACAATCGTTCGGCGATGAACGCTGACCCGGCCGAGCTCGAGAAATTCAGCCAGCTGGCGCACCGCTGGTGGGATCCGCACGGCGAGTTCCGTCCGCTGCACGAGATCAACCCGCTGCGCCTGGACTGGATCGATGAGCGCTCGCGCCTTGCAGGCAAGGCGGTCCTCGATGTCGGCTGCGGCGGCGGCATCCTCGCCGAAGCGATGGCGGCGCGCGGCGCGCGCGTCACCGGCATCGACCTTTCGGAAAAATCGTTGCGCGTGGCCGAGCTGCATCTGCTGCAAAGCAAGGCCGACGTGCGCTACGAGCACGTCAACGTGGATGTTTATGCCGACCAGCATCCGGGCGCGTTCGATGTGGTGACGTGCATGGAGCTTCTCGAGCACGTGCCCGAGCCGGCGGCCATGGTGGCTGCCTGCCGGCGCCTGGTGCGCCCCGGCGGCCAGGTTTTCTTCTCCACCATCAACCGCAATCCGAAGTCGTACCTCTTCGCGGTGATCGGCGCCGAGTACCTCCTGCGCCTGCTGCCGCGCGGCACGCACGACTACGGCCGCTTCATCAAGCCTTCGGAGCTCTCCCGCTGGGCGCGGGCTGCCGGGCTGCGCGTCGAGGAGCTGATCGGCATGACTTACAACCCGCTCACGCAGCGTTACAAGCTCGAAGCGGACTGCGACGTCAATTACCTCCTGCGCTGCCTGCGTGATTAGCAGGGCGGTGCTGTTCGACTTCGACGGCACCCTCGCCGACAGCGCGCCCGACCTTGCCGCGGCGCTGAACCGGATGCGTCGCGACCGCGGCATGCAGCCGCTCGCCGTCGATGCCACGCGTGCTTATGTATCGATGGGCGCACGAGGCATGCTGCGCGTGGGATTCGGCATGGCGCCCGATGATCCGGCCTATGCCGCCATGCGCGAAGAGTTCCTGCGCTTCTATGCCGAAGCGATCTGCGTACATACGCGCCTTTTCACCGGCATGGCGGAGGTCCTCGCGGAGCTCGTGCGCCGGTCCATCGCATGGGGCATCGTCACGAACAAGGCGATGCGCTTCACCGAGCGCATCGTCCCGGCGCTGGGCCTGGAGCCGGGGTGCGTGGTCGGCGGCGACTCCACGGCGCATCTCAAGCCGCATCCCGCGCCGCTGCTGCTCGCGGCGCAGCAGCTGCGTCTGCCACCCGGCGAATGCACCTACGTAGGCGACGACCTGCGCGACATCCAGGCAGGCAGGGCCGCCGGCATGCGTTGCATCGCGGTCGACTACGGCTACCACAGCGCGGACAATCCCGGCCCGCCGGCGTGGAATGCCGACGCCGTCATTTCCCATCCATCCGAACTGTTGGAGCATCTATGAAAGCAGTCGCGCACACCGGCACCGACATCGCTTCGCTCAATGACACCGAGCTGCCGAAGCCTTCGCCAAGCGGGCGCGACCTGCTCGTCAAGGTAGAGGCGGTGTCGGTTAACCCGGTGGATACCAAGCAGCGCAAGGCTGGCAGCCCGACGCCGCGCGTCCTGGGCTGGGATGCCGCGGGCACCGTCGCGGCGGTCGGCAGCGATGCTTCTCTCTTCAAGGTCGGCGATGAGGTCTATTACGCCGGCGACGTTACGCGCGCCGGCTGCGACAGCGAGTTCCACCTCGTCGACGAGCGCATCGTCGGCCGCAAGCCGAAGAAGCTCGATTTCGCGCAGGCGGCGGCAATCCCGTTGACTGCCATCACCGCGTGGGAGAGCTTCCACGACCGCATGAAGGTCGTCGCGGGCGGCACGGTACTCATCATCGGCGGCGCCGGCGGGGTCGGGTCGATCGCCATCCAGCTCGCCAAGCTCGCCGGCCTGAGGGTGATTGCAACCGCGTCGCGTCCCGATACCGTCGCATGGTGCAAGGAGCTTGGCGCGGACGAGGTCGTCAACCACCGCGAGAACCTCATCGGGCAGGTGAAGAAGCCGGTCGAGTATGTCGCCAACTTCAGTGGCGACCTCGACGCCTACTGGCCGGCGATGGCCGAGCTCGTGGCGCCGCAGGGTGCGGTGGTCGCGATCGTCGCGAACACGAAGCCCTTGGCGATGGACGTCGTGCGATCGAAAAGCGCCACGGTTTGCTGGGAGCTGATGTTCACGCGCCCGCGCTTCAAGACGGCCGACATGATCGAGCAGCACCGCCTGCTGAACAAGGTGAGCGACTGGCTCGATAGCGGGAAGCTGCGCGGCACGCTGAAAGAAACGCTCTCGCCGATCAACGCGGCGAACCTGCGCAAGGCGCACGAGAAGCTCGAATCCGGCACCATGATCGGCAAGCTGGTGCTGAAGGGCTGGTAGCCTATTTTTTTAGCACATCGGCGTATTCCGGCGTCTTGTCGAAGACAGATTTCGCGAACGGGCAGAGGGCCACGATCGCGAGCTTTTCCGCGCGCGCCCACTCGACGGCGGCTTTCACTAGGCGCGCGCCCGTGCCTGTGCCACGCAGGGCACCGTCGACATCGGTGTGATCGATGATCGCCATGCGCCCGCCGAGGCTGTAGCTCATCTGCGCCAGCATCCGGCCCTCGCGCCGGATGACGAAAGCGCCGCGCTGCCCTGTCCTCTCGTGAAGGATGTCGTCCATGCGCCGAGTGTCCCACGCCCTTGAAGCCAGGAGCCGAGACCCCATATGCGATAATGAGTACTGATTCATCGCATCGATCACACGAATCCGGGGGCGACCTGGTTTCGACGTGGGTCGCGAAACAGCGCAGGGCATGCCGAGGACCAGATCACCTCGTAAATCCATTCTGGAAACACACAAACGCCAACGACGAGCGTTTCGCTCTAGCAGCCTAATACCTGCTGGACGCTGCACTAGCTTGCTGATGGGCTAGGCCGGATAGGCAAGGCGCAAGCCGAGCTGGTTTCACCGGTGCAGCGTCATTCACATCAGCCTCTCTGCGCGGGGTGACCGCTTCTCCGCGCAGATCCGTCGAAGCGGTTGGCCGAGCGTCAGCCTGCCGGTTGGCGTACGCAAGGCGAGAGCAGAAAAGAACCAGGCTAAGCATGTAGTCCTGACTGTTTAGGGCTTACGGACGGGGGTTCGATTCCCCCCGCCTCCACCACACCTATCTTCGGGTACCAAGCCGGCCCATCAGGCCGCGCTTTCGTAGGCGATAGGTCTGCAGGTGTTCCCAGGCCATTCGAACGCCTTCGCGCCTTTACGCGCCAAGCCTGAAAGTCAGGCCAGGGGCCGTAGCGCACACAGACCGAAGCCTGCCTAAATCAGCTAGCATCCACACCTTATCTGCCTTAGGGGACTCCCATGTCGATCGGCAAGCTCTGCGTCGTCCTGTCGTCCGCGCTCGTTGCGAGCGTCGCCTTTGCGCAAGCCCGGTGGGACATGCCGACCCCCTATTCGCCTGCCAGCTTTCACACCGTAAACATCAACCAGTTCATCGGCGACATCGACAAGG
>DATLDY010000266.1:0-3497 GCA_035525655.1 Burkholderiales bacterium
TTGGCGAGGTAGTACTTGGTCACCGCTACGTAATCGGAGAGGAAAGCGCGCACCGCTTCGGGATTGCTCTTCAGGAATTTCTCGCCGAAGAAGATGTCGAGCAGCTCGTGCTCGTAGCCGACCGCCTCGACCGCGGTGAACAGCTTGCGCAGCCCGCCCTTCGCCATCTCGGCGGAGTAGAACGGCTCGACAAAGGTGCCGGCGCTTACCTTGCCGGTGCGCACAGCGTCGCCGATCACCGGGAAGGCCATCGGCACCACCTTGGTGTCCTTGTCCGGTACCAGGCCCGCGTTGATCAGGCCGGCGCGCGCCCACAGGTCGGTCGCGGTCTTGATGCCGACCACGCCGATGGTGCCGCCCTTCAGGTCCTTGATGCTCTTGATCGGGCCGTCGTCCTTGACCATGTAGGTGGTGGCGAAATAATTGCCGCCGGCCTCGAGGCAGACGTTGGCGACGATCTTCATGTCCATGCCCTGCGCGTGCGCGAAGATCACGGCGAGGCCGGGCGCGGTGCCGGCGTCGAGCTCGCCGGCGAGGAAGGCCTGGAAGCGCTCGGGGTTGGCCTGGAAGAGGATCTGCTTCAGCTCGTAGCGCTTGCCCTGGTTCGGCGTGAGGTCCGGGCGCGCGCTCATCAGCCAGACCTGCTCCTCGGCGGCGAAGCCGCGGCCAAGGCGAATGAGCGGGGCTTGCTGCGCGAGCGCGTTGCCGGCGAGCACGAAGCCAATGAGGGCGATCAGGCTGCGAATCATCGAAATTCCTTCAGACGTAGTAGGTGTCCAGCTTTTCCCAGTATATCAACCGGTTCCTGAGCAGCACGAGTCCCTTGTCCAACGCATAGCCGATCAATGCGATGACAACCACGATCGCGAGCATGCGATCGGTGCGCAGGGAGGAGAGGGAGTAGATGACGAGGTAGCCGAGCCCGTCGGCCGAGCTGATCATCTCGGTGATCACCACCACGATCATCGCCACCGGCACCGCCACGCGGAATCCCGCGAAGATGTAAGGCGTGGTCGCGGGGATCACCACGCGCCGCAGGATCTCCGCGCGCGAGGCGCCCATGTTCTGCGCCGACCATAGCCACACGCGATTGACGCTCTTCGCGCCGTGGTAGGTCATGATCACGATCGGGTAGAGGCATTCGAGGAACACCAGCGCCACCTTCGAAAGGCTGCCGATGCCGAAGACGAAGATGAAGATCGGAAACAGCGCGAGCTTCGGCACCGCGTAGGTGCCGGAGAACACCGGATCGAGCAGCTCGGCCACCAGCTTCGAGCGCCCCATCACCATCCCGAGCAGCACACCGATGACCGCGGCGAGCCCAAATCCGCCGAAGGCGCGATAGAGCGAGGTCCAGACCTGCTCCCACGCATCCGGCCGCGCGAAGAACAGGCCGAACTCGCGCCCGATGTTCACCAGCGACGGAAACACGATCTTGCTCCACATCCCGCTACGCGCCGCGATTTCCCAGGCGATGAGCAGTACGGCTATCGGGATGAAGGCGCGGAGGGATTTCATCGAAAAATAAATGGGGACAGACCCTAATTAATTTTTAAATAGGGTCTGTCCCTATTTATTGTTCCCACGGCAGGAAATATATGCGAGAAAAACGAAGCAGCCGATCGCCGGCATAGCCGAGGATGGCGATCGCGAGGAGCGAGACGTACATGAGATCGAACCGCAGGCCGTTCTCCGCCTCGCGGATGAGATGGCCGAGGCCCGAGCGCGCATTGATCATCTCGGTCGCGAACATGACGATGAAGGAGAGGGCGAGCGAGACGCGCATGCCGGCGAAGATGAGGGGCAGCGCGCCGGGGAGCACGACGCGCCGGAAGATCTGCGCGTCGCCCGCGCCCATGTTGCGAGCCGACCAGACGAGGATGCGCGGCGTCGCGCGCGCGCCGTAATAGGCGTTGATGAAAGAGGGATAGAAGCAGGCGAGGGCGATGATGAGGATCTTCGACAGGTCGCCGATGCCGAACCACAGCATGAACACCGGCAGCATCACGATCTTTGGCACCGGGTAGGTGAGGAACACAAGCGGCGAAAGCATCTCGTCGAAGTTGCGCGCGATGCCAGCGGCAAGCCCGAGCAAGACGCCGGCGGCCGTGCCGAGTGCAAAGCCCGGGAGCGCGCGCGTCAGGCTCGCCCACGCATGCTCATACAGCTCGCGCGACGTCAGCGCCGTGGCGAAGTGCTGCAGGATCGCCGCCGGCGAGAGCACGTAGTCCGGCAGCCCGCGCAAGGCGGCGAGCTGCCAGAGGGCGAGGAGCCCGAGCACGAGCCCCCATCGCGCAAGGCGCCGGGTCCAGCTCAAAGGTGCGCGGTGGACGCGATCTCGACCAGGAACTCGGGCTTCACCAGGTCGGCGCGGATGCAGTAGCGGGCCGGCTGTGCCGACGGGAAGAACTCGCGGTACACCTCGTTCATCGCCGCGTAGTCCTTCAGGTCCTTGAGGAAGATCTGGTTGAAGGCGATGTCCTTCATCGAGCCGCCGGCGGCCTCGAGCACCGAGCGGATCGACTCGAGGATGAAGCGTGTCTGCGCCTTGGCGTCGCCGACGCCGACGGTCTTGCCGTCTTTGTCGATGGCGAGGGTGCCGGAGACATAAACGGTGTTGCCAGCCTTGGCGCCGGGTGAATACGGCGCGAGCGGCGGGGGCGAGCCTTTTGGAACAATAGGGGTGTAGGGCATGGGTATTCCTCCGCCCGCATGGTAGCTTTTCCCCGTGTCAGTGACCCCCGAGCAGATCGAGGCGTACGCGAACGCCGACTACGTGGTGTTCGCCGAGCAGCAGTTCGTGCTGCGCGTCGGCGAGCCCAGTGTCGTGCTCGATGCACTGATGGCAGCCGAAGGCGCGCAGACCGCCGCCTTCGTCACCGCCACCAACCCGCGCGGCGAGCGCCGGTCGGACGCCGAGAACGGCGTCGCCAATGCCGCGCTGCAGAACTTCGTCTCGGCCGCCGGCTATCCGCACTTCTGGGGCGAGGGCCGCGATCCGGATGGCAGCTGGCGCGAGCCGAGCTTCCTCATCATCGGCATCTTCCGCGCCAACGCCGAGGCGCTCGGCCAGCTCTTCGAGCAGAACGCGATCGTTTATTGCGAGCGCGGGCGCCCGCCCGAGCTCGTCATCCTGGAGAAATGAGAATGATCCACGTCATCGCCGTCATCACCGCCAAGCCCGGCAAGCGCGCCGCCATCCTCGATGCGTTCCGCGCCAATGTGCCGGCCGTCCACGCCGAGAAAGGCTGCATCGAGTACGGCGCGGCCGTCGACGCCGAGAACGCCCTTGCCTTCCAGACCAAATGGGGGCCGGACACGTTCGTCGTGGTGGAGAAATGGGAAAGCATGGATGCGCTGAAGGCGCACGCTGCGGCGCCGCACATGGCGGCCTACGGCGCGAAGACGAAGGAAATGATCGCCAGCCGGGTCATCCATATCCTGTCGCCTGTCACAGGATGAACGATTGACGGCGCGTATGAGAGTGCTAGATTAGA
>DATLDY010000267.1:0-9592 GCA_035525655.1 Burkholderiales bacterium
GCTCTACGACATGCTTCCCGCCGAAGCCACACCGGGCAAGCGCACCGCCGCCGACAACTTCACCGTACGCACGGTGTTCCTCGTCGGGCCCGACAAGAAGATCAAGCTGATGCTCTTCTACCCGATGACCACCGGGCGCAATTTCGACGAGGTGCTGCGCACGCTCGATTCGCTGCAGCTCACGGCCAAGTACAAGGTGGCCACGCCCGCCAACTGGAAGCAGGGCCAGGACGTGATCATCGCCGGCTCCGTCAACGACGAGGACGCCAAGAAGCTCTTCCCCAAGGGCTGGAAGGCGCCGAAGCCCTACCTTCGGATCACGGAGCAGCCCAAGTAGGCGTCCTGTAACACTCTGTTACCCCTGCCGCCCCGCGGGGAGCATAGGCTTCAACCTAGGATGAAAACGCGTTCCAAACTCATCTTGGGTATTGCCCTCGCGGCCGCCGGCGCGCTCGCCGCCGGCACGGCCTCGGCCCACGGCCGCGCCCGCGTCCATATCGGTTTCGGCTTCGGTCCCTACTGGGGTCCCGGACCGTATTGGGGGCCGGCCTATTACTACCCGGCCCCGGTTTATTACCCGGCTTATCCGGTCGCCGTGCCGCCGCCCGCCGGACCCGCGCAGTACGTCGAACGCGACCAGCCGCTGCAATCGGGCTACTGGTACTACTGCGAGACCTCGCGCGGCTATTACCCGTACGTCAAGGAGTGCCCGACCGGCTGGAAAGCCGTGCCGCCGGCGCCGCCGCCCGCGCAATGAAGAAGGTTTTGCTCGGCACGCTCGCCCTTCTTGCGGGCTGCGCCACCCCGCCGCCGTCCGGCCCGAGCGTGATGGTGCTGCCCGGCTCGACCAAGAGCTTCGACCAGTTCCGTTTCGATGATCACGAGTGCCGCCAGTTTGCGAGCACGCAGGTGGGCGGCACGACTGCGCAGCAGGCAGCCACCGATAGCGGGGTGAAGAGCGCGGTCGTCGGCACCGCCATCGGCGCCGCCGCCGGTGGCCTGATGGGTGGAAATGCCGGTGCCGGCGTGGGCGCGGGTGTCGGCCTGGCGGGCGGCGCGCTTGCCGGAACCGGTGCCGCGAACCAGTCTGCCTACAGCCTGCAGCAGCGCTACGACTTCGGCTACCAGCAGTGCATGTACGCCAAGGGGCACCAGATTCCAATGGCGGCGCGCTACGCGCCTCGCCCACCTACGCAGGCCGCACCACCCCCGCCTCCACCGCCGGGCGTACCGCCGCCCCCGCCGAAGGCTAGCTAAGCCGGGGCATTACTTTCGCAGCAATGAGCTCGAGCGTGCGAAACGCCTCCGCGTCGCTCGAGCCGCCGAAGTTAATCTGCATCGAAGGCTCGATGTCGCCGCCGAACTGCTCGCGGCACTTCTTCACCTGCTCCACCACGTCGTCGGGCGTGCCGACGAAGGCGCCGCCCTGCTCGATGATCTTCTCCGGCGTCGTCGCGAGGATGCTCGCCACCATCTTGTCGTAGCCCGGATACTGGTCGGATGAGGTGCCCTGCCAGGACTGCACCGCGTCCGCGAACGTCTCGAGGTAACGCTTGCAGATGCGGCGGAACCCGGCCATAGCCTCGTCGCGGCTCTCGGCGACGTAGCCGAACTGCGCCACCTGGATCTGCTCGGCGCGGTTATGGCCGGCCTCCTGCCACATCCGGCGATACATCTTCACGAACTCCTGCAGCTGCCCCGGCTTTCCCGCGTACGGCACGATCATCAGGTTGAAGCCGTTCTTCGCCGCGTAGACGAACGACTCCTCGGTCGAGATGGCCGCGATCCAGACCGGCGGATGCGGCTTCTGCACCACCCGCGGCATGAGCCTCACGTCGTCCAGCGTCCAGAACCTGCCCTTGATGTCGACGCGCTCCTCGGTCCACATCCTGAGGATCATGCCGATCGCTTCCTCGAAGCGCGCGCGGCTCTCGGACATCGGCACGCCGTAGACCTCGAACTCCTTCGGCAGGAACGCGCGCCCGAACCCCGCGTCGAGGCGGCCGCGGCTCATGTTGTCGAGCATCGCGAGATCGCCCCCCAGGTGCGCAGGATGGTGGAAGGCCGGGATCACGGCGCCCGTGATGAGGCGCACGCGCTTCGTGCGCGCCGCGATCGCCGAGAGGAATACGCACGGATTCGGCGAATGGCCGCCATAGTCGTAGAACGAGTGCTCGACCGTCTTGATGCTGTTGTAGCCGAGCTCGTCGGCACGCGCCGCGAGGCGCAGGCACTGCTCGTAGTAATCGGCGGTGGTGCTGTCCTCGGGCCTGAACGAGGGGAAGAAGTTGAGTCCGAATTTCATCGCTTCATTGTAAGCGGCGCACGCTTTCGAGCAGCGAGGCGCGCATCAGGAACGCCTTGTGTTTCGCCGCATCGCCCGCCATGCGCGCGAGCTCTTCGAAGCGCTTCTCGCGGCTGGCCGGATCGCGCTCCTCGAGGCGCTTCTTGTTCGCGATGGTCTGCTCCTGCACGTATTCGATGTTGAGCGGCCGGCGCACGCGCTCGTACTCATCCAGGTCGCCGTCGGCGAGGAGGTTGGCCACATGCCACGCCTCATGGATCCCCGAGTTGAGCCCGAGCCCGCCGATCGGGTTATTCACGTGCGCCGCATCGCCGCACAGGAAGGCGCGGCCTTTGCGGAATGCCTTCGCGACGCGCTGGTGCACGTTGTACAGGTTGAGGTGCACGTAGTCGCGCCCCGCCTCGGGCACGTGTGCACGCGCGAGCCGTGCGCGCACGGCGGCGTCCGACAATGCCTCCTCGTCGCTCTCGTCCTCGCGCGTGTTGTACACCGCGCGCCAGCGCCCCTTGAGATCGTCGCCCGCGACCTTGAAGAGGTTCGTCCACTCCGCCGGATCGGCCATGTAGTTCCGATAGCAGCAGCCCAGCGCTGCCGCGAAGTCGAACTTCGTGGTGATGACGAGGAAGCGCTCCGGCCAGGTGAAGCCTTCGAACTCGATGCCGAGGCTTTTCCTCACCGTGCTGCGGCCGCCGTCGCAGCCGATGACATAGTCGGCGCGCACCGCGCCTTGCTCGGTCTCGACGGTCACCGAATCGGCATCCTGCTGCAGGCCCGTCACCCGGTTCCCCATGCGAACGGTGGCGTTACCCATTGCGCGCAAGCGTGCAAGGCCCATGAGCGCGAGCTTGTGCTGCTCGGTCTGCACGACGTACGGATAGGCTGTCTCATCACGCAGGCGATCGAAATCGAATTCCGCGATGAGCCGCAGCGTCGGCCGGTCCCAGAACTGGAAAGTGCGGGAGACGAGGCCCCGGGCGATGTATTCGTCGATGAGGCCGAGCTCGGCCAGGATCTCGAGCGTCGGCGGCTGGGTCGTGGAAGCGCGCGGCGCATCGTTCACGCGCCCTTCGGCTTCCAGCAGCGTGACCCGGTGTCCCAGCCTCGCGCACGCGAGCGCGGCGACGGTGCCGACCGGTCCCGCGCCCACCACGACGATGTTTCGACTACGCATCGGAGCGCGGCGATTATACTGAGCCGCTCGTGGATCCTTTCCGACTTGGAGCGAAAGAGGCCGCGCGACTCATCGAGCGCGGCGAGCTGAGAGCCGAAACGCTGATCGCGAGCTGCCGCGAGCGCATCGCGCAGCGCGAGCCCGAAGTGAAGGCCTGGACGCACGTTGCGAGCTCATTTCCGGCAGCCCAGGCGCCGCGAGGACCGCTGTTCGGCGTGCCGGTGGGCGTGAAGGACATCTTCGATACGCACGACATGCCGACGGAATATGGTTCGCCGATCTACGCCGGCTACCGTCCGCGCAGCGATTCCGCCGCAGTCGCGCTCACGCGGCGCGCCGGCGGCACGATCCTGGGCAAGACGGTGACCGCGGAATTCGCGACCTTCGTGCCGCGCGAGACGCGCAATCCTCTGGACCTTTCGCGCACCCCCGGCGGCTCTTCCAGCGGCTCGGCCGCCGCGGTGGCGGATTTCATGGTGCCGCTCGCCTTCGGCACGCAGACCGCGGGCTCCCTCATCCGGCCCGCCTCGTACTGCGGCATCTTCGCCTACAAGCCCACTTTCAACGCCATCCCGCGCGCGGGCATGAAGCCCGGCGGCGATTCCCTCGACACCATCGGCGTCTATGGGCGGAGTGTCGAAGACGTGGCTTTCTTCGGCGCCGCGCTCACCAATCGCGCGGACCTGGAAGGCCGTATTGAGCGCAGGCCCCGCATCGGCATGTGGCGCACGAACGAGTGGGACCTGGTGCAGCCCGAGATGCGCAAGGCTTTCGACGACGCCGCGCGCGCGCTCGCCGCATTGGAGTTCGAGTTGCCCGCGCGCTTCAAAGGCCTGCGCGAGAGCCACACGGCCATCCTCTGGTACGAGGTCGCGCGCAGCATGGCCGACGAATTCACCCGCTTTCCGGACAAGCTCGACCCGCGCCTGCGCCAGCGCTGCGCCGACGGCTATGCCCTCGACCCCAAGGAATACCTGCGCGCGCAGCAGCACGCTGCGCAATGCCGCGCGCATTTCGCCGACGCCCTGGGCGAGCTCGACGTCCTCCTCGCGCCTGCCGCGACCAGCGAGGCGCCGAAGGGAATTTCCTCCACCGGCGACGTGGCGCTCAACGTCGTGACGACGGTATTGCACACGCCGTGCGTCGCGATCCCGGTAGCGAAGAGCCCGAGCGGCATGCCGCTCGGATTGCAGGTCATAGGCCGGATCGGCGACGACGCACGCACGCTGGCCTGCGCCGTGTCGATTGCACACGAACTGGGAGTTGCTGCATGAGGATGCTGCTCGTCGCCCTGCTTTTTCCGCTGTGCGCCGCCGCGCAGTCCTGGCCGCAGAAACCGATCAAGGTGGTGGTGCCCTTCCCGCCCGGCGGCGTCACGGATGCGATCGCGCGCATCACCGCGGAGTGGCTCACGCACCGGCTCGGCCAGCCGGTGGTTCCCGATAACCGCCCGGGCGCGAGCGGCGCCATCGCCGCGGAGCTCGTCGCGCGCGCCGAGCCCGACGGCTACACGCTCCTTTCCGCCGCCACGCCACAGCTCGCGGTGGTGCCTTACGTGCAGAAGATCAACTACGACCCGGTGAAGGACTTCGCCCCGATCTCGATTGTCGGCACCAACAACTTCGCGCTCGGCTGCAACGACAAGACGCCGGTGCGCACGCTGACCGAGCTCGTCGATTACGCGAAGGCACGCCCCGGCCAGCTCAACTTCGCCTCGCCCGGCTCCGGCTCCGTGGGTCACCTGACGATGTCCCTCTTCCTCGCGCGCGCCGGGCTGAAGATGGAGGCGGTGCTGTACAAGGGCGGCGGGCCGGCGATGGTCGACGTCGTCGCGGGCCATGTGAACTGCTACTTCGGCAACTACAACGAGCTCCTGCCGCACGCCGGCACCGGTCGCGTGCGCCTCCTCGCCACCTCCGGCGAGAAGCGCGCCGGGGCCCTGCCCGACGTGCCGACTATCGCCGAGCAGGGGTACCCGGGCTTCCGCACGGCGACCTGGAATGGCTACGTGGCTCCAGCCGGCACGCCGCGCGACATCATCGAGCGCATCTCGCGCGAGATCGCCGCCGGCTGCAAGGACGCGACCTTCGTCGCGCGCCTCGACAAGATCGGCGTGGATCCCTTTTGCAGCACGCCGGCTCAATTCGAGCAGGCGATCCGCGACGACCTGCGGCTCTGGAAGGACGCCGTGCAGGCAGCGGGTATCAAGGCGCCATGACCATCCGCGTCGCCATTCCGGACCTCATCTCGCCGTCGTACTTTCCGGCGATCGCCGCCGTTGAGCTCGGCTTCCTCCCCGGCGCCACGCTCGAGCTCCTCTATCCGGTGACAAAGACGTACGAAGAGCTGCGCGAAGGCCGGCTCGATTTCGTCGGCGGCGCCGCGCACGCTGCGCTGTATGCGTTCAAGGACTGGCAGGGCGGCAAGCTCCTGTGCGCGCTCGCCCAGCACATGTACTGGTTCCTAGTCGTGCGGCGGGACCTGAACGCCCGGAGGGGCGATCTCAGCGTCGTCCAAGGCCTGCGCATCGGCGCGGCACCCGGCCCCGTGGACGGTCTCAAGCAGATCCTCAAGCGCGCCGGCATTTCCAACGTGCAGATCGGGCCGGTGCCCGGCGCCGTCGGCGAGAAAGCCTCGTTCGGGCTGATGGCCGCCAAGGCGCTCGCCGAAGGCAAGCTCGACGGCTTCTGGGCGAACGGCATGGGCGCCGAGGTCGCGGTGCGCGAAGGCGTCGGCACGGTGGTGCTCGACGCGCGGCGCGACGGCACGCCGGAGATGAAGGGCTATACCTTCCCGGCCCTGGTGTGCACCGAGAAGACGATCCGCGAGCGGCCCGATGTTGCGCGTGCCGCCATCAAGGCCGTGCGCTCGGCCCAGGACGCGCTGAAAAAAGATCCCGGCTGCGCGACCGACATCGGCAAGCGGCTGTTTCCGCCGCAGGAGGCGTCGCTCATCGCCGAGCTCATCCGCCGCGATGCTGCCTTCTACGACCCGACCCTCTCGCCGCAGACGGTGACGTCGATGAACAATTTCGCGCGCGAGCTCGGGTTGCTGTCGCGCGACGTGAGCCACGGGGACGTCGTGTGGAGCGGCTGAACGGCAAGGTCGCCATCGTCACCGGCGCGGGCGCCGGCATCGGCAAGGCGCTGGCGAAGCGCCTGGCGCAGGACGGTGCCGCCGTGGTGGTGGCCGATATCCGCAATTTCGACACCTCGGCCGCCGAGATCGCCAAGGCGACCGGCGCGCGCACGCTCGGCCTGCAGGTGGACGTGAGCAACGAGCGCGACGTCGAGCGCATGGCTGCCGAGACGGCCAAGGCTTTCGGGCGCATCGACATCCTGGTGAACAATGCGGCGATCTTCAGCACGCTCGAGCTGCGCTCCTTCGAGAAGATACCGGCCGAGGAGTGGCGCAAGGTGATGGACGTGAACACGCTCGGCGTGTTCCTCTGCTGCCGCGCCTGCGCGCCGCACATGCGCAAGGGCGGCTATGGCCGCATCATCAACCTCGCCTCGGGCGCGCCGCTGAAAGGCGTGCCCCTCTTCCTGCACTACATCGCGAGCAAAGGCGCCGTGATCGCCATGACGCGCGGCCTCGCGCGCGAGCTCGGCGCAGACGGCATCACGGTCAACGCGCTCGCGCCGGGATTCACCCTATCGGAGAACGTGGCGCAGATCGAAGTGCATCGCCGCATGGGCGAGATCACCAAGATGTCGCGCGCCATCAAGCGCGACGAGACCCCGGAGGACCTGGTCGGCGCGGTGAGTTTCCTCGCCAGCGCCGACGCCGCCTTCATCACCGGGCAGACGCTGGTGGTGGACGGCGGCTCGGCGATGCTTTGATTCTGCAGCTCTCGCGCGTCGAGCTGCACGTCGTGGTCGGCGGCGTGGACGATGGCGAGCCGGTGGTGCTGCTGCACGGCTGGCCGCAGACCTCGCACGAATGGCGCAAGGTCATCGCGCTCCTTGCTCCTCATTACCGGATCGTGGCGCCGGACCTGCCGGGCCTGGGCGAAAGCTCGCGGCCGACGGCCTACGACAAGAAGAGCATCGCCACGCACCTGCGGGAAATGTGCGAGCCGCTCGGCCTCGGGCGATTTCACCTCGTCGGACACGACTGGGGCGGACCCACCGCGTTCGCCCTTGCCTGCGCCATCCCGGACCGGGTGCGCACGCTCGCCATCCTCGACGTGACCATTCCGGGCATCGGCCCGGACATCTCGCAGGGCGGCCGGCGCTGGCACCACGCCTTCCACATGACGCCGGAGCTGCCGGAAATGCTCACGCAGGGACGCGAGCGCGAATACCTCGGCTGGTTCTATCGCGAGTTCTGCTGGCGGCGGGACGCGATCACGCCGAAGGATATCGACGAGTACGTACGCTGCTACTCGCAGCCGGGCGCGATGCGCGCCGGGTTCGAGTACTACCGGGCGCTGCCGCAGGATCGCGCCGACAACCAGCGGCTGCTCGAGTCCGGCTTCCGGCTGCGCATGCCGGTGCTAGCGCTCGGCGGCGCCAAGACCGAGGCGCGCGGCCGCGCCGAGGAGCCGCTCGAATCGCTGCGCGCCGTCGCCTCGGACGTGCGCGGCGGCGCGATCGCGGAGTGCGGGCACTTCATTCCCGAGGAGCAGCCCGCGGTGCTCGCCCAGCGGCTGCTCGAGCACTTCGCGCGCTAGCGCGCGATCTCGGCTTCCTCTTCCTGCTGCAGGGCGAAGATCGAGGTATAGCCCTTCGACCAGTCGGGCGGCATCAGGCAGGGGCGCGGATCGTGGTGCGCGAACTGCGCCCGCTTGCCGCGCAGGATGTACTGGTCGTGCTTCGGCTTGATCGGGTTGACGGTGTAGGGGAACGCATCGGCCGAGCTCATGGCGTTGAGCAACAGCGGCCGTCCGAGGTCGGAGTCGTTGCGCGCCGAATAGTGCAGCGTGCGGCAGTTGTGGATGGTGAGCGATCCCGCCGGCCCGGGCAGGTACCTCATCTTGGACAGATCGAGCTTCGCCACGTCGGCGTCCGCAAGGCACCCGGTCCAGGCGCCCTGCGCGTTGTACTGCGAGAGCATCGGCTCGATGTTATGGCTGCCTGGCAGCGCGGCAAGCGGGCCCTGCTCCATGCTGCAGTCATAAAGATAGGTGCCGACCGTCAGCGGCGAGTAGTTGGTGTGCGGATAGAAGCTGATGTCGTAGTGCCACTTCACTTCCTCGCCGCCGTTCGCCCATTTGAAGTTGAGCTTGGAGTGGTGGAACTTGACGTCGGGCCCGACGAGGTCCGCGACGATGTCCGCCATCGCCGAGTTCAGGCAGTAGTCCCAGAACACCGGATGCTGTTCCACTGGGTTCGACACTCGGCGCAGGCGCGGCGCGTCGGGCCGGTGCGCCGGCTCGAGGTCGAAAATGGGATCCGATTTCGTCACCTTGCGGCTGCGCTCGACCAGCTCGTCGGTGGCCGCGCGCAGCTTGCGGATCCAGTCGTCGCTGATCGCGCGCTCGACGAGCAGGAAGCCGTCGCGGAAGTAAGCCTGGCGCTGTGCCTGGCTGAGGATCTTCGGCTTGAGGGCGAGGACTTGTTCCGGGGTCATGGCGCGAGCTCCTTGGCAACAGCCTCCATCATAAGCTCGCCGGCCACTCGAGCGGCACACCCTCGTCGCGCAGGCCGCCCTGGAAGCGCTTCAGCAGCTCGGGCGTCTCCCGTATGGCCCGAGGAGGGCGTTGGGCCTGCAAAGCGAAGGCCGCCAGCGCCCCGGCGGCCTCGCCGATGTTCCATTCCACCGGGTGCAAGCGGTAGCAGCCGTTGGTGATGTGCGTGGTGCCGATGTTCTTGGCCCCCGCGATGAGGTTGGCGACGCGCACCGGCACGAGCGCGCCCAGCGGAATCTGGAACGGCTTGGTACGGCAGCTCGCCCCGACGTCTTCCGGCCCGGAGCGATGGATGTCGATCGGATACCAGCCGACACCCACCGAGTCGGGATACTCGGCCGCTCGCGGCCCCTTCTGGTAGCGCTCGGACACCTCCTGCTCCACGATCGTCTTGCTTGCCTTGATGCGCCGCGCTTCGCGGATGTACGGGTGCTTCGAGAGGCCGTCCGCGGTGCCCATGACATCCGGCCGCAGCTTCAGTTCA
>DATLDY010000271.1:0-3141 GCA_035525655.1 Burkholderiales bacterium
GGCTGGCCGTCGGTATTGCGCTCGACACGGTTTCCGCCATAGGCGAGCTTGCCGCCCTCCTTGGTCCCGATGCCGATGTACTCCAGGTTCTGCGCGAGCTGGCGCTCGTCGACCACCGGGCCGATGTCGGTGCCTTTCTTGCGAGCGTCGTCGATCTTGAGCGATTTCATCTTCTCGATCACCGCGGCGACGAAGCGGTCGTGGATGCCTTCGGTGGCGATCACCTTCGACGAAGCGGTGCAGCGCTGGCCGGTGGAGAAGAAACCGCCCTGCACCGCGCAGTTCACGGCCGTGGCGAGGTCGGCGTCGTCGAGCACGACGAGCGGATTCTTGCCGCCCATCTCGAGCTGGAATTTCTTCATGCCGCCCACGGCGGTCTGCGAGACCTTGCGGCCGACCGCGACCGAGCCGGTGAAGCTGATGCCGACGATGCGCGGATCGCCGAGGAGCGTGTCGCCGATCTCCGAGCTCTTGCCCATCACCAGGTTGAACACACCCGCCGGAAAGCCGGCGCGGCTGATGATCTCGGTCAGGGCCCACGCGCTGCCGGGCACCAGCTCCGCCGGCTTGAACACGACCGCGTTGCCATAGCAAAGCGCGGGCGCGATCTTCCATGCGGGAATCGCGATGGGGAAGTTCCAGGGCGTGACGATCGAGACGACGCCGAGCGGCTCGCGCGTGATCTCCACGCCGACGCCGGGGCGCACCGACTGCATGATCTCGCCGGGAATGCGCAACGCCTCGCCGGCGAAGAATTTGAAGATATACGCGGCGCGCACGACTTCGCCGACCGCCTCCGGCAGCGTCTTGCCCTCCTCGCGGGCGAGCAGATCGCCCAGCTCCGCTTTACGGGCGAGGATCTCCGCTCCAACCGCTTCCAGCGCATCGAAGCGCTGCTGCGGCGTGCTGAGTCCCCACGCCGGCGCCGCGGCGTGCGCGGCGCCGATGGCCTCTTCCGCCTGCTTCTTAGTCGCGCGCGTATAGCGACCGATGACGTCGCGCGTGTCCGACGGGTTGGTGTTGGCGTAGTCGCCGCTGCCTTCCGTCCACGCGCCGTTGATGAAGTTGCCGTACAGCTTGGGTCTATCCATGGATATAGCTCGCTATTTTGGCCAGTGCCGCGGTGGAATTCTCAGAGGTCGGGTTCTTGATGATGAAGGTGTGCGGCTCGCCGAGGAACTTGACGAGCTCGATCTCGCCGCCGCTGGCGCGATAGCGCTCGGCAAAGGCGTCGGCGCGCTCGTGCTCGACGTTTTCGTCGGCAGTGCCCTGCAGCACCAGCATGCGCGGCTTGTAGGTCGCTTCGCCACGATCGAGCAGGAGATACGGATTGCCCTGCGCCATCGCCGCTTCGTTCGGCCAGAAGGCGTGGTGCGCATCGACCAGGTTCTTCAGGCCTTTGGCGCGCGCCATGCGGTAGCGCGCGAGCGGATCCAGGATTGGCCAGCACGCAACGACGAAGTCGAGCTTGGCGTCGAAGCCCGCCAGCGCCGGATCGGCAACTGCATGGCGCTCGGGCACCAGCGCATTGAGAAGGAGCTGCTGGCCGCCGCTGGAGGTGCCGAGGCCGCCGAAAAGGCGCGGCCGCAGCCCGAGCCGCGCGGCGTTCGCCTTCATCCACCGGATGCCGAAGTTCACGTCCTCGATCGACGCCGGATAGCGATGCTTCGGCGCGAGGCGGAAGTCCAGGGCGAAGACGGCGATGCCGCGGCTCGCGAGATACTCGTGGATCACGGCGTTCGCCGTGCGGTCGTTCATGACCCAGGCGCCGCCATGCACCTCCACCACGAGGGCGTGAACCTCGCCCGCCGGGCGATAGAGCCGCCCGAGCAACGTCTCACCGCCGACCGCGCGGTAAGGAATGTCCTCGCTGCGCGCGGCTACTTCCAGACGAGGTTCCTGACGTCGACCGGCGTGCGCAGCATGCCAACCTGGCGGCCGGCCTTCTCGAAAAGCTCGAGGTCCGCCGCGCTGATCTGGGTCGAATACGACGGGATCACCGGCGAAGGGAAGCCGAGGTACTTCACCTGCAGCGCGCGCGCTTCTTCCGGGTTCTGCACGCAGTACGCGAGCCCTTCCTCATAGGCCTCGCGGAAGGCGCGGATCGCCTGCGGGTTCGCCTTCGCCCAGTCGCCTTGTGCCATCCAGAAAGCCGCGAGCACGTTGTCCTGGATGTCGGTCACGTAATCGGCGACGCGATAGCCGGTCTTGTCCTCGAGGATGCGCGCGCGGAACGGCTCGATGGAAATTGCCGCGTCGAGCGTGCCGCCCTTCAGCAGATCCTTCATCTGCGGGAACGGCGCCTCGATCATCGTCACCTGGGCGAGCGGCACCTTGTTGTCGAGCAGCCACTTCTGGAACATCACGTGCAGCATGCTGTTCAGGCCCGGCACGCCGACTTTCTTGCCCTTGAAGTCCGCCGGGCTGGCGATCTTCTCGCCCGAGCGCGCGACAAGGCTCACGACCGGGTTCGATCTCATGAACCGGGAGGCACCCGTGATGGCGACGAGGCCGAGCCCCGCCTCCGCCGTCTGCACGAGCATCGAGCCCGTGCCCATGCCGATCTGCAGGTTGCCCGAGACGATCGCCGCCGGGATGTTCGACGCGAGCGGGATGCGCGTCAGCGTCACGTCGAGGTTGCGCTTCTCGAAGTAGCCCTTGTCCTTCGCGGCGAACACCGGCGTGAAATCCGCCGCCGGCGAGAAACCAATGTTCACCTTGGTCTGCGCAAATGCGCTGCCCACCAGCGCGGCGAGCAGCAATGCAAATAGCTTCCTCACGTTCATGGCCTCCGGGGTTTGCGGCCGATGTTAGTCGGTGGCCGCGCGCCAGCGCAACAGCCGCCGCTCCGCGACCAGCAGGAGCTGGTTCGCCGCGAAGCCCATCAGGCCGAGCACCACGATGCCGGCATAGAGCTCCGGGCTGCGGAACGAGCGTTGCGCGAGCAGGATGTTCTGCCCCAGCCCGGGCAGCGACGCCTGCATTTCCGTCACCACCGCGAGGATCAGCGCAATCGCGAGCCCCACGCGCGCGCCGGCCACGATGTCCGGCAGCGCGCCGGGAAGCGCGATCTTCAGCAGCACTTCGCGCCGCGACAGGCGCAGCGATGCGGCGAGCTCGACGAGCTGCGGCTCGATCGTC
>DATLDY010000147.1:0-4974 GCA_035525655.1 Burkholderiales bacterium
AGCCGCGCCGCCTCGACGCGAGTGGCCATCTCGCCGAGCTTCAGCTGGATCGCCTGGTGCTCGGCGATCGGCTTGCCGAAGGTCTTGCGCGTCTGCGCATAGCGCACCGACAGGTCGAGCGCCGCCTTCGCGATGCCTGCCCCGCGCGCGGCGATATTGATGCGCCCGAGCTCGAGGCCGCCGACCGCACAGTAGAAACCCTTCCCTTCGCCGCCGACTAAATTGGCGGCGGGCACCCGGAAGTTGTCGAACACGAGCTCCGCCGAGTCGATGCCCTTGTAGCCGATCTTCTCGAGCTTGCGCGATGCGGTGAAGCCCGGGCCTTTCTCCATGATGAACATGGAGAGGCCTTTGCGAGGCGGCTGTGCAGTCGTATCCGTGCGCGCGAGCACCGCCAGCACATTGCCTTCGATGCCGTTGCTGATCCAGGTCTTGGTGCCGTCGACGACGTAGTGGTCGCCCTGCTTCACGGCACGCAGGCGAATGGCGCTGAGATCGGTGCCGGCGTCCGGCTCGGTGAGCGCAAGGCCGCCGCGCAGCTCCCCGCTCGCCATGCGCGGCAGGAAGCGCGCCTTCTGCTCCTCCGTGCCGAACTTCTGCACGAGGATCGCCATCATCAGGTGCGAGTTGAAGATGCCGGTGAGCGACATCCACACCTCCGAGATGCGCATCACGATCTTCGCGTAGGTCGAGGCCGAGAGTCCCAGTCCGCCCCACTTCGGGTCGAGCACGGCGCCGAAGAGGCCCATCTCCTTCATCTGCGCCACCATGGCGTGCGGGTAGATGTCGTCGTGCTCGAGATGCATCACCTGCGGCCGGACTTCTCTTTCGAGCCAGCGATCGATGGCGTCGAGCAAGGCGGTGTCGTCGGCGGCGTCATTCATCTTGGCATAATTGTACGGACATGAAGAGCGCCGCGCGCTATCAACGCATCGCCGGCAACCTGCGGCGCGCGATCGCCGCCGGGCGCTATCCGATCGGCGCGCAGCTGCCGACCGAGCACGAGCTCTGCCGCAGCCTCGGCGTCTCGCGCTTCACCGTGCGCGAGGCGATCCGCGTGCTCGCCGCGTCGGGCCTCGTGCAGCGCAAGCCGCGCGCCGGCACGGTGGTGACCGGCCTGCCCGACGACACGCGCTATCGCCACAGCATCGAATCCCTGCGCGACCTTGTGCAGTACGCGCAAACCACCGGCTTCCAATACATGTACCTCGGGCGGGTCCAGCTCTCGCGCGAGCAGGCGCGCCTGCTGTCGGCGCGCGCCGGCCAGGAGTGGATTTACGCGGTGGCGCTGCGCCGCGAGGTCGGCGGCGCGAAGCCGCTCGCGCTGACGCGGCTCTACCTCAATCCGGCTCTCAAGGGCATCGAGCGCACGCTGCGAGGCGCGAAGGAGGCCGTGTACGCCATCATCGAGCGCGACTTCGGCGTGCGCATCGATCGCGTCGAGCAGGTGATCAGCGGCATCGTGCTCGACTCCGAGGATGCGGCGAACCTCGGCGTCGCGGCGGGCACGCCGGGCCTTTCGATCCGACGCAGCTATTTCGACGAGTCGGGGCGCCTCCTCGAGCTCGCCGACAACCTGCACCCGGCGAGCCGCTTCGCCTACCGCATGGAACTGCGCCGCTAGTACACTAACGTTGTCCGGACAATTCGCATGGCTCGCGCTCTTCTCTTCTTCCTCGTCGCCCTGCAAGCCACCGCTGCGCTCGCGCAGAGCTATCCCACGAAGCCGGTTCGCATCCTGCTCGGCTTTCCGGTGGGCCAGGCCACCGACATCCTCGCCCGCATCGTCGCCACGCGCCTTTCCGCGCAGCACGGCCAGCAGTTCTACGTCGACAACCGCCCGGGCGCGGCGGGCATCATCGCCACCGAGCTCGCGGCGAAGGCGGAGCCCGACGGCTACACGCTGCTCGCGACTTCCAGCGGACCGCTGGCGGTCAATCCATCGCTCTACGCCAAGCTGCCTTACGACGTGGCGCGCGACTTCGTCGTGGTGGCCGGTCTCGGCATCGTTCCCTACGCCGTGGTGGTCAGCGCAAACTCGCCCTTCAAGGACATCAAGGGCCTGGTCGCCTACGCGAAAGCGAACCCCGGCAAGCTGAACTACGCCTCGGGCGGCAGCGGCGTGACGAACCACCTGGTCACCGAGATGTTCAAGGCGACCGCCGGGATCGACATGCAGCACGTGCCGTACAAAGGCGGCCCGGCAGCGCTCACCGATCTCCTCGGCGGCCAGGTCGATGTGATGTTCGAGACCATGGTGGCCACGCTGTCGCTCGTGAAAAGCGGGAAGCTGCGCGCCCTCGCCGTCTCGAGCGCCGAGCGCGCCTCGGCAGTGCCGGAGCTGCCGACGATCTCGGAAAGCGGCTATCCAGGCTTCACCGGCGTGCCGTGGGTGGCGATGGCGGCACCGATCCGCACGCCCAAGGCGATCGTCGCCTCGCTCAACGCCGACATCAACCGCATCCTCAGCCAGCCCGAGGTGCGTGAGAGCTTCATCGCGCAGGGCAGCGAGCCGATGGTGAAGGGCCTCGCTGAGATGGACGAGTTCGTCAAAGCCGAAACGCTGAAGTGGGGCCGCGCGGTGAAAGCTTCCGGGGCCAAGGTCGATTGAAGCCGATCCCGGCACCGGCGATCTCCGAGCGGCTCGCGGACTTCACGCTCGGCCTCGCGCTCGACGCGGTGCCCGCGAGCGTCACCCTGCGCGCCAAGCACTTGCTGCTCGATGCCATCGGCTGCGCCTTTGCCGCGCGCCGCGAGGAATTCGCCGGGCGCATCGCCGGATCGGTATCGCGGCTCGCCGGACCCGGGCCGCGCGGCGTGATCGGCATGAAGCAACGCTTGCCGATGCGCGACGCCGCGCTCGTCAACGGCATGCTGCTGCATGGGCTCGACTACGACGACACGCACGCGGCCGGCGTCATTCACCTCACCGTGAGCACGTTCCCCGCTGCGCTTGCAATCGGCGCCCAGGTCGACGCCTCAGGCGCATCGCTGCTCACCGCTTACATCGCCGGCGTGGAGGCTGGCGCGCGCATCGCGGCGGTGGTCAAAGGCGGCTTCCACCAGGTCGGCTTCCATCCGACGGGAGTGGTGGGCGCCTTCGCGAGCTGCCTCGCCGCCGGCCAGCTCTTGAAGCTGTCGCACGAGCGCCTGGTCGGCGCGCAGGGCATCGCCCTCTCCTTCGCGAGCGGCAATCTCCAGTTCCTCGAAGACGGCTCGTGGACCAAGCGCTTGCATCCGGGATGGGCGGCGGCGTGCGGCATTACCGCGGCCTCGCTCGCACAAGACGACATCCCGGCGCCGCGCGAAGCTTACGAGGGACGCTTCGGCCTGTATCGCAGCCACCTGCCGCCGGCCGAGCTCGCGGCGTGCGACTTCTCGCTCACCACCGCCGGCCTCGGCCGCGTCTGGGAGATCGACAACGTCGCGGTGAAGCCCTTCCCGGCGTGTCACCTGCTGCACGGATGCGCGGATGCGGCGATCGCACTGCATCGCGAGGGACTCGATGTCGAGCGCGTGCGCTCGATCCGCGCGCTCGTACCCGAAGGCGCGGTGAAGGCGGTATGCGAGCCAGTCGCGGCCAAGCGTCGCCCGAAAAGCGATTACGACGCGAAGTTCAGCGTGCCCTACGCGGTGGCAAGCGGCCTCACGCGCGGCCGGCTCGGCCTCGCGGAGTTCCTGCCCGCGGCGTATACCGAGCCGCGCATCGAGCGCCTGATGGACAAGGTGGAGTACGTCGTGGACAAGGCCTCGACGTTCCCGCGGCATTACAGCGGCGAGGTCCAGGTCACGCTCGACGACGGGCGCACGCTCGCGAATCGCGTCGCCGTGAACCGCGGCAACCCCGAGCGCCCGCTGACGAACGCCGAGATCGAAGCTAAGTTTTTCGAAAATTGTTTGCTCACGCTCTCCGAGGGGGCCGCGCAGCAAATCCGTGATCGCGTGCTTAGCATGGAGAAGCTCACTGCCGTGGAGTTGGAATCGACGCTATGCGTGGCATAGCTGGCTCTTGCCGCCCCCCTGTTAAGGGGGGAAGCGAGCGCAGTGAGCGGGGGGTTGCCGTTTTTCGAAAACCAACCCCCCGTTCGCCTTCGGCTCACTCCCCCCTTGACAGGGGGGCGGCGCGATGACGCTTCCGCTCGCCGGCGTGCGTGTGCTCGCCGTCGAGCAATACGGCGCCGGTCCTTTCGGCACGCTGTACCTGGCCGACCTCGGCGCCGAGGTGATCAAGATCGAGAATCCCCGCGACGGCGGGGACGTCGGCCGGGAGGTCGGGCCGCATTTCTTCGGGCCCGGCGACAGTCACTTCTTCCAGACCTTCAACCGCAACAAGCGCAGCGTCACGCTCGACCTCAAGCATCCCGAGGGCAAGGCGGCGTTCCTCGCACTGGTGAAAACGGCGGACGCGGTGCTCGACAACCTGCGCGGCGACCTGCCGGAAAAGCTCGGGCTCGCCTATGAAGACCTGAAGGAGGCGAACCCGCGCATCGTCTGCGCGCATCTCTCGGCGTACGGCCGCGATGGCTCGCGCAAGTCGTGGCCGGGCTACGACTACCTGATGCAGGCCGAGGCCGGGCACATGTCGCTCACCGGCGAGCCTGGCAGCCCGCCCGCGCGCTATGGGCTCTCGGTCGTCGACCTGATGACCGGCCTCGCCGCCGCGTTCGGCCTGCTCGCCGGCGTACTCAGCGCGCGCGCTACCGGTCGCGGCATGGACATCGACACTTCGCTCTTCGACGTGGCGCTCCACAACCTGAACTATCCCGGCACCTGGTATCTCAATGCCGGCAGCGTCACCGGCCGCACGCCGCGCTCGGCGCACCCGAGCCTCACGCCGAGCCAGCTCTACCGTACGCGCGACGGCTGGATCTTCATCATGTGCAACAAGGAAAAGTTCTGGGGCGTGCTCGCGCAGGCGCTCGGCAAGCCGGAATGGGCCAACGATCCGGACTTCGCCACGTTCAAGGCCCGCCT
>DATLDY010000150.1:0-11538 GCA_035525655.1 Burkholderiales bacterium
ATCGACATCGTCGCGGTGCGCGGCGCGGATGCGCTCGGCGGATGGCTGGTGACGGGACTGCGCATGCTCGGCATGGAGGCGCGCGCGGTGGCGCTCGCCGCCGTTGCGATAGCCGCGACCGGCATCGCGCTTTCGGCCGCCCTTGGGCGCGCGCACGGCCGTCGGGCGACGATGCCTAAGCTATAGTGAGCGTCGGGGCAAAACAAGGGAGGACGCATGGCCATGTGGATTTTCCTCGGCATCATCGTGCTGGTCGTGGTGTGGGGCGTGATGATCTACAACGGGCTCGTCGCGTACCGCAACCGGTTCAAGAATTCGTTCTCGCAGATCGACGTGCAGCTGAAGCGCCGCTACGACCTGATCCCGAACCTCGTCGAATCGGTGAAGGGCTACATGGCGCATGAGCGCGGCACACTAGACGCGGTGATCAAGGCACGCGGCGGCGCGGTCAGCGCGGCCCAGGCTGCGGCGGCACGCCCGGGCGACCCGGCGGCCATGCGGGGCCTTGCGCAGGCCGAAGGCGCGCTCGGCGGGGCTCTGGGCCGGATGGTGGCGGTGTTCGAGCAGTATCCGGACCTGAAAGCCAACCAGAACGTGCTCGGGCTGCAGGAAGAGCTCGCGAGCACGGAGAACAAGATCGCCTTCGCACGCCAGGCCTACAACGACTCGGTGATGGAGTACAACACCAAGCGCGAGTCCTTCCCCGATCTCGTCCTCGCCGGGGCGATGGGCTTCACCCCGGCGGAGCTCCTCCAATCCACCGAGTCGGCCGAGGAGCGCAAGGCTCCGAAGGTGTCGCTCCAGTAGCCACGGCTACGTTCTTCGAGCACCAGCACCTCGCGCGGCGCAACACGCGCGTCATGGTGTGCCTGTTCATCCTGTCGGTCGCGGCCATCGTGCTCGCCGTCGACCTGGTCGCCGCCGGGGTGTACCTGTGGGTCGCCGACCTGCCGCCGCAGGTGCGGCCAAGCCTGCAGCTCGTGCCCGGCGTCGTCTATGCCGGCGCCGCGCTCCTCACGGTCTTGGTGATCGGCGCGGTGAGCATCGTCAACATCGTCCGGCTCGCCGAGGGCGGCGCGAAGCTCGCGCGCATGGTCGCGGCGCGACCCGTGGCGGGCGATACCCAGGACCCCCTGGAGCGCCGGCTCCTGAACATCGTCGAGGAGATGTCGATCGCTTCGGGCGTGCGCGTGCCCCAGGTGTTCGTCATGGATGCCGAGCGCGGCATCAATGCCTTCGCCGCGGGCTGGAGCGTATCGGGCAGCGTCGTCGCCGTGACGCGCGGCACGCTGGAGCGCCTGACCCGCGACGAGCTGCAAGGCGTCGTCGCGCACGAGTTCAGCCACATCCTCAACGGCGACATGGCGCTCAACATCCGCATGATCGGTGTCCTCGCCGGCATCGTGGCGCTCGGCTCGATCGGCGAATTCCTGATGCGCGTCGGGCGCGACTCGGACGATTTGCGCTCCGGGGCGCCCCTGTTCGTCGGGGGCCTCGCGCTCCTCGCGATCGGCTACATCGGCCTTTTCTTCGCGCGCCTCATCAAGGCTGCGGTTTCGCGCCAGCGCGAGTTCCTCGCCGACGCGTCCGCCGTGCAGTTCACGCGCAATCCCGACGGCATCGCCGGCGCCCTCGACCAGATCGCCGAGTCCGGCGCGGGCACGCTGATACAGGCGCGCTACGCCGAGGAGATGTCGCACATGTTCTTCGGCCAGAGCGTGCGCATGCACCTTGCCGACCTCTTCGATACGCATCCGCCGCTCGGCGAGCGCATCCGGCGCGTGCATCCGCAGTTTCTCAAGTACGACTATCGCAAGCGGCGCTCGGCCAGCGTGCCGGCGCCCGAACCCGCCGCCCCGGCTGCCGAGGCGACGGTGCCCCCGGCCGGCAGGCGGGCGGCCGACCTCGGCACGGCCTGGGGCCGCAGCGCGAGCCAAAGCCTGGCGCTGGTCGGCGCGCTCGATGCGAACAAGGTCGACTATGCCGGGCGCCTGATCGACCGGCTGCCCGCCGGGCTGCGCGAAAGCCTGCGCACCGCGGACGGCGCGTGCGCCGCGTTGCTGGCGCTGCTCCTCGCGCCAAAAGCCGAAGTGATGCAGCAGCAGCTCGATGCCATGAAGGCGAGCGGCCTCGGCGAGATGGCGGCGCGCGCCGCCGCGGCGAGCGGGCTCACGCGCAACCTGAGCCCGGCCTTCCACCTTCCCGTCATCGATCTCGCGCTGCCCGCGGTCAAGTCCGCGTCCGACGAGACCAAGAAGGAGCTCCTGCTCGGCATCGAGGCGGTGATCCACGCCGACCGGCGTGTCTCGCTGCATGAGTTCGTCGTGCTGACGCTCGTGCGCCATCAGCTTGGGGCAGCGGAGCGAGCGCCGCGCACCACGGCCCGGCTCGCCGAGCTGCGCGACCATGTTGCCGTCGTGCTGTCGCTCGTCGCGCATGCCGGCACCCGCGCCGACGCGGCGGGCTCGCGCGCGGAAGGCCTGCAGAAGGCGATGCAGGCGGGGGCCGATACGATCGGCGATATCACGCTGCCGCAGCTGCATTCGCTCAGCTTCGACCAGGCGAACGGCGCGCTCGTCGCGCTGAAGGCGCTCGCGCCGCTGCAGAAAGCAGTACTCATCAAAGGACTCTTTGCCGCGGTCACGGCGGACGGCGTGATCCGCGTCGCGGAAGCCGAGCTGATGCGCCTCGTCGGCGCGGTGCTCGACTGCCCGCTGCCGCCGCTCCTCCAGGAGCTCGACCCGGCGAGCCTCGAGGCCTAGCGCTTCCCGATCTTGCGCACGATGTCTTCGCGCGTCTTGGCCACGGCGGCGGCGAAGGGGCCGCCGAGCGTGACCGCGCGCTCGATCACCGGCAGCGCTTCCGTATCGCGGCCCTGGTCGGACAGTGTCTGCGCGAGGTTGTTGAGCACGATCACGGACTGAGGGTCGCGCTTTTCGGCATCCCTCAGGACCTGCTCGGCAGCGCGCAGATCGCCCAGCGTGTGCTGGGTATTGGCGAGGCCCACGGCGGCATTCACGTTTGCCGGCCAGCGATCGAGGAAGCGCTCATAGGCGGTGCGCGCCGCCTTTGCATTGCCGGCGCGCTCGAGTGCCGCCACCGCTGTCAGCCAGCGCGACTCGTCGGCCGTCGCCGGGATGCGATCGGGCGGCAGCGCGACCATCGCCCAGTAGCCGCTTCGGCGCCAGACGAATTCGTGCGTCCAGAAACGCATGATGTAGCGCTCGGTTTCGCCCGAGCGCAGCACCAGCTCGGCCGAGTCGTAGTCGTAGCCCACGGCGACCGCGTAGTGCCAGCCGTCGCGCAACCCCAAATTCTGCAGCACGACGACCGGGTTGCCGGCCGCGATCTCGCGCAGCAGGTCCTCGAAGCGCGGGGCGAGCTGATACGAAACCATCCCCTGGCGCCGTGCGGCCGCGAGCATCTCGACCTGCAGGCTGCCTTTACGCTCCGGGATGTAGACCTGCGAGACGAGATCGTCGGGCGTCACCTTGGCGCCGGCGGCGGCGAGCACGGTGGCGAGCGCGGCCGGCCCGCACTGGTATTCGTCTTGTGCAAAGAACGGTACCTGCCGCAACTCCATGCTTTGCGGCAGCCCGGACGGCAGGCCGTCGCGCAGCACCGCCGTCTGCGGAAACAGGCTCGCGCAGCCGGAGAGCAAAACCAAAATAAAAACGCCCGCTGCTAGGCGGGCGTTTTGCGCGGCCTGATGGCCGATTTGCATCAGCGTTGCCAGAACCACCACACGGCAGCGGCAATGAGGATGAGCAGCAGGATGACGCCCACGGAGCTGTCGCCGCCCGCGGGCAGGCTGGCGATGCGGCCGGCGAGCTGCTGCACTTCCTGGTCGCTCATCGCTGCGACGCGCTCCTGCGCGCTCGACGGGTCGATGCCGAGCGATTTCAGCTGGTTCGCTACATCGGAGCGCGTGAGGAAGCTGACGACCGAATTGCGGTCGGACTGCGAGCTCGATGTCGTCACCTGATCGGTGCCGATCATCGCGGCAGTGGCGATCTGGTACGGCGTCCAGATCATCAGCGCGATCAACAGACGGGAGATTGTTTTTGCCCAGACGTTCATGAGGAGACTCCTACTGATTGAAGTGACGATGAAGGGGGGGATTGCAGTGAAGCGCAGCCAGACTATTCCCCTCCGCGCGCCAAAGCAAGAAAACACCGTATGACAGAATGACTACAAATGGTAGCGATTCAACGACTTGGACTGGCGCTGACGCTGGTTGCGGCCAGCGCCGCTGCCGAGACGCCGCTCCATCAGGCGGTCGAGAAAGGTGAGCGCAAGGTCGTCGAGCAACTGCTGAAGGACGGCGCCGACCCGAACGCCCGCACGCAAGGCGGGGAGACGCCGTTGCATTACGCCGCCTTTCCAAAGGACGGCTGGTTCGCGCTACGCCTCCTCAAGGCGGGCGCCGACCCGCGTGCCGCCAATAGCGCCGGCGAATCGCCGCTCTTCTGGGCCGCCCTCGAAGGCAACGTCGCGGCTGCGCGCACGCTCATCGAGGGCGGCGCTAGCGCGAACGAACCCGATCGCAAAGGCAACCTTCCGCTCCATGCGGCGGCGAATAACGGCGAGGCAATGCTCGTGCGCTTGCTACTGCGCTACACACGCGAACCGGCCCTCAAAAATCGCGAGGGGCTCACGCCCGCGGATTACGCGCAGAGCTCCGGGCACGACGCGGTCGTAAAGCTCCTAAGCGTCGCTAGCGCCCGACGCAGACCTCAGCAGTGATATCAATGTTTTACGACGTCTGTGAAAAGCGTCGTCGCGTGGGCCCGACGGAATCCGATGTCTTGCCGCTTGCGCAGCCCATAAGGGAACGGCTGGCATGCGCGTTGCAGTACATGGCGCATGAAACTCGCGCATGCAGGGCTGGGAGGCCTGGTGATGCTGCTGGTGGTCACCGGAGTTGCGGGCACGCTTTATAAGGTGATGGCGCCCGATGGCTGGATCGCCGGCGCGTTCCACCGCAGCGCTACTGCAGGCCTGACCGCATTACTCACTGTCGTGCTGCTCGCGCTTCTCGCGTGGTTCTCGCGCGGCTGGGCATTGCGCGGCCGCAATCGCTACGCCGAATTTTTCGTCTACGCCTTCGCCGCAGCCGGCTTTGTCTACGCGGCGAGGTTCTGGATCCACGGCACGTTGTAGATCCCAGTCTCCCCGGGGCCCGTCTCTTCTCCCCTAGCTGTTCGAGGCGGGCCCCACCTCTTTGATGAGCAGCTCGTAGGAGCGCATCCGGGTCTCGTAGGACCCCGTGATGGTCAGCACCATGACTTCGTCGGCTTCGTAGCGCGCCGCCATTTCCTCGAGCAGGGCGCGGCATCTCCGCGGGCTGCCGATCACGGCGCGGGGGCGCTGGCCCATCACATACCGGCGCTCCTCGGTGCTGTATTGGTGGCGCGAGGCTTCCTCATCGGTCGGCACCGGCGAGTCCACATTGAGCGCCATGTGCAGGCGCCTTAAGTCGATCGGCGCGGCAAGGCGCTCGGCCTCTTCGTCCGTCGGCGCGCAAATGAGGAACGTGCACACCATGGTGCGGGGCTGCGATTCGCGTCCCGGCTGGAAACGCTCGCGATAGGCGCGCATCACCGCGTCGCCGCCGTTCGGGTTGATGAAGTGCGCGAAGGAGAACGGCAGCCCGAGCTGCGCGGCGAGCGCGCCGCTGTAATCGGACGAGCCGAGCAGCCATACCTCGGGCGTGGTCGGTACCTCCGGCTGCACGCGCACCTGCTTGAAAGGATGGTCTTCGGGCAGCGTGCCGTCGAGATGGCCGACGAGCTGCCAGACCTGCTGCGGGAAATGCGAGGCATCCGGGAAGCCGCCGCCGGCAACCGCCTGCGCCGTGCGCGAATCGCCGCCCGGGGCTCGTCCGACGCCGAGGTCGATGCGCCCCGGATAGAGCGCCTCCAGCATGCGGAACGCTTCGGCGGTGCGAAAGGCGCTGTAGTACGGCAGCAGTACGCCCCCGGTCCCTATGCGGATATTTTGGGTTTCCCGGCCCAAGCGCGCGAGCAGCACCTCCGGACACGGATCGCCGAGCGCCGCGATCGCGTGGTGCTCCGCAAGCCAGTAGCGGTAATACCCCAGCTCATCTGCGCGCTTTGCTAGCGCGAGCGTCTCCTCCAGCGCGCGCCGCGCGCCCTGGTCGCTGATGATCGGGGATTGGTCGAGTACCGAAAGCCGCATGCAAATCGGGTCCATGCAAATCGGGGTCAGAGCCCGATTTCATTCTAGGCGGCGGTCTCGGTCTTCTCGGCGAGCACGCGCTCGAACTCGGCGGGATCGAGCGGCTTGACGAAGTGATAGTCGAAGCCCGCGGCGCGCGAGCGGCGCTTGTCCTCGGGCTGGCCCCAGCCGGTGAGGGCGAAGAGGACCGGCGGTGACGTCGGCGCGCGCTCGCGCAGCGCGACCGCCGTGTCGTAGCCGTTCATGCGCGGCATGCCGATGTCGAGGAGCGCGACCTCCGGGCGGAAGCTTTCCGCGAGCGCGACGGCCTCGCGACCGTCGTAGGCGATGCCGACCTGGTGGCCGGCCAGGCGCAGCATGCTCGCCAGGCTGTCGGCCGCGTCGCGATTGTCATCGGCGACGAGGATGCGCCGCGGACGCTGGCGGCCGGGGGCGCTCGCCGGCCGCGCGGGTGCGATGGCCGCGACGCGCAGCATGCGCGGCAGGCGCACGATGAAGCGGCTGCCGCGCCAGCTGCCGTCGCTGTGCGCCTCTACCGAGCCGCCGTGCAGCTCGACCAGGCGCTTCACTAGCGTGAGGCCGATGCCCAATCCGCCTTGCGAGCGCTCGAGCGTGCCCTCGACCTGGGTGAAGAGGTCGAAGACCTTGCCAAGCATGTCGGCGGGGATGCCGACGCCGCTGTCGATCACTGTGATCACCACGTCGGAGCCTGCCGTGCTCGCCTCGAGCCCGATGCGACCGCCGGCGGGGGTGTACTTGGCCGCATTGCTAAGCAGGTTGCACAGCACCTGCACGAGGCGCGTGCGGTCGCCATCGATCCGCACCGGCTGCTCCGGCAGCGAGACCGAAAGCGTGTGCGATGCAGCGTCGATCACGGGGCGGCACACTTCGAGCGCGTCGGAGATGATCGCGCGCAGCTCCAAAGTCTCGCGCTCGAGCTTGATCTTGCCGCGGCTCACGCGCGACACGTCGAGGAGATCGTCGATCAGGCGCACCATCTGGTCGACCTGGCGCTCCATGATGCCGCGCGCCACGCGCGTGGTGTCGGCGTCCTCGTGCGCGAGGCGCATCGTCTCGAGCGCGTTGCGCAGCGGCGCGAGCGGGTTGCGCAGCTCGTGGGCGAGGATGGCGAGGAACTCGTCCTTGCGCCGGTCGGCTTCGCGCAGCTGGTCCGCAACGCGCCTCGCCTCGCTCAGGTGCTCGCGGATCTGGTACTGGCGCCGCCGGGCCCGAAGCGCCGCGCGCACCGCGCTGACCAGCGCCGGGACGCGTACCGGCCGCTCGAGGAGCGTCACGTTGCCGAGCATTTCGAGCGTGCGCAGCGCGAGCTCGGAGTCTGCCCCCTCGCCGGTGAGCACGAGAAACGGGAAGTCCGACCATGCAGGCTGGCGCCCGACCGCCTCGACGAGGCGATACAGGCCGTCGCGCCGCAGCGCCTCCTCGGAAAGCACCACCGCGCCCGCGCCCTCGTCGAGCGCGCGGCAAAGCTCGTCGAGGGTGGTGCACGCGTGGCTGGCGACGCCCGATTCGGCGAGGATGTTCTGCGAGATGCGCGCATCCTTGGCCGTCGGGGCGAGGACCAGCACCCGCTCCTCGAGAGCCGGAGCGTCGACGAGCATGGCCTGGGGCCTCAGCGGGCTTCTGCCGCCGCCAGGATCTGCGGCGTGCCGTGCAACACGCCGTGGAACTGGCTCAGGGGATCGCCGATCCAGATTCCGTTCGACGTAAGGCGGTATTCGCGCAGGGCGTCCTCGTGCGCGCCGCTGCGCTTCTTCAGCACGGAGACGGCACGGCGCAGCTTGCCCTGCGCCTCGAAGAAACGCAGCACCAGCACGCTGTCGGCAATGTAGCTCGCGTCCACGGGGCTATGCATCGCCGAGCCGATGAGCCCATGCTGCGCCATGACGACGAACGTGACCACGCCCTGCTGGCCGAGGTAGGTCAGCAGCTCGTGCAAGTGGATCTGAAGGAAGCGCTCCTCGGGCATCGCATTGAGATAACCGTTCAGGCTGTCGATCACCACGACACGCGACTTGTGCGTCTGCACCGTGCGCTTGATCACATGGGCGAACTCGCCCGGGGAGAGCTCCGCCGGGTCGACCTGCTGCAGGCGCACGCGCCCGGCGTCGTACTGGCGCTTCAGGTCTATGCCAAGGCCCGCGGTGCGCTGGAAGAGGGTCGCCCGGCTCTCGTCGAAGCAGAACACCGCGGCGTGCTCGCCGCGCTGCGCGGCCGCGACGGCGTACTGCACGGCGAAGCTCGATTTTCCGGCGCCCGCCGGACCCATGATCAGCATGCTGGTGCCGCGGTCGAGGCCGCCGCCGAGCATCTGGTCCAGCCCGGCGTTGCCGCTCCTCAGCGGCTCGGCATTGAACGGCGTGTGGTGCTCGGAGGCCACCAGGCGCGGAAATACATCCAGGCCTCCGCGCCGGATGATGAAGTCGTGCCAGCCGCCGCGGAAGTGCTTGCCGCGCATCTTCATCACCCGCAGGCGGCGGCGCTCGGCGCCATAGTGCTGCACCAGGTGGTCCATGCTGACCACGCCGTGGGCAATGCTGTGGAGCTGCCGGTCGCTGATCTCCGCGGTGCGGTCGTCGAGCAGCAGCACCGTGCAGTCGCGCCCGACGAAGAACTGCTTGAGCGCCAGGATCTGGCGGCGATAGCGCAGCGGATTCTGCGCCAGCATGCGAAGCTCGGAGAGCGAGTCGAACACTACGCGCTTGGGCTTGCGCTTCTCGATCTCCTCGAGGATGCCGCGGGTCGTGTCGGAGAGCTCCACTTCCGAGGGGTGGAACATGCGCGTATGCCCATCGGGCATCAGCGTTTCCTGCGACGGAAGGAGATCGTGCACGTGGATGCCCTCCAGGCTCCAGCCGTGCGATTGCGCCACACCCTCCAGCTCCTGGCGCGTCTCGGAAAGCGTGACGTACAGGACCGACTCGCGAAGGCGCACGCCTTCGAGCATGAACTGCAGGGCGAGGGTGGTCTTGCCGGCCCCGGGATCGCCTTCGATGACATAAAGGCGCTGCGGCGTGAGGCCACCGCCGACGATGTCGTCGAAGCCCGGGATTCCGGTCGCGACGATTGCTGCAGGCTTCTCCAGCGTTGCTGTACTCATGGCGTCACCTAATAGTTATTTTTTTATTTGCCGCCTTTATACCGAAGTCTCTTTGCGCCCGACCAAGCGCCAGGCGCGGATACCGCTATGCAGAACTGTCGCGTCGTTGCTTGTCGACAGGCATCGGAGCCCTACGACAACGGCTTCGGAAAACCACGACAGGAAAAGCCCTCAGCGCTTGGTTCGGTACCGCTCAACCATCGAATCGCGCCGGGCGGCGGCTTCCCGGGCGCCCTGCGCGAATTCGGGAACGGCTTCGAACATCTCCGAGCGCATGGAGGACGGATGGCGCTGGCGATAGTCCGCGAGCCGGCGCGCGTAGCCTTCGTATTCCGGCACCACATCCAGCCCCCACACCGGCCGCCACAGCTCGCGCATCGGGTGGTTCAGGACCTCGTAGCCCCAGATGAGGCCGTTGTCGACATCGAACTCCAGGCCGAGCACGACCGGGCGCACCTTCCCGGCCTGAAGCGCCTCGAGGTGGGCCACCGAACGTGCGCCGCGCGGCAAGAGGTCCGCGGCCGCGCCGATCGTCCATCCCTCGCGGAACCCGACCCAGAAGCCTGCTGCCGCGGATAACGCGCACGCGACGATGAGCAGCGCGGCGATCTGCCAGCGCTTCATGGGCGCCGGCCCTGGCTCAATCGCGGATCTCGGGCTCGACGAGCTGCGCCAGCAGCGTGAGCGATTGCTGCCACCCGAGATAGCACGCCTCCGGCGGAATCATCGCCGGGACGCCTTCCTGCACCACGTTCACCTCGGTCCCGACCGACACCTTCTTGAAGGTAATGGTGGTCTGCATCGTGCCGGGCAGGTTCGGGTCGTCGAACTTGTCGGTATGCCGGATGCGCTCGTTCGGCACGAGCTCGAGGAACTCGCCGCCGAAAGAATGGCTGTGGCCGGTGGTGAAGTTGGTGAACGACATCTTGTAAGTCCCGCCGACCTTGCCCTCGAAGTGGTGCACTTTGCCGGTGAACCCATGCGGCGGCAGCCACTTCGCCATGGCATCGGCGTTCAGGAACGCGCGGTAGATCCTTTCCGGCGGCGCGGACAGCACGCGGTGAAGGCGGATGGTGTTGGTGGCCATCAGCGCTTCTTCGCGAGCTGGTCGGTCTGGGCGCGCAGGCGCTCTTCCTGCTCGCGCAGCTCCGGCGTGAACTCGGCGCCGAAGTCCTCGGCCTCGAAGATCTGGCGCAGCTCGATCTCGGCCTCGGTGCCCGGCATCGGGTTCGGGCAGCGCTTGAGCCACTCGATCGCCTCGGCCTTGGACTTCACCTTCCAGATCCAGAAACCCGCGACCAGCTCCTTGGTCTCGGCGAACGGACCGTCGATGACCGTGCGCTTTTCGCCCGAGAAGCGCACCCGCGCGCCCTTGCTGCTCGGCTGCAGGCCCTCGCCGGCGAGCATGATGCCGGCCTTGACCAGCTCCTCGTTGTACTTGCCCATCGCCGCGAGCAGCTCCTGGCTCGGCATCTTGCCGGCCTCCGAGTCCTTGCTCGCCTTCACCATCACCATGAATCGCATGTTCGTCTCCTTAAGGTTTGGACCGTTCACTGCGTGGTCGAACGGCCCGGCCCGAATTCGACGTCTTCCGCCCAAATTGTTTCTGCAGGCCCTTCACCGCTTCGGGCTCCCCCCGGATGCGCAGGAAAGCCCCTTCAGCGTCCGCGCGCTCTTCGAGCACCTTGCACGTAGCGAACACCTCGGCGCGCACTTTCTGCGCCACCCACGGAAGGAATAGCTCGGCCTCGACGAGTTCGCCACGGAACGAGGCGGCGATCGCCTCATGCAGCTTCGCGATGTCGCCCTCGCGACGTGCGCTCATCACGATGGCTGCCGGAAACTTCGCGCGCAACGCAACCTCGTCGCCGCCGCGGTCGATCTTGTTGAAGACGAGAAGGCGCGGCACCTCCTTTGCGCCGATCTCGTCGAGCACTTCCTCGGTCACCGCGAGCTGCCGCTCGAAGCCGGGATCGCTCGCGTCTACGACGTGCACCAGCAAGGAAGCCTCAAGGGCCTCGTCGAGCGTCGACTTGAACGAGGCAACCAGCCCGTGCGGCAGGTTCTTGATGAATCCAACCGTATCGCTCACCAGCACGCGCGGCACGGTCTCCGGATGCAGCGCGCGCACAGTCGTATCCAGCGTGGCGAAAAGCTTGTCGGCGACGAGCGCATCGCTTCCCGTCAGGGCGCGCATCAGCGTCGACTTGCCCGCGTTC
>DATLDY010000297.1:0-12289 GCA_035525655.1 Burkholderiales bacterium
CGCGCCACGCTCGAGCCGGGCCGCTGGCAGGACGTCCTCGAGTTCGACGGGCGCATGCTCTCCGCGGTGCACGGCCCGCGCTGGCGGCTGGTGCTGATCGGCGCCGGGCAGCTCACGCGCTACCTCGCCGAGATGGCGCGCATGCTCGACTACCACGTGGTGGTGATCGATCCGCGCGAGGAATACGCGAATAGCTGGGACCTCGCGTCGGTTCCGATCAACCGCGGCATGCCGGACGACATCGTGCGCGAGCTGCAGCTCGACGGGCACAGCGCGCTCGTCGCGCTGACGCACGACCCGAAGCTCGACGACCTTGCGCTGATGGAGGGCCTCAAGTCCGCCGCCTTCTACGTCGGGGCGATCGGGTCGAAGAAGAACAACGATGCGCGCCGCGAGCGTCTGAAGGAGTTCGACGTGTCGGCCGAAGAGATCGCGCGCCTACGCGGGCCGGTCGGCCTCTATATCGGCTCGAAGACGCCGCCGGAAATCGCAGTGGCGATCCTCGCCGAGATGACCGCCGTGCGCCACGGCGTTTCCGAGCCAAGCTGGGCGGCGAAGCCGCAGCGTCGCTACGAAGCCGCCTCGGCCTGCGAGGTCAAACAGACTTGAATATCGTCGGCCTGCTCCTCGCGGCAGGCTCGGCAACCCGGTTCGGCTCCGACAAGCTGCGCCATCCGTTGCCGCACGGCGTGCCGATTGCCGTGCAGGCCGCGCGCCAGCTGCGTGCCGAGGTTGGCGAAGTGATCGTCGTGCTGCGCAGCCCCGAGGCCGCCGCCGCGTTCGAGAGCGAAGGTTGCAGGACCGTGCTGTGCGAGAACGCCGACGAGGGCATGGGCGCGAGCCTCGCCTGCGCGGCGCGCGCTGCCGGGGCGCAGGAGGGCTACATCGTGGCGCTCGCCGACATGCCCTTCGTGCGCCGCACGTCGATCGCCGCGGTGCGCGAGGCGCTGGAGGGCGGTGCCGCGATCGCCGCGCCGTACTTTCGCGCGCGGCGCGGCCATCCGGTGGGCATCGCGGGATCGTTTTATCCGCAGCTCGTCCGACTCGCGGGCGACGAAGGCGCGCGGCGCCTCATTGCCGCCCACGAGGGCGCGCTGGTGAAAATTCCGGTGGGCGACCCGGGCGTCGTCCGCGACATCGACCGGCCAGAAGACCTCGCGCCCCCCGTGCGCGTCTGACAAGGAGAGCAATGCAATATCTGCCCAAGGGCGCCAATTTCATCCGCGCCAAGTTCCTCTGGGAGATCGGCCTGCACATCGCCGGCAATCCCGCCACGCCGTACTACGGCAACCGCGACATCTGCATCAGCGTGGGCAGCGGCTCGGGCGAGGCGTACAAGCCATGGCTGCGCATGTCGTGCGGCTCGCCGATCCTCGCCCACGCGGTGGCGCGCGGCGAGCTCGAGGCGGCGATCGTCAATCCGTCGGCGTTGCTTACCCAGGCGGTGCGCGGCAAGGGCTTGTTCAGCAAGCCCCTGCCTCTGTGCATCGTGGCGAACTACCCGTCGTGGGATCGCTTCGTATTCGCCGCCCACCCGCGCCTGGGCCTCCGGTCGCTGGCGGAGGTGAAGGCGAAGAAGCTGCCGCTTCGCATCTCGACGCGGGAAGACAAGACGCACTCGACGCGCGACCTCATCGGCCAGGTACTGGAGATCTACGGCTTCTCGCTTGCCGACGTCGAGAGCTGGGGCGGCAGCCTGCAGCTGAACGGCGGTCCGGGCGACGCGCGCCGGCTGAAGGCGATCGCCGACGGATCGGTCGACATCGTCATGGACGAGGGCCTCGCGCTGTGGCTCGAGCCGGCACTTGCGGCGGGGTACCAGCCGCTGACGCTCGAGCCCGAAGTGTTCGCCAAGCTCGGGGAGCTCGGCTGGCGCCGGGTGGTGATGCCGAAGGGCATCTACCGCGGGCTCGACGCAGACCATGCCTGCCTGGATTACAGCGCCTGGCCGCTCTACGCGCGCACCGACCTGCCGGACGACGATGCCTACAAGATCGTCGACGCGATCAACGCCCGTCAGCAAGAAATTGTGTGGGAAAACTTCAATGCCTGGGCCCCGTATCAGGGCATCGGGGCGCTGGGCGAGCAGACCGAGGCGACGCCGCGCGACGTGCCGCTGCATCCGGGCTCGGCGCGCTGGTTCCGCGAGCACGGCTTCAAGGTGTAGTGCCGTATCATCTGCGTCGGAAGGAAATCCCATTAGCGAGACCAGCGGCCAGCGCGCGGTGCTGTTCGCGGATGTCTGCGACAGCACGGCGATCTACGAAAACATCGGCGACGCGAAGGCGCTCGCGCTGATCAATCGCCTTTTCCGCCTCCTCGACAAGGAAGTCAACTCCGCCGGCGGCGTCACCGTGAAGAAGCTCGGCGACGCCTTCATCTGCCAGTTTCGCGATCCCGACGAGGCGTTCGGCGCCGCGTGCGCCATGCAGGAAGCCGCGGTCCAGCTCGACACCGGGTCCACCAACCTGCGGATCAAGATCGGCTACACGTTTGGTCCCGTGGTGCTGAAGGACCACGACGTGTTCGGCGACACCGTGAACGTGTGTGCGCGGCTCGTCTCGCTCGCCAACCCGGGGCAGGTCATCACCACCCAGCAGACGGTCGAGGCACTCTCCGCCGCGCATCGCGCGCGCTGCCGCGAGCTCTATGCCACCAAGGTGCGCGGACGCAGCTCACAGGTGAGCGTGTGGGAAGTGCTATGGCGCACCGACCCCGACGTCACCAAGGTAGAGGATTCCCTGCCGGACGTCGATGCCGCGGAATGGGTCCTGAAGCTCAGCGTGGGGGGCGAGAGCTACGTCGTCGAGCCCGGCTCCGTGCTGCACATCGGCCGCGACGCAACGAACGACGTCGTCGTCGCAACCGAGCACGCCTCGCGGATGCACGCGCGGATCTTCAGCCGCGACAATCATTTCGTGATCGTCGACCGATCCTCCAACGGCACCTTCGTGATGGTGGATGGCAGCACGCGCGAGGTGCGCCTGCGGCGCGGCGAAGCCGTCCTCGGGGAGCGCGGCTATATCGGACTGGGCCGCACCGCCGGCAAGCACGGCGACCACGTCCTGCGCTACCGGCTCGAGCGGCGTTCCTGAGCCAAGACGCGTAGTGAGCGCGCTAGGCGCGGCGTCTGCTCGATGATGGTATCGATGGTCTTGCGCACGTGTGCGTCGACGGCGGCCGCGTTGGTCCGGTAGTCGAGCACGACTTCCTCGATATCCGGCAGCGGCTCGCACGCGCCGCCGCACGCCTCGAGGAACACCGGCGCCCGGGTGTGGAAGCGCTCCATGAGAAACCGCTGATGATCCGTGCTCATCACGACGACAACGTCGGCGCCGTCGAGGATCTCGCGCGTCAAGGTGCGGCGCCGGTGCGCGCGCACGTCGAGTCCTTTGGTGAGCAGGTAGTCGCGCACATTGGCGCGCACCACGTGCGGAAAGTCGTCGGTGCCGGCCGATGCGACCACCATGCCGCTGCCGGAACCCAGGTGATGGCGCAGGGCATATTCCGCCGTCAGGCTGCGGAAGATGTTGCCCGTGCACACGAATAGGACTTGCGTCACTGACGCTTCGAGTTGACCAGCTCCCAGATGCGCGGCGGCGACAGCGGAAGCGATCTCGGCTCGACGCCCAGTGGCGCGAGAGCGGCGGCGACTGCGTTAGCCACCACGCCACCCACCGGCACGATGCCGCCTTCGCCCGCGCCTTTCGCGCCGAGCGGATTGTTCGGCGAGGGCGAATTGCCGGTGATCACCGCGCGGATGCTCGGGAAGTCGCCCGCGCTAGGAAGCAGGTAGTCGGCGAGCGAGGCGGTGAGGAACTGGCCGTCCTCGTCGTACTGCAGGTGCTCGAGGAACGTGCCGCCCAGGCCCTGCACCACGGCGCCCACCGCCTGGCCCATCGCGGTCAGCGGATTGATCACGCGGCCGATGTCCTCGACCATCACGTAATCGACCAGCTGGACGTGTCCGGTGCGCGGATCCACGGCGACGTGGGCCGCGGCGCTGCCGTAGGAATACGTGTGCTGGTGCCCGGCAAAGGTGCCTTCCGCGCTCCGCCCTGCGGAGGCCTTCAGGTTTTTCGCGGCATCCAGGATTGCCGAGCCGCCCATCACCACCGAGCGCGAGTGGAAGGCGCCGAAGCCCTCCTTGAGGTAAGTGGTCGAGCCGTGCAGCACGCGGATCTTCTCCATCGGCAGGCCGAGGGCTTCGGAGGCGATCTGCGCGCAGACCGTCTCGAGCCCCTGTCCGACGTTGGCCGAGCCGACGTAGACCGTCGCGCCGCCCGCATCGTCGAGCTCGATGCGCGCGTTCTCGCGCGGACCGGCGGCGCCGCCTTCGATGAAGCACGCCACTGCGATGCCGTGGTAGCGGCCATCGATCAGCTGCCCGCTCAGCTTGCGCTTTTCCGGCCAGCCGAATTCCTTGAGGCAGCGATCGAGCGCCTGCGCGTAGTCGCCGCTATCGAGCTGCTCCTTCTTCTCCGGCGGCGTGATGGTCGCGAGCGGGTAGGGCATGTCGCCGCTCGCCGGCAGATTGCGGCGGCGGAATTCCACCGGATCGATGCCGAGGTCCTTCGCCGCCATGTCGAACAGCCGCTCGCGGAAGAAGTCGGCCTCGAATCGGCCCGGCCCGCGATACGTGCCCACGGGCGTCTTGTTCGTCAGCAGCGCCGAGGACTGCATGTGAATGTTCGGGATGCGGTAGGGGCCCGAGAGGAATTGGGCGACGTTGCGCGGCGGGATCGAGCCATTGGCGCGCATGTAGGCACCCATGTCGACCCAGGCCTCGCCGCGCAAGGCGACGATGCGCCCGTCGCGCTCGCACAGGATCTCGATGTCGCAGTCCATCTCGCGCGAATGGTTGGACGAGAGCAGGTTCTCGCGCCGGTCCTCGGTCCACTTCACCGGCTTGCCCAGCCGGCGGGCGGCAAAGGGAATGAGGAAGTCTTCCGGGTAGAACTCGCCGCGCACGCCGAAGCCGCCGCCGACGTCGGGCTCGAGCATGTCGATGCATTCCTCCGGCAGGTCCATGTTCTTCGCGAGCATGCGCCGCGTGGAGAAGGGGACCTTGGCCGCGCCGGACACCGTGAGCTTGGTGCGCGCGCCGTCCCACGTTGCGAGCAGCCCGCGCGGCTCCATGCACACCGCCGTGTGGCGCTGCACGGCGAAGCGCTCGCGGCGGCTGTAAGGCGCCTTGGCATTCAGTGCGTCGCCCTTGGTCGCCGTGTACTTGATCGCCAGGCGGCCCTGGTGGCAATCGACCACCGACGCCAGCGTGTCCACGTCGACCTGGATCGCGTCGGCGGCATCTTCCGCCTGCGCGAGCGTATCGGCGACGACGAGCGCGATCGGTTCGCCGACGTAATTCACCTCGCGCTGCGCGATCACCGGCTGCTCATACGGCACCAGCTCCGGCAAGGGCGCAAGTCGCAGCGGGATGGTCGGCACCGGGCCGCCCTTCGCGATATCCGCCGCGGTGAAGATGGCGTGCACGCCGGGCAGGCCGCGCGCCTTTGTTGCGTCGATGCTGCGGATGCGGCCGTGCCCGACGGCGCTGCGCAGGATGGCGGCATGCACCATGCCTTCGGCGTGCTGGTCGTCGACGTACGAGCCTTTGCCGCGCAGGAGGCGCAGGTCTTCGAAGCGCTCTACCGGCTTGCCGATCATTTGCGGTATGCCTTTCTCGCCTCAAAGACGGCTTCGACGATCGGGATATAGCCCGTGCAACGGCAGATGTTGCCGGAGAGCACCTCGCGGATGCGCTCCTTGTCCGCGTCGGGCTCTTCGCTAAGCAGCGCATGCGCGGTAGTGATCATTCCCGGCGTGCAGAAGCCGCATTGCAGCGCGTGGAACTTGCGGAACGCCGCCTGCAGCGGCGACAGCGCCTCGTCGCGGGACAGGCCTTCGACGGTCGTCACCTTCGCGCCTTGGGCCTGCACCGCGAGCATCAGGCACGAGCGCACGGCGGCGCCGTTGACGAGGATGGTGCATGCGCCGCAGACGCCGTGCTCGCAGCCGACGTGCGTCCCGGTCTGCAGGAGCTGATGCCGGATGCAATCGGCCAGCGTGGTGCGCGGCTCGACCTCAACGTCTACCGCGCGGCCATTCAGCTCGAAGCCGGTCTTCATTGCTCGACCCGGATCTTCGCCGTCGTCACCAGGTTGCGCCATTTCGCCGTGTCGGCCGCCATGAAGGTGGCGAATTCCGCCGGCGGGCTCGCCACCGGGGTCGCACCGAGCTCCTTCATCCGCTGCGCGATGTCGGGCAGCTGGAGGATGCGCCGGGTCTCCGTCTGGATGCGCTGCGTCGTCTCCGGCGTCATCTTCGCCGGCCCGAGGATCCCGACCCACGCGATCGACTCGAAGCCGGGCAGCACCTCCGCGATCGCCGGCACATCGGGCAGCGCCGGATTGCGCTCGCGGCTCGCCACGCCGAGCGCGCGCATCTTGCCGCCCTGGATCGGCGACATCACCGCGGTGATCTGGTCGAAGGCGAACGCCACCTGGCCGCCCATCAGGTCGTTGAGCAGCGGTCCGGTGCCCTTGTATGGAATGTGATTGACGTCGGTCTGCGTCATCAGCTTGAACAGCTCGCCGGTGAGGTGCGTGGAGCTGCCGGCGCCCGAGCTGCCGAAGGCGTACTTGCCCGGGTTCGCTTTCAGCAGCGCGATCAGCTCGGGGAGCGAGCTTGCCGTCCCTGGATGGGCCACGAGCACGTTGGGGAAAGTGGCGACGAGCGTGATCGGCGTGAAATCGGTCGCCGTGTTGTAAGGCAGCTTCGGATTGATCGCAGGTCCCACCGCATGCGTCGACGTCGTGCCCATCAGGATCGTGTGGCCGTCGGGCGCGGCGCGCGCCACGGCTTCCGAGCCGATCGCGCCGGCGGCGCCTGCCCGGTTCTCGACGACGACCGGCTGGCCCCACGCTTCGCTCATTTTCTGGGCAACGATGCGCGCGATGATGTCGGTTGCGCCGCCGGGAGGGAATGGCACGATCCAGCGCACCGGCTTCGACGGAAACGGCTGGGCCAGCGACGTAGTCGTGACGAGCGAGAGCAAAAGCAGGAGGCGTCTCATAGTGTCCTCAGTAGTGCGCGCTCGAGGAGCGTCGCGGCAAGGGAGCGGCGATACGCGGCGCTCGCATGCAGATCGCTCGGCGCCTCGAGCGCGTTCTCGAGCGTACGTGCCGCGGCGGCGATGGTGGTTTCAGTGAGCGCCTGCCCGTCGAGCGCCGCCTCGGCCGCGCGCACGCGGTGCGGCTTCAGGCAGGCGCCGATGACGCCGACGTGCGTGTTGCCGGCGCGGCCGTTCGAATCGAGGTCGTAGTACACGGCGATGCCGGCGAGGGCGAAATCGCCGCGCCGGCGCGAGAACTCCTCGAATGCCCAGCGGCGGTTCGTCGGCCAGCCCGGCAGGCGCACTTCGACGATCAGCTCGTCGTCGCGTATTGCCGTGGACAAGGCGCCGGTGAAGAAATCGCCGGCGGCGATGGTGCGCGGGCCGCGCTTGCCGCTGACAAGGATCTGGGCGTCGCAGGTCACGGCGATGCCGGGCATCTCGGCGGCGGGATCGGCATGCGCGAGGCTGCCGCCCACCGTGCCGCGGTTCCTGATCTGGTAGTGCGCCACGTGCGAGATCGCCTCGACCAGCAGCGGATGCGCTCTTTTCAACTCCGGGTGGTCGGCGATGTCGCGCCAGCGCACGCGCGCACCGAGGTGCACGCCGTTCGCGTCGACGGTGAGTTTTTCCAGCTCGCGCACGTTGCCCAGATCCACCAGCATCGGCGGCGTGGCGAGGCGAAAGGCCATGGTGGGGATGAGGCTCTGCCCGCCGGCCAGGGGTTTCGCGCCGGGATGGGCGGCGAGCAGGTCGAGCGCCTCGCGCAAGGTCGCCGGCGCGGCGTAGTCGAACGCGGGAAGCTTCACTCTGGCTTCAGCCCCGCGGTCTTGACCACCTTGGTCCAGCGCTCGATGTCGGCGCGCTGAAACGCGGCGAGCTCTTCGCTCGTCGAGCCGATCGGCGTGGTGCCCAGTCCCTGCAGCCGCTCGCGCAGGTCGGTCGCCGTCACCGCCTTGTGGATCTCGGCGGCGAGCTTCGTGGTCACCGCTTCAGGCATGCCGGCGGGGCCGAAGATCGCGTACCACGACGTCACCTCGAAGCCCGGGTAACCGGCTTCGGCCACCGTGGGCAGATCGATGCCCGCAACGCGCTGGCGCGTGGCCAGCGCGAGGGCCTTCAGCTTGCCGCTCTTCACGTGCGGCTCGGCCGCGGTGTATTCGACCGAGATGAAATCCAGGCTCCCGCCCATCAGGTCGGCGAGCGCCGGGCCGGAGCCTTTGTACGGCACGTGCTCCGCCTGGATGCCGGAGAGCGACTTGAACAGCTCCGCCGCCAGGTGATGCGGCGAGCCGTTGCCCGCCGAGCCGAAGTTGAGCGAGCGCGTCTTTCCGAGGCGCACGAGATCCTGCACGCTGTTGGCGCCGAGCTTTGGATTCACGATCAGCGCATGCGGGATCGTCGCCACCAGGCTCACCGGCGTGAAATCCTTCAAGGCATCGTAAGGCAGGCTCTTCGGATTGAAAGCCGGGTTGATGCCGTGCGTCGTGGTCGCGCCTAGCAGCAGCGTGTACCCATCGGCGGGTGACTTGGCGACGGCTTCCGAGCCGATAGCGCCCGAAGCGCCCGCGCGATTCTCGACGACGACCGGCTGCCCCATGCTGTCGGCGAGCTTGGCGCCGACGCCGCGCGCGATGAGGTCGAGCGCGCCGCCGGGCGCAAACGGCGCGATGAGGCGCAGCGGCTTGGACGGATACGGTTGTGCCAGCGCAGCGTGCGCGAGCACGAGACCGGTGATGAAAAGTGCCAGGCGCCGCATGCTCATCCCTTCAGGTGCGCATCGCGCCGCTGGTAGAGCTCGTCATTCGCGTAGCCCATGGTGTCGGGTTTCGCGCGGCCGAGCATCACCTGGAAGTAGACCGGCTCCAGGCTATCGTTGATGTAGCCGTGGATCACGCCGGGCGGGCAGGCGATGCATTCCCAGGGCCCGAGGCGGATGTCGATGCGCTGGCCGCTTTCGTCCTCGATGAACGCCGTGAGGTAGCCCTGCAGCACGAAGAAGATTTCCTCCACCTCGTGCGTGTGCGCGGCGTTTCCCTGTCCGGGCTCGACGTACATGATGGAAAGCGTGAAGCCGCGCGGCGGGATGGCGGCGGCATCGCCGTGCTTGCCCGAGCCGCCGGCGCCGATGAAGCGGTGCTGCGCCCGCTTGTAGCCTTCGATCTTCGCGTCCTCGAAAGCGGCCCAGTCGGCCTTGCGGTCGCGAAAGCGCGCGACATACCGCCTGGCGATTTCTTCCAGCGAGACGCCCGCCAGCTCCGGCGGGCGCGGGTGGCGCGCAACGCTCATCGTCTCTCCTTCTGCGGGTTATTGTGCCTTGATGCCCGAGATGCGGGCGATGCGTTCCGCATTTTCAATCTCCGCGCGCACGAAGCGGGAGAACTCGGGCGGCGTCATCGCCATCGGCTCGGCGCCCAGGCGCGCGAAGCGCTCGCGCACGTCGCTCGCGCCCATCACCTGCGCGAGATCGCGCGCGATCTTCTCCGCGATCGGGGCCGGTGTGCCGGCCGGCGCCCAGAGGCCGTTCCAGAAGGTGAACTCGAAGCCCGGCACGCCGGATTCGGCAATGGTCGGCACCTCGGGCAGGAGGCTCGTGCGCTTCGCCGAGCTCACGCCGAGCACCACCACGCGTGCATCGCGGATGTACGGCAGCGCGAGGGTGAGGGTATTGAAAGTGAAGTCGAGCCGGCCCGCGGCCGTATCGTTGATCGCGTCGACGCCTCCCTTGTAGGGGATGTGCAGCACTTCGATGCCGGCGGCGATGCGGAACATCTCGGCATTGAAATGCCCGCCGCTGCCGATGCCGGCCGAGCCGTAGCTCAGGTCGCCAGGCTTCGCCTTCGCGCGCGCGATCACGTCGCGCACGCTGCGCAGGCCGGAGGCGGGATTCACCACCAGCACCTGAGGCTGGCTGCCGAGCGGCGCGACGTCGACGAAGTCGCGGCGCGGATCGTAAGGCAGCGCTGCCTGGATGGCGGCGTTGATCGCGTATCCCGAGGAATGCACCAGGAGCACGCTGCCGTCCGCCGGCGCGCGCGCCACGACCATTGCGCCGAGCGTGCCGCCCGCTCCCGTGCGGTTCTCGATCACCACCGGCTGGCCCCACATCTCGGACAGCTTCGGCATCAGCGTACGCGCGATGATGTCGGTCACCCCGCCGGGGCTGAAGGCGACGATGACGCGCACCGGCTTGGTCGGATAGGACTGCGCCTGCGCTGCAGTGAGCGTGAGCGCGGCCAGAAGGAGGCAGAGGAAGCCCATGGCCGAAGTGTAGAATCGACGCCTTTCCCTGCGGTTGCTTTTCAAAAATGTTTGCGCCCAACCTGCTCGCCCAGTCGGACCCCGAGCTGTGGAATGCCATCCGGCTCGAAAACCAGCGCCAGGAAGACCACGTCGAGCTGATCGCCTCGGAGAATTACGTGAGCGCCCAGGTGCTGCTCGCGCAGGGCAGCCAGCTCACCAACAAATATGCCGAAGGCTATCCCGGCCGCCGCTACTACGGCGGCTGCGAGTACGTCGACATGGCGGAGTCGATCGCCATCGAGCGCGCGAAGAAGCTGTTCGGCGCGCCCTGGGCGAATGTGCAGCCGCATTCGGGCTCGCAGGCGAACCAGGCCGTCTATACCGCGGTCCTGAAACCCGGCGACACGATCCTTGGCATGTCGCTCGCCATGGGCGGCCATCTCACGCACGGCTCGCCGGTGAACCTGTCGGGCAAGCTCTACCGCGTCGTCTCCTATGGCCTGAACGCGAAGGAAGAGATCGACTACGACGCCGCCGAGCGCATCGCGCTCGCGGAGAAGCCGAAGCTGATCGTCACCGGCGCTTCGGCCTACGCGCTCGCCATTGACTGGAAGCGGTTTCGTCAGATCGCAGACAAGTGCGGGGCGCTGCTCATGGCCGACATCGCGCACTACGCCGGCCTGATCGCCACCGGCCTTTATCCCTCGCCGGTGGGCATCGCCGATTTCGTCACCACGACCAACCACAAGACGCTGCGCGGGCCGCGCGGCGGCATGATCTTCGGCCTCGCCGAGCACGAGAAGGCGGTCAACAGCGCGATCTTCCCGGGCCTGCAGGGCGGGCCTCTGATGCATGTGATTGCGGCAAAGGCGGTGGCGCTGGGCGAAGCCCTGCGACCGGATTTCAAGGCCTATCAGACGCAGGTGCTGGAGAACGCTCGCACGCTGGCCCGTGTGCTCACCGAACGCGGGCTGCGCATCGTGTCCGGGCGCACGGACTGCCACATGTTCCTGGTCGACCTGCAGCCGAAGAGCATCACCGGCAAGGACGCCGAGGCAGCGCTCGGGCGTGCGCACATCACGGTCAACAAGAACGCCATACCGAACGACCCGCAGAAGGCGATGGTGACGAGCGGCGTGCGCATCGGCTCGCCGGCGATGACCACGCGCGGCTTCGGCCGCACCGAGGCCGAGCGCCTCGCCAACCTGATCGCCGACGTGCTCGACAAGCCGAACGACGAGGCGAGCCTGGGGCGCGTCGCGGGCGAGGTAAAGGCCCTCTGCGCGCGTTTTCCCGTGTATCGCTAGCAGGGGGATATACTGCGCGGAAACAGGGCTTTATAACTAAACATGAAATGCCCGTTCTGCGGTTCCGAGGAAACTCAGGTCATCGACACTCGGGCCAACCTCGAAGCGAATACCACGCGACGCCGGCGCAAATGCGCCGCGTGCGAGAAGCGCTTCACCACCTACGAGCGCGTCGACCTCAAGATGCCGCGCCTGGTGAAGAAGGACGGCACCCGCACCGACTTCGACCGCGAGAAGCTGATGTCCAGCATGATGCTCGCGCTGCGCAAGCGCCCCGTGGCGACCGACGAGATCGAGGGCGCGGTCGACCACATCATCGAGCGGCTGCGCTCGCTCGGCGAGCGCGAGGTGCCCACCACTCGCGTGGGCGACTTCGTCATGCGCGAGCTCGCCAAGCTCGACAAGATCGCCTACATCCGCTTCGCATCGGTCTATCGCAGCTTCGAGACGCCGGATGATTTCCGCGAGGCGGTGCAGGAAGTGAAGGCCGCCAAGAAGCGCAGAAAATAGCGCCCGCGGTGACGCGCTTCTCGGCCTTCGACCACGCGATGATGCGGCGCGCGCTCGAGCTGGCTGCCCGAGGCCTCTATACGACCACGCCCAATCCGCGCGTCGGCTGCGTGGT
>DATLDY010000155.1:0-10908 GCA_035525655.1 Burkholderiales bacterium
CCGGGTTGCGAGTCTCGTCCGCGTACGGGTAGCCGAGCTTGCGCAGGAACGCGGTGAACTGGCCCATTTCCTTGCGCGGCACCTGCATGCCGACGAGGACGCGGCCGTAGTCGGCGCCATGGTTGCGGTAATGAAAGAGGCTGATGTTCCAGTCGCTGCGCATGTTCTCCAGGAACCGGACGAGCGCGCCGGGCCGCTCGGGAAATTCGAACCGGTACAAGAGCTCGTTTCTGGCAAAGGGGGCGCGCCCTCCAACCATGTGCCGCACGTGCCACTTCGCCATCTCGTTGCCCGAAAGGTCGAGCGTCGTAAGCCCGTTCTTTCTCAGGTTCTTGACGATGCGCGTGGTCTGCGACGGGCCGTCGACCTCGATGCCGACGAAGATATGCGCTTCCCTCGAGTCGGCGATGCGGTAATTGAATTCGGTGATGTTCTTCGCGCCGAGCGTGCTGCAGAACTTCTTGAAGCTGCCCGGCCGCTCCGGAATCGTGACCGCCAGGACGGCCTCGCGCTGCTCGCCGAGCTCCGCTTCCTCGGCGATGAAGCGCAGCCGGTCGAAGTTCGTATTCGCGCCCGAGGCGACCGCGACCAGCGTCTTGCCGCGCACCCCACGACGTTCGACCCACGCCTTCGCGCCGGCGATGGCGAGCGCGCCCGCCGGCTCGAGCACCACCCGCGTGTCCTCGAACACATCCTTGATCGCAGCGCACATCTCGTCCGTATCGACCAGCACCATCTCATCGACCCACTTCCGGCAAAGGCGGAACGTCTCCTTGCCGACTTCCTTCACCGCGACGCCATCGGCGAAGAGGCCGACGTGGTCGAGCTTCACGCGCCGGCCCGCCTTGAGCGAGCGCGCCATCGCGTCCGCGTCCACGGGCTCGACGCCGATGATCCGGGTCTTCGGGCTGATCTGCTTCACGTAAGCGGCGATGCCGGAAATGAGGCCCCCGCCGCCGACCGGCACGAATATCGCGTCGATCTGGCCAGGATGCTGCCGAAGAATTTCCATTCCGACCGTTCCCTGGCCGGCGATCACTTCCGGGTCGTCGTAGGGGTGCACGAACGCAAGGCCGAGGCGGCGCTTCAGCCGCGCGGCCTCCTGGTAGGCCTCGGCGTAGGAATCGCCGTGCAGGCGGACCTCCGCGCCGCGCGCCTGGACGGCGTCGACCTTGATCCGCGGCGTCGTCACCGGCATCACGATGACCGCACGGCAACCGAGCCGCTGCGCGGCGAGGGCGACGCCTTGCGCGTGGTTGCCCGCGCTCGCGGCGATCACGCCCCGGGCGATGCGCGCCGGCGGCAGCGAAACCATCTTGTTATAGGCGCCGCGCAGCTTGAAGGAAAAGATCGGCTGCAGGTCCTCGCGCTTGAGCAGAAGGCGGTTTCGCAACCGCTTGGAGAGCCCGCGCGCCGCGTCGAGCGGCGTCTCGGTGGCCACGTCGTACACGCGGGCCTTGAGGATCCGCTCCAGATAATCGTTTCGCATCGGGCGCAAAATCTAGCATGGACCCCCTTTTGGGCCTCTTCGCGGCGAGCTTCGCGGCCGCCACGCTGTTCCCGCTGCCCTCGGAGGCGGCGCTTTTCGCCTATCTCAAGGCCTACCCCGAGCACACGGCGCTCGCGCTCGCCGTGGCGACCCTCGGCAACACGGCGGGCGGCATGACGACTTATTTCCTCGGCCGCCTGCTTCCCAACCGCCGGATGGACTCGCGCGCCGTGCGCCTGCTGCACCGCTGGGGCGCACCCGTCACTTTCTTCGCCTGGCTGCCGATCGTCGGCGACGCGCTCGCCGCGGCGGCAGGATGGCTGCGCGTGAACTGGCTGGCCGCGCTCGCGTTCATGGCTGCTGGGCGCCTGTCGCGCTACATTGTCGTCGCGGCATTCGCATGATCACCCTGCAAGCCATCCAGCAGCGCGCCCGGCAGCTCAAGATCGAGCTGATTGCGCTTGCCCTCGCCGCGCGCCATCCGCAGACGCCGTGGTACGGGAAGCTGGTCGTCGCGGGCTGCGTCGCCTATGCGGTCACGCCCGTGGACTTCATTCCGGACGCGATTCCAATCGTCGGGCTGATCGACGACCTGATTTTCATTCCGATCGCCATTGCGCTCGCGGTGCGATTCATCCCGGCGGCCGTGCTCGCCGAGTGCCGCGCGCGCTCGCATGCCATCGAGGCACGCACGCCGCGCCTTGGCCGCGCCGCCTGGGCGCTGATCGCGCTCGCCTGGATCGCGGTCATCGTCCTGGTGGCGCTTTGGACCGTGTAAAGGTCGGCATCGTCGGCGCGGGCCCCGCGGGCCTGCTGCTTTCACACCTGCTGCACCTCGAAGGCATCGAGTCGGTCGTCATCGAATCGAGAAGCCGCCAGGAAATAGAGGCCACGATCCGCGCCGGCGTGCTGGAGCAAGGCACGGTCGACCTCCTGAAGAAGACCGGCGTCGGCGAGCGCATGCTGCGCGAAGGCATGGTGCACGAAGGCGTGGTCCTGCGCTTCGGCGGCCGCTCCCATCGCATCGATTTCACCGACCTCACCGGCGGCCGCGCGATCACCGTGTATGCGCAGCACGAAGTGATCAAGGACCTCGTCGCGGCGCGCCTTGCCGCGGGCGGCACCATCCTCTTCGAGGTAAAGGACGCGGCCGTATACGACCTTGACAGCGCGAGCCCGAAGATCCGCTTCCACCACGCCGGGAGGCTGGAAGAGCTCGGCTGCGACTTCATCGCCGGCTGCGACGGCTTCCACGGCATCACGCGTCCGTCGATCCCTTCGCGCATGCGCCGCGAATTCACGCGCGTCTACCCGTTCGGCTGGTTCGGCATCCTGGTCGAGGCGCCGCCTTCCACCGACGAGCTGATCTACGCGCACCACGATCGCGGCTTTGCCTTGGTTAGCACGCGCTCGCCGCAGATCCAGCGCCTCTACCTGCAATGCGATCCGAACGACGATGTGAAGAACTGGCCCGACGCGCGCATCTGGGAGGAGCTGCATGCGCGGCTCGCGACCGGCGATGACTGGAAGCTCGCCGAGGGGCGCATCTTCCAGAAAGGCGTGATCGCCATGCGCAGCTTCGTGATCGAGCCGATGCGCCATGGACGCCTGTTCCTCGCCGGCGACGCCGCCCACATCGTGCCGCCGACAGGCGCCAAAGGGCTGAACCTCGCCGCCGCCGATGTGCGTGTCCTGTCAAAAGCGTTAGCCAGCTATTACAAATCCGGCGATGAGCAGGCGCTCAAGGACTACTCCGCCACCGCCCTGCGCCGCGTGTGGCGCGCCGAGCATTTCTCATGGTGGATGACCTCGATGCTCCACCGCTTCCACGACGAGACGCCCTTCCATCACCGCCTGCAGCTCGCCGAGCTCGACTACGTCGTCACTTCACGCGCAAAGGCGCAAACCCTCGCCGAGAACTACGTTGGACTCCCGCTGGACTAGGTTCAAGCGTTGGGCGGCCGGGCTCAAGGTGCAGCTCGTCACGCTCTGGTTCTGCCGGAACCGCCCGGACGTGCCGCTCGCCGCCAAGGCGATGGCCACCGCAGTGGTCGCCTACGCGTTCAGCCCGATCGACCTCATCCCGGACTTCATCCCGGTCCTCGGCTACCTGGATGACCTGGTGCTTGTCCCGCTCGGCATCTACATCACGGTGCGGCTGATTCCGCCGCCCGTGCTCGCCGCTGCGCGCCTCGAGGCTGACGCGTGGCTCGCCACTCAAGCCGGCAAGCCGAAGAACTATTGGGCGGCCGCCGCCATTGTGGTTATCTGGCTGGCCGTCGCATACTGGGCGTGGACCATGGTCAGGGATCGCCTATGAACGCCGACAGCTTCGAGATGCTCGCGCGCCTGCTCGCCGCGCTCGCCGCCGGGGCGCTGATCGGCTACGAGCGCTCGTTCCACGGCAGGCCGGCGGGCTTTCGCACCCATGCGCTGGTGTGCACGGCGTCGAGCCTGCTGATGATGGTGACCGTGTACGAGGCGCACTGGATGCGCCAGGCGACCGGGCTGGTGCAGATCGATCCGACGCGCATGGCGCAGGGCATCATGACCGGCATCGGCTTCCTCGGCGCCGGCGTGATCATCAAGGAAGGCCTGACGGTGCGCGGCCTTACCACGGCGGCTTCCATCTGGATCACCTCCGCAATTGGCATCCTCGCCGGCATCGGCTTCTATTTCCCGCTCGTCGTATCGGTCGTGCTGACCCTCGGCGTGCTGTCCTTCTTCCGCTGGATCGAAGCGCGCATGCCTTCGCATGCCTATTACTTCTTCGCCGTGCGCTTTGCCCGATCGCCGGGCATGTCCGAGCGGCAGCTGCGCGAGCTGGTCGAGTCGCACGGCTTCAGCATCGCCAACTTCAGCTACCGGATGGAAGGCCCGGAGCGCGTGCGCCGGCACAACATGGTGATCCGCTCGGCCGACCGCTCGAGCGCCGGGCGCCTCGCGGTGACACTCGAGGGAACCGAGTCGGTGCTCGAGTTCCGCATTACGCCGACGGGAGACTAGAAGGCGAGAGCGTTCGTCAGGTCTCCGGCGTTCGGCCGCACGCCGGGCAATGGCTCGAGCCCGAACCGGCGCGTGATCAGCTTGATGATCGACGTGGTGTCGTAAGAGGTCTTGTCGACGTAGCCGCGCCGCGCGTAGGGCGAGATGATGATCGCCGGAATACGCGAGCCCGGGCCCCAGCGATCCCCGGTGGGCGGCGGCACGTGATCCCAGAAGCCGCCGTTCTCGTCGTAGGTCACGATGACCAGCATGCTTTTCCACTGCGGGCTCGCGCGCAGGCGCGTGAGCACCTGATGGAGGTGCTCATCGCCATCTGCAATGTTCGTATAGCCCGGGTGCTGGTTGAGCCGTCCCACCGGCTTGTAGAAGGTCACCTGCGGCAGCGTGCCCGCGGCGATGTCCTTCATGAAGTCGTCGCCATCCTTCAGATGGCGCGCGCGGTCGGCAGTACCCGGGGCGAAGCGCGCAAAATAGTTGAAAGGCTGGTGGTGCGGCTGGAAGGCCTGCCCCTTGAACGAGTAGATGACTTCGCGCGGCGCTTTCGGATCGCGACGACCGTCGGCCTCGGCCGCGTTCCATCCGCCCGCGTACCAGGCCCAGGACACGCCTTTCGCGGAGAGCGTGTCGCCGACGCTCTTCTCGCGCATCGGCGGCAGCGTATGGCGGGAGGGGTCGGCCACTTCGAGATTGCCGCCCGCCGCCGGCGGAATGCCGCTTGGCTGGTAGGGCGGCTGTGTCGTGTTGACGCTGTATCCGTCCGGCGTCTGGGCGCCGTCGAAAAGCTGCGCCACGCCCTGCATCACGGACGCGGGCGAGGTCGGCCGCCTGCTCAAGTAGCCCTGGTCGTCGAGCTGCGCTCGCGCGCCGGCTTCATCGCGCGGCGTGCACGCGCAAACGAGCCACAGGTGGTTGAGGTACGAGCCGCCATAGGCGCCCATGAAGAAGTGGTCGGCCAGCGTGTATTCCTTCGCCCAGTTCCACAGCTTCATCTGCGAGCCGTCGAAATAACCCATGGTCCAGGCGCCGACGTTCGACGCGGCAATGAACCGGTTGTTACGCCCGCCGTTGATCTGCTCGCGGTGGTGGAAATAGGCGTGGATCGGATTCGGCAGGAGCTCGTTCCAGCGTTTATTGATGGGCGGCGCGTCGATGCGGAATGGCCCATTCGGCAATCCCGCCGTCGGCAGGTCCTCGCGCATGCGGCCCTTCTGCACCGGGTCGTAGCTCGCCGGCAGCGTCGCCAGGGGCTTGCCGTCGTGATCCACCTGCGTCTTCTGCTCCGCGGTCGCCTGCGCGATGCCTTCCGCGCCCGGGAACAGGCCGTAGAGATGATCGAAGCTGCGGTTCTCGGCGTAGACGACGACGATGTGCTCGATGCGCGAAAGGCCGTCTTCGACCCGCGTCGCGCAGCTCCCCGCCAAGAGCGCAACGAAGAGGGCCAGCGCGATGCGGTATTTAAATCTGTTGTCCACGTTCTCCTCCGGGCCGCAAAGATACATGATGACTCAGCGGACGTAGCCCAGCACGCGCGGCAGCCACATCACGATGCCGGGGAAGGCGACCATCAGCGCGAGCGCGGCGACCAGCGAGCCGATCAGCCCCCAGCATTCGCCGATGATTTCGCGCAACGGAATGCGCGTCAAGGCGGCCAGCACGAATAGCAGAAGGCCGTACGGCGGCGTGACGAGGCCGATGGTGATGTTGACCACGATCACCACGCCGAAGTAGACCGGATCGATGCCGAGCGCGGCCACGCTGGGCAGCAGCACCGGGACCAGCACGAGCAGCATGGTGGTCGCATCGATGAAGCAACCGAGCACCAGGAAGACAAGGTTCACGGTCACCAGGAACGCGAGCGGACTGAGGCCCAGTCCCGCGATCCAGGCGGCGAGCGTCTTGTCGAGCTGCTCCGCGGTCACCGCGTAATTCACCGCGAAGGCGCCGCAGATCATCAGCAGGATCACCGCGGTCTGCCGCGCGGTCTCGGCAAAGGCGGCGAACGCCTGGGGCCATCCGAGCTCGCGGTACACCAGGCCCGCGAGCAGCAATGCATATAGCGCAGCGACGGCTGCTGCCTCCGTCGGAGTGAAGGCACCGCTGTAGATGCCGCCGAGCAGCACCAGCGGCATACCGAGCGGCAATAACGCTCGCGCCAGCACCCGCGGCCGCTCGGCACGCGGGATCGGCGGCTCGATCGGGAAATTCCGGCGCTTGGCGGTGATCCAGACCACGGCCATCATGGCCGCCGCGATCAGCAGGCCCGGCAGCACGCCGCCGAGGAACAGGGCGGCAACCGAGGCGTTCGCCATCAGCGCATACAGGATCATCGGGATCGATGGCGGGATGATCGGCCCGAGCACCGAGGACGCCGCGACGATCGCCGCGGCAAAGCCGCGCGGATAGCCCGCCTTGTCCATGGCGCGGATGGTGACCAGACCGGGGCCCGCCGCGTCCGCCACCGCGCTGCCGCTCATGCTGGCGAAGAGCACGCTCACCAGCACGTCGACTTGCGCGAGCCCGCCGCGAATGCGGCCGACGAGCACGTGGCATGCGGCGAACAGGCGATCGCTGATCGAGCCGGCGTTCATCAGGTTCGCCGCCAGCATGAAGAGCGGGATCGCGATCAGCAGGGTGTTGTTCACCAGCGTGTTCATGATCTGGTCGGTCGCGAGCCCGATGTCGCGCCCGCCGGCGAAGAGATAGGCGAGCGCGGCGACCAGCATGGCGAAGGCGATCGGCACCCGCGCCAGCGTCAGCGCAAGAAAGATCGCGACGAGGATCAGGAACGGCGCAGACACAGCCGCAGCGCCTGCGACAGGAAGCGCAGCGCCGCCGCGCCCATGAAGAGCGGAAAGCAGGCGTAGACGTAATCGAGGCGCCACTGCAGCGCCGGCGTGCGCTCGCGCCAGAGGAAGCCGACGAACTCCACGGTCTTCGGTAGCGCCGCCAGGAGCGCGAGACCCACCACCGCCGATGCCACGATACCGAGCACGCGGCGCGCGCCAGGAGGGAGGGATTCGAACAGCAGATCGAAGGCGACGTGCTCGCGTAGCGGCACTGCAAAGGCCGCAGCCCAGAACACCGACCAGACGAACAGCACCGCCGCGAGCTCGTCGGTCCAGCTGAGCGGCGCGCTGAAGACATAGCGCCGCGCGACGCCCACCAGCACCGCACCGAGCACCGCCGCGATCAGAAAAGCCGAGATCGCGGCAGCCGCCTGCCTCATTTGAGCGCCATCACCTCGTCCATCATCTTGCGGTCCCAAGCCTTGGCGACGTCCGCAGTGGCATACACCTTGTCGGCGCTGGCGCGGAACGCGCCCAGATCGGGCCGCGTCACCGCGAGGCCCTTGGTGGCGAGGCCCTCGATCACCGTTTTCTCGTCGGCGAGGCGCTGCTCGTCGTTCCATCTTGCCGCCTGCGTCGCCGCCGCCTGCACCTTGCGCTGCTGCTCGGGTGAGAGCTTGTCCCAGTAGGGCTTGGCGATGGTATAGAACACCGGCTGCACGAGATGCGAGGTGATCACCATCTGCTTGGTGACCTCGTAGAACTTGGCGGCGTTGAAGATGGTCGGCGGGTTCTCCTGCCCGTCGATCGCGCCGGTCTGCAGCGCGAGATACACCTCCGGCATGCCCATCGGCGTCGGCGTCACGCCGAGCGATTGGCCGAGCAGCAGCCAGTCCGGGCCGCCGGGCATGCGCATCTTCACACCGGCGAGGTCCGGCGGTCCCTTCACATCGCGCACCGCGCGCAGGTTCACCTGCCGCGTGCCGAGATAGGTCGGCGCGAGGATCACGAGGCTCATCTTCTGCGCCACCGTGTCGGCGTATCGCCGTCCCACCGGACCGGTGAACGTGCGATAGGCGTGGTCATAGTCGCGGAAGAGATACGCGCGGTTGAAGAAGCCGAACTCGGGCACTTGCTGCGCCACCTCGAAAGTCGTCATGGTGCTCATCTCGAGGTTGCCGCGCTGCATCGCCGGCACCTCGGTGCCTTGGCGAAAGAGCTGGCTGCCCGGATAGACCTGCACGTCGAACTCGGGCGCCGCTTTCTCGAGCTCGCTCTTGAACTGCGCGAGCGAGCGGCTGAGGAAATCGGGCGGCGGCGCGGCGGTCGAGACGCGCAGCACCGTTTTTTGCGCCCATGCTGTGGACAGGCAGAGCGCGAGCGCCACTGCCCAGATGGATCGATTCATGCTCCCTCCCGAGTTGTCAGGCCGCCTGCAGCTTGGCCACGGACACGGCGAGCCACTTCACGCCGTGGTGGCCAAAGTTTACTTGCACGCGCGCGTCGTTGCCCTGCCCTTCCGCGTCGATGATCACCCCGGAGCCGAATTTCGCGTGCGTCACGTTCTGGCCGATGCGAAAGCCGCCGACGTCCTTCACCATCGGCCGGTTGGCCGGCATGGTGCGCGTCTGGCGTGAAAAGTCCGGCGCAAAGGCCTTCTGGCGAGAGAAGCGCGGCGTCAGCCACTTCATCAGCGGCTGCGGGATCTCTTCCAGGAAGCGCGAAGGCACGTTGTAGCGCGTCTGGCCGTGGAGCATGCGGGTTTGCGCATGCGACAGGTACAAGCGATTGCGAGCGCGGGTGATCGCCACGTAGGCCAGGCGCCGCTCCTCCTCGAGGCCGTCGCGCTCGTTTGCGCTCTGCTCGTGCGGGAACAGGCCCTCCTCGAGGCCCGACATGAAGACCACGTCGAACTCCAGGCCCTTTGCCGAATGCACGGTCATCATCTGCAGGGCTTCCTGGCCTTCGCCAGCCTGGTGCTCGCCCGCCTCGAGGGCGGCGTGCGTGAGGAAGGACGTCAGCGGGTCGGCCGATTCACCCGCTTCGACGTCCCGGTCTTCTTCGGTGAAGGCGGCGGCCGCATTCACCAATTCGCCGAGGTTCTCGATTCGATCGGCGCCTTCGCGCTCGGTCTTGTAGTGCTCCGCGAGGCCGCTTTTTGCGACCACGACCTCGACGAGCTCATGCAGTGGGAGGCCCTGGGTCTCGGCACGCATGGCGTCTATAAGCGCGCGAAAGGCAGCCACCTTGCCGTCCGCGGCTTGATAGAGCGATCCGCCCTTCTGGCGCGCCGCGTCCTGGAGCTGCTCGATGGTGCGCGCGCCGAGTCCACGCGGCGGGAAGTTCACCACGCGCAGGAACGCGTTGTCGTCGTCGGGCAGCGCGACCAGCCTGAGATAGGCGAGCGCGTGCTTGATCTCGGCGCGCTCGAAGAAGCGCAGGCCGCCATAGACGCGATAGGAGACGCCGCGCGAGAAGAGCGCATGCTCCAGCACGCGCGACTGCGCATTGGAGCGGTAAAGCACCGCCACGTTCGAAAGCCGCGTGCCGTCGCGCGCGAGCGCCTGGACCTCTTCCACGATCCAGCGCGCCTCGTCGCTATCGGACTCGCCTTCGAACACCCGGATCGGCTCGCCGCTGCCCGCATCGGTCCACAGGTTCTTGCCCAGCCGATTGCGGTTGTTGGCGATGAGCGCGTTCGCCGCGTCGAGGATATTGCCGTGCGAGCGGTAGTTCTGCTCGAGCCGAATCACCTTCGCCACCTTGAACTCGCGCTCGTAGTCGGACATGTTGCCGACATGCGCGCCGCGGAAGGTGTAGATCGACTGGTCGTCGTCGCCGACGCAGAAATATTTCGCGCCGCCGCCGGCGAACAGCTTGAGCCAGCGGTACTGCAGGCGGTTGGTGTCCTGGAACTCGTCGACCAGGATGTGCTGGAAGCGGCCGGAGTAGTGCGCGCGCAGGATCTCGTTGCGCTTCAGGAGCTCGTAGCTGCGCAGCAGGAGCTCGGAGAAATCCACCACCCCCTCGCGCTGGCATTGCTCATCGTAGGCGCCATAGAAATCCGCCATGCGCTTCATGTTCTCGTCCGTGACCTGGACGTCGCGCGCCCGGACACCCTCTTCCTTGTTGCCGTTGATGAACCAGGCGAGCTCGCGCGCCGGAAAGCGCTCGTCGTCGATGTTCAGGCTCTTGGCGAGGCGCTTGACGAGCGCCAGCTGGTCCTGCGAATCGAGGATCTGGAAGGCCTGCGGCAACCCGGCATCGCGGTGGTGCGCGCGCAGCATGCGGTTGGCGAGGCCGTGGAACGTGCCCATCCACATGCCCCGCGGGTTGAGCGACATCATCGCGGTGACCCGCGTCAGCATCTCGCGCGCCGCCTTGTTTGTAAAAGTGACAGCCAGGATGCGCGACGGCACGGTGCGGCCGCCTTTGACCAGCCAGGCCATCCGCGTGGTGAGCACGCGCGTCTTGCCGCTGCCGGCACCGGCCAGGATGAGGCCGTGCTCGTCGGGAAGCGTGACTGCGGCTAGCTGCTCGGGGTTGAGAAGTTCGAGATGAAGCGACAAAGCATGCGAATTATAGGTCGCGCAACCTCGCGTTACACGCCGACTATTTTCGCAGCGC
>DATLDY010000014.1:0-2463 GCA_035525655.1 Burkholderiales bacterium
CCTGGTCGGCAATTACACGTTTTTCGTCCTGGTGCATCCGAGCGTGCCGGCGCGCACGCTGCAGGAGCTCATTGCCTACGCGCGGGCGAATCCGGGCAAGCTGAACTACGCGACGGGCAATACGAGCGGCATCGTGATGACCGGGATGCTGGCTTCCCAGGCCGGCATCGAGCTCGTGCATGTGCCGTACAAGAGCGAGCCGCCGGCGATCACCGACCTCGTGTCGGGCAACATCCACCTGATGATCAGCTCGTACGCAACAGTCGCTGCGTTCATGCGCGACAACCGGCTGCGCCCGCTCGTCACCACGCTGCCCAATCGCAGCGCGCTGATGCCCGAGATCCCGACGATCGTCGAAGCGGGTTTTCCAAAATTCTCGGTCTCGCCATGGGCTGGCGTGTTCGGCCCCGCGCGCATGCCAAGGGATGTCGCGGAGCGCCTGAACCGCGAGCTGAATACGCTCATCAAGCGCAATGACGTGCGCGAGAGCCTTCTCAAGCAGGCGTTCGATCCGAAGGGATCGAGCTTGGAGGAATTCAGCGCCTATGTGCGGGAGCAGTACGACATCTGGGGCAAGGCGATTCGCGAGGCCGGCATCCAGCCCGAGTAGCGTGCGCGACAAGGTCGAGGCCATCTACCGGGCGGAATCGCGCCGCGTCTTCGCTACGCTGATACGCCTGCTCGGCGATTTCGATGTCGCCGAGGAAGCGCTGCACGAGGCGTTTCGCGCCGCGCTCGAGCAATGGCCGAAGGAAGGCGTGCCGGCCAATCCGCGCGCCTGGTTGGTTTCGACCGGCCGCTTCAAGGCGATCGACAACATCCGCCGCCAGGCGCGCTTCGACGCGGTGGAGGACTTCGACACCTTTGCCGCGGAGGAAGCCCCCGAGCCGGAGGAAATAGAAGACGACCGGCTGCGGCTCGTCTTCACCTGCTGCCACCCGGCGCTTGCGCCGGATGCGCAGGTTGCGCTCACGCTGCGCGAAGTCTGCGGGCTGACCACCGAGGAGATCGCGCGCGCCTTCCTCACGCCCGCGCCGACGCTCGCGCAGCGCATCGTGCGCGCGAAAGGAAAGATCCGCGACGCGCGCATCCCTTATGAAGTACCCGGGCCCGCGGAGCTGCCGGAAAGGCTCGACGCGGTGCTGCGCGTGATCTACCTGGTTTTCAACGAGGGTTACTCGCCCTCGAGCGGCGGTTCAGTCACCCGCGCGGACCTGTCAGCGGAGGCGATCCGGCTGGGCCGCCTGCTGATAGAGATGTTGCCGGAGCCCGAGGCGGTGGGCGTGCTCGCGCTCATGCTGCTGCAGGAGTCGCGCCGCGCTGCGCGCGCTACGGCAGCGGGCGATCTCGTCCTGCTCGAGGAGCAGGACCGCTCCCTCTGGAACCGCGGTTTGATCACCGAAGGGGTCGGGCTGGTCGAGCGCGCGCTCGTGTCGCGACGCTTCGGTTCCTATAGCCTGCAGGCTGCGATCGCGGCACTGCACGCCGAAGCACCCAGCGCCGCGGCGACGGACTGGCCGCAGATCGTTGCCCTTTACGACGTGCTCCTCGGCGTCGATCCTTCTCCGGTTGTGGAGCTGAATCGCGCCGTCGCGCTCGCCATGCGCGACGGGCCATCGGCCGGCCTCGCGCTGATCGACGACATCGTCAAGCGCGGCGGCCTCGAGGATTACCATCTTGCGCACGCCGCGCGGGCGGATTTCTGCCGGCGCCTCGGGCGCAGCAAGGAGGCGCGCGCCTCCTACCGGCGGGCCCTGGCGCTCGTGCGGCAGGAGCCGGAGCGCCGCTTCCTGGAGCGCCGGCTGGCCGAACTGGAAAATTAATTTTCCCGGCTGTCGAATCGGCGGCCCGCCGTTCGACCAGGGGTATCAGCGTCCATATTCAAGGAGATGGCCATGAACCGCCAGATCTACGTCAACCTGCCGGTGCGCGACCTGAAGCGAACGAAAGACTTCTTCTCGGCGCTCGGCTTCGGCTTCAATCCGCAATTCAGCAACGACGAGGGAGCCTGCATGATCATCGGCGCCGACAGCTTCGTGATGCTGCTGGCCGAGGGCTTCTTCAAGACGTTCACCAAGAAGCCGATCGTCGACGCCTCCAAGGAGACGGAAGTGCTGGTCTGCCTCTCGTGCTCGAGCGACGACGAAGTGAACCAGCTCGTCGCAAGCGCGTCGAAGCACGGCGGGCGCATTCCGCGCGAGGCGCAGGACCACGGCTTCATGTACGGCCACGCCTTCGAGGACCCCGACGGCCACATCTGGGAGCTGGTCCACATGAGGAAACAGCCATGAAATATCTCTGCCTGGTGTACGGCGATGAGCGGGCGATGGAGACCGTGCCCGATGCGCATTGCCTCGCCTTCGACGCCTCGATCCGCACGAGCGGCCACTGCATCGCGTCCGAAGCCCTGCAGCCGGTCGCGACCGCGACTACTGTCCGCGTGCGCAACGGCAAGGTGTCGGT
>DATLDY010000024.1:0-16535 GCA_035525655.1 Burkholderiales bacterium
GGCGAGCCGAGCTCGGTCGACGTGCTGGGCGACACGCTGAAATACGGCCGGCGCGGCTCGCTGTCCGGAAAGCTCACGGTGCGCGGCGTGCAAGGCCACGTCGCCTACCCCCACCTCGTCAAGAACCCGATCCATCTCCTCGCGCCCGCGCTGGTCGAGCTGGTGCGCACGCAGTGGGACAAGGGCAACGAGGCGTTTCCGCCGACCAGCTTCCAGGTTTCCAACATTCATGCGGGCACCGGCGCCGGCAACGTAGTGCCCGGAACCGTGTCAGTCGATTTTAATTTCCGCTTCTCGACCGAAAGCACCGATGCCGCGCTAAAGGGGCGCGTCGAAGCGGTGCTTAAGAAGCACGACCTCGACTTCGCCGTCGACTGGACGCTCGGCGCGAAACCCTTCCTCAGCAAGCACGGCCGCCTGGCCAAGATCGTGCTCGACGCCGGCAAGCGCCACACGGGAGCCTCGGGCGAGCTCTCCACCACGGGCGGCACCTCGGACGCGCGTTTCATCATCGACATCTGCCCCGAAGTGATCGAGATCGGGCCCATCAACGCCAGCATCCACAAGCTGAACGAGCACATCGCGCTCCCCGAGCTCGAGGTCCTGCCGCTCATCTACCTCGATACGCTGCGCGCCCTCCTGCCTTGACGCTGGCGCAGCTGATCGAGCGCACCGCGCGTCGCCTCGAGAGCGCACCGCTCTTCTATGGCCACGGGACCGACAACGCGCGCGACGAAGCCGCGTGGCTCGTGCTGCGCGGGCTCGGGCTTCCCTTCGGCGCCGATCTGCAGCAGCGGGTAAGCGACGAGGAACGGATCGAATCGCTCCTGCAGAGGCGGATCGACGAGCGGGTGCCGGTGGCTTATCTGCTGAAGGAAGCGTGGCTCGCCGGCCAATCGTTCTATGTCGACGAGCGGGTCATCGTGCCGCGCTCGCATATCGCCGAGCTGCTGCGCGAAAAGTGGCTGGCTTCCCATCGCGCGCGCCGGATCCTGGATCTGTGCACCGGGTCGGGCTGCCTCGCCATCCTGGCGGCGCGCGCGTTTGCCTCGGCTACCGTCGATGCGGCAGACGTCTCCCCGGCCGCGCTCGCCGTGGCGGGCAAGAACGTGGCGCGCCATCGCCTCGGCCGGCGCGTAAAGGTGCGGCGCTCGGACCTTTTCGCCGGACTGCGCGGTGAGCGTTACGACCTTATCCTGAGCAATCCGCCTTACGTCAGCGCGAGCGCCATGGCGAAGCTGCCGGCGGAGTATCGCCACGAGCCGCGCCTCGCACTAGTCGGCGGCGCGGACGGCCTCGATCTCGTGGCGCGCATGCTGGCGCAGGCGCCGGATCATCTCGAGGCCGGGGGTGTCCTGGTCTGCGAGATCGGCGATGGCAAGGCGGCGGTGCAGCGCCGCTTTCCTCGCCTGCCCCTGGGCTGGCCGAGGCCGGAGGTATTCACTTTCCAGCCCGCCAGAAAGGACGCCGCCGCTCGAAAGCCTTCCAGTCGCGCTGCACGCGCGGGATAAGGCGCCGCTCGCGCGCGCTCGATTTGAGTTCCGGCATCAAACGGCGCGCGACCGCTATATCGTTCAACGCACCGAGATGGTCCTGTAGCGCCTCCAGCGCGCCGAGATAAGGTCGCACCGCTTCGGCGGGGAAACAATCGGCGAAAGCGTCGCATGCGTAGCGCAGGCGCTTCACGCGAATGCGCAGCGCGTGCCGCTCGCCGGCGTCCAGCCAATCGATGTGCTTTGCCGCCTTGAGCGCCTTGCCCTGCAGCCGCTCGAGCGCAGCGCCGGCAAAGGGCGCCAGCGGCTGGCCGTGGGTGTGCCACGGTGCCTCTTCGATCCAGCGCAGGCAGCGCAGCAGCGCTGCGTTGAAGGCCGGCGAAGCGACGAGGGCTCGTGCAGCCGCACGCGCTTTGGCGGCTTGCGGCGAAGCCGGGGCCACGACATCCCAGTCGCGTGCGTCGCCGAGCACTCGGGAGAACGCGCGCAACCGGCGCTTGAGGGACTCAGTTCTGGGCCCGAGGGCGCGGAACGCAACCAGGAGCGCGCGCAGACGGCGAAATCCCACGCGCAGCTGGTGCAAATATTCGGGATCATTCGAAGCGAGCACGCCTGCCGCGTTCGCGCCTGCCTGCTCGATCGCCGCGCCGGCAAGCTGCGCGAATGCTTCAGCCGGGGTGCGGCCCGCGACGTTCGGGCGCTGCCATTTGCGCGGCGGTGCAGCCTTCTCGCCCCGCGCCAGCCGATAGCCGCGTGCCGCCTTGCTGTCGAACGCGAGCTGGAGTCGGAGAGGCTCGACCAGCGATTCCGCATGGCGCAGCATTGATTGGAGGGAGCCGCTCTTCAGCTCGATCTCGAGCTCGTGTATCCGCTCGCGGCGCCGGCCGGCGAGCACATGGCCGCGATCGAGCGCGATCTCGATGATGGCGCCATCGATATGGACCGATGCCGCTTGTCGCGTGAATCGCGTCTCGAACAATGGATGCAGGCGCAGCGCCGAAAGATCGATGCCGCTCGCTTCGCGGATCTCTCCGAGCGGAAAACGGCGCACCTCGAGGCGGTCCCGCGGCGCCGGAAGCTCCCACTCGCCGCGCGTGGCCGGACCTTGCTCGCACTTGAACGCCTGCAGCCAGATCCGCCCGGCGCGCCGCAGCCTCAGCGCGGCGCGCCCGCCGCTCAGGAGGCGATCACGCGTGTCGAAGTAGGTCGAGGAAAGCGGCGTGCCCTTGCCGAGCGAAAGCTCGCGAACGGCGCGTGTCGCGGCGCTCGTCGCGAGGCGAAATTTCAATTCGCGCTCGGTCGACATGAAAGATGGGGTGGCCGATGGGACTCGAACCCACAACAACAGGGATCACAACCCTGGACTCTACCTTTGAGCTACGGCCACCGTTGACTCGATCATCTGGCCTGCCCGGCGGGACTCGAACCCACAACCCCCAGCTTAGAAGGCTGGTGCTCTATCCGGTTGAGCTACGGGCAGTCCGCAAGCAAGCTGCAAAAAATGCAAATGCTGGTCGGGGCGAGAGGATTTGAACCTCCGACATCTTGCTCCCAAAGCAAGCGCGCTACCAGACTGCGCCACGCCCCGAAAAAGGCGGCAAATGATACTCTTAGCGCATCTTCTGAGCAACGCGAGTTGCTTGCGACGGGGGGTCTTTTCTGCTACAAAACCCCCTCACTTTTTTAGGGCTGTGAATGCAATGGCAGTAGATTTGAGCCGCAAAAGCTTCACGCCTTACGCTGCGAAAAAAGGCGAGGAGTACATGAACGCCAAGCAGCGCAGCCACTTCCGCAAGATCCTCGAAACGCTGAAGTCGGAGCTGTCGCAGGAGATCGATCGCACCGTCCACACCATGCAGGACGAGGCCACGGTGTTCGCCGATCCCAACGACCGCGCGAGCCAGGAATCCGACATGGCGCTCGAGCTGCGCAACCGCGATCGCGAGCGAAAGCTGATCAAGAAGATCGACGAGACGATCGCGCGCATCGACGCCGACGAATACGGCTACTGCGACAGCTGCGGGGTCGAGATCGGACTGAAGCGCCTGGAGGCGCGCCCGACCGCGACGCTGTGCATCGACTGCAAGACGCTCGACGAGCTGCGCGAACGCCAGGTCGCGAAGTAGTTCTTACACAGACTAAAAAACGGCGCCCCTGGCGCCGTTTTTGTTTGTGGACTGCGTTTAGCTGCCGCTCTTCGCGGTTTCCTGCGGGTTCACGGCCTTCATCGACAGGCGCACCCGGCCCTTGTCGTCGGCCTCGAGCACTTTGACTTTCACCACCTGGCCTTCCTTCAGGTGATCGGACACGGCGTTCACGCGCTCGTGGCTGATCTGCGAGATGTGCAGCAGGCCGTCGCGTCCCGGCAGTAGCTGGATGATGGCGCCGAAGTCCAGCAGGCGCAGCACGGGACCTTCGTAGATCTTGCCGACCTCGACGTCGGCGGTGATGTCCAGGATGCGCTTTCGCGCCGCCTCGCCGCCTTCCGCGGAGACGCAGGCGATGGAGATGGTGCCGTCGTCCTCGATCTCGATCGTAGTCCCGGTCTCTTCCTGGATGCCGCGGATGACCACGCCGCCCTTGCCGATGACGTCGCGGATCTTGTCCGGGTTGATCTTGATCTTGATGATGCGCGGCGCAAAGGTGGAAAGCTCGGAGCGCGAGCCCTCGATGCCGCCTTTCATGATCTGCAGGATCCCCAGGCGGGCTTCGCGGGCCTGGTCGAGCGCGATCTTCATGATGCCCTTGTTGATCGACTCGATCTTCAGGTCCATCTGCAGCGCCGTGATGCCCTGCTCGGAGCCGGCGACCTTGAAGTCCATGTCGCCGAGGTGGTCCTCGTCGCCGAGGATGTCGGACAGCACCGCGAAGCGGTTGCCTTCCTTGATGAGGCCCATCGCGATGCCGGCGACGTGCGCCTTGATCGGCACGCCGGCGTCCATCAAAGCCAGGCTGCCTCCGCAAACCGAGGCCATCGACGAGGAGCCGTTCGACTCGGTGATCTCGGACACCACGCGGAGCGAATAGCCGAAGTCTTCCTGCTTGGGCAGCATGCCGACCAGCGCGCGCTTGGCGAGGCGACCGTGGCCGATCTCGCGGCGCTTGGTGAAGCCGAAGCGGCCGGTTTCTCCCGTGGCGTAGGGAGGCATGTTGTAGTGCATCATGAATCGCTCGCGGTACTCGCCGGCAAGCGCGTCGATGATCTGCTCGTCGCGTCCGGTGCCCAGCGTGACCGTCACCAGCGCCTGCGTCTCGCCGCGCGTGAAGAGCGCCGAGCCATGGGTGCGCGGCAGCACGCCGACGCGCACGTTGATCGGCCGCACGGTGCGCGTATCGCGACCGTCGATGCGCGGCTCGCCGTCGAGGATCTGGCTGCGCACGATCGACGATTCCAGGTTGAACGCGATTTCCTTGACGAGGTTGCCGGCCGGGCCGCCTTCCTTGCCGACCCCGACTGAATCGAAGATCCGCTTCCAGATGGCGTCGATGGCCTCCGAGCGCGCTTTTTTCGACTTGATGCGGAAGGCTTCGCGCAAATCCGCTTCCGCGAGCTCCTTGACGCGGGCGATGAGCGCCTCGTCCTTCGCCGGCGCCTGGAATTCCCAGGCCGGCTTGCCCGCGACTTCGGCGAGCTCGTGCATCGCCTGGATGGCCGCCTGCATCTGCTCGTGCCCGAATACGATGCCGGCGAGCATCACGTCTTCAGGGAGCTCGAGGGCTTCGGACTCCACCATCATTACGCCCTGCTCGGTGCCGGCGACGACGAGGTTGAGCTGCGATTCCTTTAGCTGCGTCGCCGTCGGGTTGACGACGTACTCGCCGTTGACGTAGCCGACGCGGCAAGCGCCGATCGGTCCGTTGAACGGGATGCCGGAAATGGTGAGCGCGGCAGAAACCGCGAGCATGGCCGGGATGTCGGAATCCACTTCCGGATTGAGCGAAAGCACCTGCGCAACGACCTGCACTTCGTTCAGGAAGCCATCCGGGAAGAGCGGCCGGATCGGCCGGTCGATGAGACGCGAGGTGAGCGTCTCTTTCTCCGAAGGGCGGCCTTCGCGCTTGAAGAACCCGCCTGGAATCTTGCCGGCGGCGTAGGTCCTCTCGGCATAGTCGACGGTGAGCGGGAACCAGTCCTGCCCGACTTTCGGGGTCTTCGCCGCGACCACGGTGGCGAGCACCACGGTGTCGTCCATGGTGCAGATGACGGCGCCGTGCGCCTGGCGCGCGATCTCGCCGGTTTCGAACGTGACCTGCTGGCTGCCGTACGTGAAGGTTTTCTTGATGGGGTTCAAAGGGAGTCCTCTGTCGGAATCCGCAAATAAAAAACGCTCACCGGACGGTGAGCGTCGATTATTGCGGCATCGGAAAAATTACTTGCGTAGGCCCAGCTTCTCGATCAGTCCGCGGTATTTGTCCGCGTCCTTGCGCTTCAGGTAATCGAGCAGCTTGCGACGCTGGCTGACCATGACGAGCAGCCCGCGGCGCGAATGGAAATCCTTGACGTGCGTCTTGAAGTGCGCGGTGAGGCCGTTGATGCGCTCGGTCAGGAGCGCGACCTGCACCTCGGGGGAACCGGTGTCGTTGCCGGAGCGCTGGTACTGCTTCACCACCTGCGCTTTTTGGGGGACCTGCAATGCCATTCGACTGTCTCTCTTTCGCTGTCTTCGTCAGATTTTTGAGCCGGCGATTTTAACCGATTTTTCAGCCGCTTGGGTCAGTCTCAGCGGCCTTAGCACGCCCTCCGGGGCGGCATACCCGAGGCCGATGACGGCGCCGTCGGCGCCGAAGAGCGCGTACAGACCTTCGCGCACGTCGCTGATTTTCAAAGGCTGGCCGTTGCGCAGGCGGGCCTCGTCCCCCGCGTCGAGGTCGGTCCGCGGCAGTCCTTCGAGCAGGGCGGCGAGGGGAAGCAGGTGGGCGCGCGTGTCCGGGGAGGCGCGCAGAGCGTCCAGCGTCACGGCGTCGCCGACGCTGAAACGTCCTGATGCGGTGCGTCTCAGGGCGGCGAGGTGGGCCGCGGTGCCGAGCGCGCGGCCGATGTCCTCGGCTAGCGTGCGGATGTAGGTGCCTTTGCTGCAGCGGACGCGCAGTTCGATCACGTCGCCTTCGCGTCCCAGCCGCTGGATTTCGTGGATGCGAACGCGTCGCGGCGCGCGCTCGACCGTCTCGCCTTTGCGCGCCAGTTTGTAGAGCGGCACCCCGTCTCGCTTGAGGGCCGAATGCATCGGCGGGATCTGCTCGATCTCGCCGCGAAAGCGCGCCAGCGTTTCGTCCAGTTGCTCCGCGCTCACCTGGACCGGCCGGGTTTCGAGGACTGCGCCTTCCGCATCGCCCGTATCGGTGCGCTGCCCGAGCTTCACGCGGGCAACATACTCCTTGTCTGCGTCGAGCATCGGCCCGGCGAACTTGGTCGCCTCGCCGAAGAGGACCACCAGCAGGCCCGAAGCCAGCGGATCGAGCGTTCCGCCATGCCCCGCCTTCTTCGCGCCTACCAGGCGCTTCGCGTCCTGCAACGCGGCGTTGGAGCTCAGCCCCAGCGGCTTGTCGAGAAGCAGGGCGCCGTCGATCATTTGCGGGGCTTCATCGCCGCATCGATCAGGCGCGACAGGCGATCGCCGCGCTCAACCGACTCGTCGTACTCGAAGCGCAGCTCGGGCGTGGTGTAGAGCTTGATCCGCCGGGCGAGCTGCGAGCGCAGGAAGCCGGCGGCCCGCTGCAAGCCCTTCCCGGCTTCCTCGACATGCGCGGCGTCGAGCGTGGTGTACAGCACCTTGGCGTGCGAGATGTCGGGCGACACGTCGACTGCCGTGATGGTGATCATGCCGACGCGCGGATCGCGCAGCTCGCGCGCGATCAGCTCCGAGAGTTCGCGCTGGATCAGGTCGCCCAGCTTCTGCGGGCGGCCGGAGCTCCTGCCGCCTTTCCTCACAACGTGCGGGCGACCTCCAGCACCTCGAAGACCTCGAACTGGTCCTTCTCCTTGAGGTCGTCGAAGTTCTTGAGCGACATGCCGCACTCGAAGCCCGCCTTCACCTCGCGCACGTCGTCCTTGAAGCGCTTGAGCGAGTCGATGTCACCCGTGTGGATGACCACGTTGTCGCGCAGCAAGCGCACCTGCGCGCCGCGCTTCACCAGGCCCTCGAGCACATAGCAGCCGGCGACGGTGCCGATCTTCGAGATGCGGAACACCTGGCGCACTTCCACCATGCCGATGACCGATTCCTTCTTCTCGGGCGAAAGCATGCCCGACAGCGCCGCCTTGATCTCGTCGACGGCCTCGTAAATGATGTTGTAGTAGCGCACCTGGACGCCGGAGGATTCGGCCAGCTTGCGCGCGGTGCCGTCGGCGCGCGTGTTGAAGCCGATGATCACGGCGCGGGAGGCCATCGCCAGGTTGACGTCGGATTCCGTAATGCCACCGACGCCCGCGTGCACCACCATGACCTTGACCTCGGCGTCACCCAGCCGCGTGAGCGCGTGGATCAGCGCTTCCTGCGAGCCCTGCACGTCGGCCTTGATCACCAGGTTGAGGACTTTCTTGTCCTCCCCTATCTGCTCGAACATGTTCTCGAGCTTGGCGGCATGCTGCTTGGCGAACTTGACGTCGCGGAACTTGCCCTGGCGGAAGTTGGCGATCTCCCGCGCCTTGCGCTCGTCGGTGAGGACCATCATGTCCTCGCCGGCGTTCGGGACTTCCGAAAGGCCCTGGATCTCGACCGGAATCGACGGTCCGGCCGATTGCACCGGCTTGCCGTTCTCGTCGAGCATGGCGCGCACCCGCCCGAACACTGCGCCCAGCAGCACGATGTCGCCGCGGTTCAGCGTGCCCGAGGTCACCAGCAGCGTGGCAACGGGTCCGCGGCCTTTGTCGAGGCGAGCTTCGATCACCACGCCCTTGGCGGGCGCATCCACCGGCGCCTTGAGCTCGAGCACCTCGGCTTGAAGCAATAGCTGCTCGAGGAGATCGTCGACGCCCTGCCCGGTCTTCGCGGAGACGGGCACGACGGGCGACTCGCCGCCGAACTCTTCGGGCACGACGCCGTGCGTGAGGAGCTCCTGCTTCACCTTGTCCGGATTCGCTTCATGCTTGTCGATCTTGTTCATCGCCACGACGAGCGGCACCCCGGCGGCCTTCGCATGGTTGATGGCCTCGATCGTCTGCGGCATGACGCCGTCATCGGCCGCCACCACGAGCACCACGATGTCCGTGACCTTCGCCCCGCGAGCACGCATGGCGGTGAAGGCCTCATGGCCCGGCGTATCGAGGAACGTGATGACGCCGCGCGCGGTTTTGACGTGATAGGCGCCGATATGCTGCGTGATGCCGCCCGCCTCGCCCGCCGCGACCTTGGTGCGACGGATGAAGTCGAGGAGCGAGGTCTTGCCGTGGTCGACGTGTCCCATGACCGTCACGACCGGGGGGCGCGTCGTCTGCTCGGCGGTCTCCACCACCTCCGGCCCTCCAACCAGGAAACTTTCCGGATCGTCGAGCTTCGCCGCCTTCGCCTTGTGTCCCATTTCCTCGACCAGGATCATCGCCGTCTCCTGGTCGAGCACCTGGTTGATCGTCGCCATCGTGCCGAGCTTCATCAGCGCCTTGATCACCTCGGCGGCTTTCACCGACATGCGGTGGGCAAGCTCGCCCACGGTGATGGTTTCGGGCACTGCGATGTCGCGCACGAGCGGCTCGGTCGGCGCTGCGAACGTCGTCGGCTCGCCTCCGCCCTGCTGCCGATGACGGCCGCCGCCGCGCGCATGCCATCCGGCAACGCCGCCGCCGGCATCGCCGCGCGTCTTTATCGTGCGCCGGCGCGCGGAATCGTCGCGCAGCACGGTCGTCGGCTTCGCCTTCTTCGGCTTCTTGTCGGTCTTCGCGTCGGCAGTCTTGGGCGCGTGCAGCGTGGTTGCCGGCGCCGCGGGTGCGTTGCTCGTCGCGGCGGCAGCCGCGGCCGCCTCGGCAGCCTTCTGCTCGGCTTCCTTGCGCTCGCGCTCCTGTTTCTCGCGCAGCTCGGCCTCCTGCCGCTCGGCCAGTTGCTGCTGGCGCCGCGCTTCTTCTGCCCGTATGCCGATTTCCTTCGCATCGACCGTGGGTGCGGCCGGTGGCGCGGGCGGAGGCGGAGGCGGCGCCTCGGCAGCCACGGCCGCGGCCGTGACTTCGGCGGGGTCGCGCTTCACGAAGACGCGCTTCTTGCGCACCTCAACCTGGACCGTGCGGTACTTGCCGGTCGCGTCGGTCTTGCGGATCTCGCTCGTCTGCTTGCGCGTGAGCGTGATCTTGTTCTTCGCCTCTGCCGAGCCGTGCGTCTTGCGCAGGTGCTCGAGGAGGCGCGACTTGTCCTGCTCGGAGAGCGAGTCGTCGGGTGCGCGCTTGTCGACGCCGGCCGCTCGCAGCTGCTCGAGCAGCACCGAAGGCGGAACCTTCAGCTCGCCGGCGAACTGGGAAACCGTCGTCTGGGCCACTATGCGGCCTCCTTGCTGTTGGCCGGCTTCACGGCTGCATCGGCGTCGGTAAACCAGTGGGCGCGAGCGGCCATGATCAACTTCTTCGCCTTCTCTTCATCCAGTTGGCTGATCGCGCCGAGCTCGTCCACTGCGAGGTCGGCGAGATCGTCGCGCGTGCGCACGCCCGCCTCGACCAGCTTGGCCGCAAGCTGCGTGTCCATGCCCTCGAGCTTGAGCATCTCGGGGTCCACGCCTTCCATCTTTTCCTCGTTGGCGATGGCTGCCACGAGCAGCGCATTGCGCGCCCGGTTGCGCAGCTCGTTCACCGTACCCTCGTCGAACGACTGGATCTCGAGCAGCTCGTTGATCGGCACGTAGGCGATCTCTTCGAGCGTCGAGAAGCCTTCCTCGATGAGGATGTTGGCCACTTCCTCGTCGACATCGAGCTTTTCGATGAACTGGCTCTTGATGCGGCCGCTTTCTTCCTGCTGCTTCTTGTTCGACTCTTCCTCGGTCATCAGGTTGATCTGCCAGCCGGTGAGCTCGGAGGCAAGGCGCACGTTCTGCCCGCTGCGTCCGATGGCCACGGCGAGGTTCTCCTCGTCGACGACCACGTCCATCGCGTGCTTCTCCTCGTCGACGACGATCGACGACACTTCGGCCGGCGCGAGCGCGCCGATCACGAACTGCGCCGGATCGGCGGACCACAGGACGATGTCGACGCGCTCCCCCGCCAGTTCCTGCGTGACTGCCTGCACGCGGGAGCCGCGCATGCCGACGCAGGTGCCGATCGGATCGATGCGCTTGTCGTTCGTATGCACGGCGATCTTCGCCCGGATCCCCGGATCGCGGGCGGCCGATTTGATCTCGAGCAGCCCTTCCTCGATCTCGGGCACCTCGAGCTCGAACAATTTCATGATGAACTGCGGCGCGGTCCTCGACAGGATCAGCTGCGGGCCGCGCGCCTGGCGGTCGATCTTCGCCACCCATGCACGCACGCGATCGCCCACCCTGAGGTTTTCCTTCGGGATCATGTGTTCGCGCGGCAGCAGCGCCTCGAGCCGCCCGGACTCGATGATCGCGTTGCCGCGTTCCATGCGCTTCACCGTGCCGGTGACGAGCTCGTCGCCACGCGACAGGAAGTCGTTCAGGATCTGCTCGCGCTCCGCGTCGCGGATGCGCTGCAGGATCACCTGCTTGGCGGTCTGTGCGCCGATGCGGCCGAACTCGACGTTCGGGATCGGCTGCTCGATTACGTCTTCGACCTTCGCGTCGGCCTTGCCACGGTCCTGCGCCTCCTCGACCGAAAGCATCTGCGCGGTGTTCCAATCGGGCGCGTCATCCGGCAGGACCCGCCAGCGGCGGAACGTCTCGTAGTTGCCCGTGTTCTTGTCGATCTGCACACGGACATCGATGTCTTCGGTGTACTTCTTCTTGGTAGCCGAGGCGAGCGCCATTTCGAGCGCGCCGAACACGATGTCCCGCGGGACGTTTTTCTCCCGGGCCAGGACGTCGACCAGCATGACCAATTCCCGATTACCCGCTACTACTGGATTGCTCGCTGCCACTTATATCCTCACAATTCCGGCACTAACCGCGCCCGCTCGACGTCGTCGAGCGCCAGGCGCACCGTCGCCTTCCCTTCCAGTTCCATCGTCACGTGCCCGTCTTCGGCGCTGCGCAACCAGCCGACGAACCTGCGCCGTCCCGTCGCGTCCGGCGTGCGCATCCTCACGTCGGCCTTGTGGCCGCTATAGCGCGTGTAATCGCCTGCCTTGCGTAACGGCCGGTCCAGACCCGGGGAAGAAACTTCGAGCCGCTCGTATTCGATTCCTTCGACCTCGAACACACGACTCAGCTGCCGGCTTACCGCCGCGCAGTCCTCGACATCTATACCGCCGGGCTTGTCGATGAACAGGCGCAACATCCGCCCCCCGTTCGCCGCCTGCAGGTCGACGAGCTCGTACCCCATGCCGGCTACAACCGGCTCGATCAGTGCTTCCAGTACCGCCATTAATCCTGCTTTCGGCCGCCCAAACAAAAAATGGGCCGAAGCCCATCTTTTCCAGCGCAACTCAAAGCTTTTGAAGTTTAACAGGATTTGGCATCTCACGCCACTGTCCCGGCGCGAGATCGCGTGGCAGCTCGACCGGACCGTAGCGCACCCGCAGGAGGCGGCTCACACGCGCGCCGACGGCCTCGAACATGCGCCGCACCTCGCGGTTGCGCCCTTCCTTCAGCATCACGCGATACCAGCGGTTGGTGCCGGGAGCGGCGCGCGGATCGACCGGCTCTATTCGATCGAAGGCGGCAGGGCCGTCGTCGAGCTGCACGCCCTGCCGCAGCCGGTCCATGTCTACCGCCCCCTGCACCCTGACGTGGTATTCGCGTTCGATCCCGTAGCGCGGGTGCATCAGCCGGTTGGCAAGCTCTCCGTCGTCGGTGAAAAGGAGCAGCCCGGAGCTGTTGATGTCGAGCCGCCCCACGGCGATCCAGCGCCCGGGCGGCAAGCGCGCGAACACGGTCGGACGGCCGCCGGGGTCGCTGCGGGTGACGAGCTCACCTTCCGGCTTGTGATAGAGCAGGACGCGACCGGCTTTGGGGGCCGAGAACTCCACCGCGCGGCCGTCCACGGCGATCGCGTCGGCGGGAGTGGCGCGGTCGCCGAGCTTGGCGACGCGGCCGGCCACGGTGACGCGGCCGGCCTCGATCCAGGTTTCGATCTCGCGGCGCGAGCCGAGGCCCGCTGCCGCCAGCAGCTTCTGGAGACGCTCGGGTCCGGCCTTAGCCTGCGGTGCCGGTGGCGGCTTCGGGCTCGGACTCAGCCTCGGCTTCGGAATTTGCCGGGCGGGTACCCGCTTCGGCGGTCGGGACGGGCTCGAGCTGCAGCGTCTGGGCGATCTCTTCGAGCGGCGGCAGCTCCTCCAGCGAGCGCAAGCCGAGATCGTCGAGGAATTTGCGAGTCGTGGCGTAAAGCGAGGGGCGCCCCGGGGTTTCCCGCTGGCCGACCGCGTCGATCCAGCCGCGTGCCTCGAGCGTCTGGATGATCTGGGTCGACACGCCGACGCCGCGGATGTCCTCGATGTCGCCGCGGGTCACGGGCTGCCGGTACGCGATGATCGCCAACGTTTCCATGACGGCGCGGGAATAGCGCGGCGGCTTCTCCGGCGCCATGCGTTCGATGTAGGGCTGGAAGGCGGCGGTGGTCTGGAAGCGCCACCCGCTGGATACATTGACGAGCTCCACGGCCCGTCCCTTCCACTCTTCGGCGATCTCGCCGAGGAGGTTGCGCAGGGTATCCGGCGAGAGCTCGCCGTCGAAAAGGCGCTTCAGTTCCGGAAGGCCGACCGGCTCCTGCGAGGCGAGCAGCGCCGCCTCTAGAACACGCTTCACATCAGACGGGCTGTGCATACCCTAATTTAACGTAAATCGGCGCGAACGACTCGGACTGCGTGATCTCGATCAGCAGCTCCCGGGCGAGCTCGAGCAGCGCCAGGAACGTCACCACCAGCACCGAGACGCCGCGCGTCGGATCGAAAAGTTCTGAGAACTCAAGGACCCGCCGTTCCCGCAGCGCGCGCAGGATGCCGCTCATGTGCTCGCGGACGGAAAGTTCTTCGCGCGAGATGTGGTGATGACGCGACATCCGGGCGCGTTGCAAAAGGCTGCGCCAGGCTTCCGCGAGGTCTTGCGGATTGACGTTCGGCAGCCGCTCGACGACCGTCCGCTCGATCCAGACCGAGACGGCGACCACGTCGCGCCCGATCTGCGGCAGCTCGTCCAGCGAGTTCGCCGCCTTCTTGATCTGCTCGTATTCCAGCAGCCGGCGCACCAGCTCCGCGCGCGGATCCTCCTCTGTCGGCTCGGCGGCGGGCGGACGCGGCAGCAGGAGCCGCGATTTGATCTCCATCAGCATGGCCGCCATCACCAGGTATTCGGCGGCCAGCTCGAGGTTCTTCGCCCGCATCACCTCGACGTATTCCAGGTATTGGCGCGTCAGTGGCGCCATCGGAATGTCCAAGATGTTCAGATTTTCCTTGCGGATCAGATACAAAAGCAGATCCAAGGGGCCTTCGAAGGCCTCCAGAACGATCTCCAGCGCGTCCGGCGGAATATAGAGGTCGGTCGGCAGGTCGATGACCGGCTCGCCGTAGATCCTGGCTACGTTCATGTTGCCGTTGCGCTGTTCATGTTGCCGTTGCGCTGTTCATGTTGCCGTTGCGCTGTTCATGTTGCCGTTGCGCTGTTCATGTTGCCGTTGCGCTGTTCATGTATAGGCGAGCCCCATGGCCTCGCGCACCTCGCGCATGGTTTCCTCGGCAAGCCGCCGCGCCTTCTCGCACCCATCGGCGATGATGTTCTTCACCAATGTCGGGTCGTCGAGGTAGACCTGCGCGCGCTCGCGGATCGGCGCCAGCTCCGCCTGGATCGCCTCGATGACCGGCTGCTTGCATTCCAGGCACCCGATGCCCGCGGTAGTGCATCCCTTCTGCACCCACTCCTTGCGCGCGGCGTCCGAATAAATCAGGTGCAGGGACCATACCGGGCATTTCTCGGGCGTGCCCGGATCGGTCCGTTTCACGCGCGCCGGATCGGTCGGCATGGTGCGAATCTTCTTTGCCACGGCCTCCGGCTCCTCGCGCAGGGAAATCGTGTTGCCGTAGGACTTGGACATCTTCTGGCCGTCCAGGCCGGGCATCTTGGACGCTTCAGTGAGAAGCGCGTCGGGCTCGACCAGGATCTTCTTGCCGCCGCCTTCGAGCCAGCCGAAGAGCCGCTCGCGATCGCCACGCGACAGGTTCTGCTGCTCGTCGAGCACCGCCTGGGCGCGTGAGAGCGACTCGGCGTCTCCCTGCTCGAGGAACTTGGTGCGAAGCTCGTTCAGCAGCCGCGCCTTCTTGGTGCCCATTTTCTTCACCGCGGCCTTCGCCTTGTCTTCAAAGCCAGGCTCGCGGCCGTAGAGATGATTGAAGCGGCGCGCCACCTCGCGGGTGAACTCGACGTGCGGCACCTGATCTTCGCCGACCGGGACGTACCTCGCCCGGTAGATCAGGATGTCGGCGGACTGCAGCAGCGGGTAGCCGAGAAATCCGTAGGTGGAAAGATCCTTCTCGGTGAGCTTTTCCTGCTGGTCCTTGTAGGTCGGCACGCGCTCGAGCCAGCCAAGCGGCGTCATCATGGACATGAGGAGGTGGAGCTCCGCGTGCTCGACGACCTGCGACTGGATGAAGAGCGTCGCCTGGCTCGGGTCCACCCCGGAGGCCAGCCAGTCGATCACCATGTCCCAGCAATTCTGCTGAACGGAGCCCGGATCCTCGTAATCCGTGGTGAGCGCGTGCCAGTCCGCCACGAAGAACAGGCACGGGTATTCCGTCTGCAGGCGAGCCCAGTTCTTCAGCACACCGTGATAGTGGCCAAGATGCAGGCTTCCGGTGGGCCGCATGCCGGAAAGTACCCGGGTCTCGTACACGGTCAGAACACGAGCGCGCGAATCAGCGCGTCGGAGGCACCGACCAGCGGCTCCAGCACGAAGCTCAGTACGTTCGTCAGGAGCAGCAGGATCAAGAGCGGCACGCCCCACGGCTCGAGGCGCGAATACTGCCAGGCCGCCCTGCGCGGCAGCAGGGTCGCCACGATGCGCCCGCCGTCGAGCGGCAGGATCGGCAGCAGGTTGAGGAACATGAAGATCAGGTTGACGAGGATCCCGGCCTGCGACATCAGCGCCAGGGGCTCGCTCAGGGTGGTGGCTGCCATCAGCGTGGATAGCTTGAGCAGTGCCACCCAGATCAGGGCCATGAGGAGGTTGGCGAGCGGACCCGCGGCAGCCACCAGCGCCATGTGCTTGCGCGGGTTGCGAAGCGCCGAATAATTGACCGGCACGGGCTTTGCCCAGCCGAAAAGCAGACCGCCGCCGACCAGCTTGGTGCTCAGGACGAGAATGACGAGGGGCACGAGGATCGTCCCGACCGGGTCGATATGACGCAGCGGATTCAGGCTGATACGGCCTTGCGCGTGCGCGGTCAGGTCGCCGAAATGCCGCGCTACATAGCCGTGCGCAGCCTCATGCAGCGTGATCGCAAACAGCACCGGAAGGGCGTAGATGGCGACAGTCTGGATGATCGTCGCTACGAGATTGTTGTCGCCCATCTTCTTCGCGCGATTCTATCAGACGGGCTCCACCGAGAAGGGCGCGAGCGAGCCTTTTCCGCTGCGGATTACGAGCGGCGCGTCGCCGGTGAGGTCGATCACCGTGCTGGGCTCGATGCCGCACGGTCCGCCGTCGATGACGAGGTCGAGCTCGTGCTCCAGATGCTCGCGAATTTCGGTCGCATCGGAGAACGGTTGCTCGTGCTCCGGCAGCGAGGCCGTCGCCGACAGCATCGGCGCATCAAGCTCGGCGAGCAGCGCGTGCGCCACCGGATGTCCCGGCACGCGCACGCCGATGGTCTTGCGCTTCGGATGCAGCAGGCGCCGCGGCAGCTCGCGCGTGGCGCGCAGGATGAACGTGTAGCTGCCCGGCGTCGCGCGTCGGATCAGGCGGTAACGCGCGTCGTCGACGATGGCGTAGTTGGCGATCTCGGAAAGGTCGCGGCACATCAG
>DATLDY010000056.1:0-2051 GCA_035525655.1 Burkholderiales bacterium
ATGGAGTTTCTGGGGAAAAACCTGAAATAAATCGGGGTCAGAGCCCGATTTAATTCGGGCTCCGTCCCCGAATTCTTACTGCTTGGGAATCTTGGCCCGCTCGACTACCGCGGTCCAGCGTTTGGTCTCCGACGCGTAGAACTCGGCGAGCTCCTTCGGGGTGCTGGCGCGGCCTTCGACGCCGAGCTCGGCGAAGCGCTTCTGGACCTCCGGATCGGCGAGCGCCTTCACGAGCGCGGCGTGCACTTTGTCGATGACGGCTTGCGGAGTCCTTGCCGGCGCGGCGAAAGCGTTCCACGACGCGACGTCGTAGCCTTTGACGCCGGCCTCGAGCGCTGTCGGCACGTCGGGCAGTCCCGGGAAGCGCTTGCCCGCGGTAACGGCGAGCGCGCGCAGCTGGCCCGACTTGATGGCTGAAATCAGCGGCGCGATGAAGTCGACGGCGAGGTCGGTGTTGCCCTGGCGCGTCGAGATGATCACTTCGCCGGTGGTCTTGTGCGGAATCACCAGCGCATCGATGCCCGCCATCGAGCGGAACAGCTCGCCGGCGAGGTGCTGCGTCCCACCCGGGGTAATGGTGGCGATGTTCATCTTGCCCGGATTCGCTTTCGCGTAGGAAAGCGCCTCCGGCAGCGTCTTCAGCTGACCGTCCGCGCGCGTGACGATCACCATGCTGAAGTAGCCGACGGTGGAGATCATCGAGAAATCCGTCTCCGGGTCGTAGGGCAGCTTGTTGAAGAGCGCCTTGCTGACCGCATTGCCGTTGGTGAGCAGGAGCAGCGTGTAGCCGTCCGGGGTGGCGTGCGCGACGGTCTCGGATGCGCGGATACCACCCGCGCCGGGCATGTTCTCCACCACGATCTGCTGGCCGAGCGAGTCGCCGAGCCTCGGCGCGAGCGTGCGCGTCGTGATGTCGGCCACGCCGCCGGGCCCGAAAGGCAGCACGATGCGGATCGGCTTGGTCGGGTAGGACTGCGCGGCCGCCAGCAACGGCGCGAGCGCAAGAATTAGCGCAACGATTTTTCTCACTGAAAAAGCTCCTCCACGCTGAAGCGCCTTGGGATCAGGCGCTGCTTATAGGCGCAGTCGATGGCCACCTCCAGGTTGCGGCGGTTGGCCTCGAGGCCGTGCGGCAGCATCGGCGGATCCCCTGCGGCTTTCTTGCTTTCGACGAGTATTTTATAGACCTCGTCGGACTGCGATTTCGGCATGCTCGCGCGAACCACCACCAGGTGGTTGAGCTGGATCGCGCCATGCTTCTCGCCCCAGCGCTTGCCGGCGGCTTCCGGGTCGCGGATCAGCGGCTTCAGGCGCGGATCGGCAGGCGGCACCGCGGCGACAATCGCCGCATCGACCTCGCCGGCGAGGATCATCGAGTTCAGGTCCTTGCCCGCCGGCGCGCGCTCGACATTCGGTGGATCCTTGAATTCGGCGACGTGCGCGTCCTCGAACGTCACCCACTTCACTTTCGAGATGTCGATGCCGTGGTCCTCCATGAGGATGCCGCGGATCCACGCGCCGGTCGTCACCGAGTAGGAGCGCACGCCGATGCGCTTGCCGTGCAGCTCTTCGGGCTTCAGGTCGCCGCGCTCGGTGTTGTAGACGAGGTACGGATGCTGGAAGCGCGCCATCACCACGAACGGCAGCAGCCGGTACGGCGTGCCGTGCGCCTTGCCGATGATGTGGGTCATGATCGCCATCTCGGCCACATCGAACTCGTGGTTGCGCACCACGCGCTTGAAGTGCGCCGCGGCGCTACCGTTGAAGTCGAGGAAGTCGAACTTGTCGGTGCGCGTCTTGAACTGCCTGGTGACCGCGTGATCACCCATCAACGTCTTGAGCATGGTCCTCCGAGAATCACCGCGCGCCGGGCACGCGGCGCGTCTTCAGGAACTGCTCCAGCGTCTCGCCGCGGAAATGGGCCACCATCTCGGGGTTGGAGACGCCCTTCGTGCGGGCCAGCTTCTCCAGGCAGAAGAAGCTCGCGCCATAGTCCTGCATCGCCTTCCAGTCGAGCCGGCGCACCATGTCCTTCTCCTCGCTGGTCAGGC
>DATLDY010000062.1:0-13241 GCA_035525655.1 Burkholderiales bacterium
GTGATGAACGTCGCCGAGCGCGTGTTCGTCATGGACCACGGCGAGCCGCTCTTCGAAGGCACGCCGCGCGAGGTGCAGGCGAACCCGGGCGTGATCGAGGCGTACCTCGGAGGCGAATTTGCTGCTTGAGGTGCACGGCGTCGATCTCGCCTACGGGGAAGTGCCCGCGTGCCGCGATATCTCGCTGGAAGTCGGGGAGGGCGAGATCGTCGCGCTGATCGGCGCCAACGGCGCCGGCAAGAGCACCACGCTGCGCGGTGTCGCCGGCGCGATGCTGCCGCGGCGCGGACGCATCGTCTTTGCCGGCGAGGATGTCACGAGGATGCCCGCGCATCGGCGCACGCTCGCCGGCATCGCGCTGGTTCCTGAAGGCCGGCGCGTCTTCCCTTCGCTCAGCGTGCGCGAGAACCTCGAGATGGGCGGATTCAAGTACCGCGGCGACAAGCGCAAGGTCGCCGCGCTCATCGACAGCGCCATGCAGGCCTTCCCGCGCCTGAGGGAGCGCACCGACCAGCCCGCCGGCACGCTATCCGGCGGCGAGCAGCAGATGCTGGCCCTCGGCCGCGCCCTCATGTCCGAGCCCAGGCTCCTCTGCATGGACGAGCCCTCCCTCGGCCTCGCGCCGATGGTGGTGCAGGAAATCTTCAAGAGCATCCGCGCCGCGAACGCCGGCGGCACCAGCGTGCTCCTGGTCGAGCAGAATGCGCGCTATGCGCTCGAAACCGCGAGCCGCGGCTACGTGCTGCAAACCGGCAGCATCATCGCCTCCGGCACCTGCGATGCCCTGAAGCAGGACTCGCGTGTGAAGGAGGCGTACCTGGGCCGGCGCTAATTCCGTACCCGGTACGTAATTATTTTGACAGGCACACACTCATGACGAACACGAAGTTCTCCCTCCAGGGCAAAGGCGCGATCGTCACCGGCGCCGCCGGCGGCATCGGAAGTGCCATCGCCACCGCGTTCAAGGAAGCCGGCGCCAAGGTGGCGTGCGTGGACCTGGCGGTCGACAAGATAGGAAGCGGCTTCCTCGCGCTCAAGTGCGACGTGTCCTCGGAGCAGGAAACGCGCGCGGCGGTGGACCGGGCGGCGAAGGAGTTCGGCGGCCTGCACGTGCTGGTCAACGCGGCCGCGATGCGCGATGCGACGGCGACGGTGACCGACCTCGATCTTCCGGCGTGGAATCGCGTCTTCGCGGTCAACGTCGGCGGCGCGTACCTCATGAGCCGCTGGACCGTGCCGCACATGGTGCGCGCCGGCGGCGGCTCGATCATCCACATCGCGTCCCAGCTCGGCACCGTCGGCACGCCGGGACGCGTCGCGTACTGCGCGACCAAGGGTGCCCTGATCACGATGGCCAAGGCCATGGCCTCCGATCATGCGGGGCAGGGCATCCGCGTCAACACGCTCTCGCCCGGCGCGGTCGAGACCGAGCGCATGATCCTGCGCTTTGGCGAGATGCAGAAGGCCCGCGAGGCGCTGGGGCCGAAGCACCTGCTCAATCGGCTGGGCTTTCCGGAGGAGATCGCCGCGGCGGCGGTGTTCCTGGCGTCGGACGCTTCCAGCTTCATGACCGGCTCGGACCTGCGGGTCGACGGCGGCTATAACGCCGTTTAGGGCCGGCGCGATAGTCCCGCGCAAGGATGCAGTGCTAGGCTCGGCCAGTTCCAACAACCACCAGAGAGGCCTTCACCGATGACGTTCATTCGCCGTTTCGTTTCCATCACCCTGATCATTTCCCTGGCGGGCATGGGCCTGCCGCTGCCGGCGCAGGCAGGAATGCTGCCCACGGACAGCGTCATCACCAGCGGCGCCAAGGAGCGCGTCGTCAGCCTGCTCGAGCGCAGCGACGTGCGCGCACAGCTGGAGTCCCTGGGCGTGAATCCGGCCGATGCAAAGGCGCGCGTCGCGTCCCTGACCGACGTCGAGGCGGCCCAGCTCGCGGCGAAGATCGACCAGCTGCCGGCGGGCGGCGATGGAGTCGGCGCGCTCGTCGGCGCGCTGGTCCTGATCTTCATCGTGCTGCTGATTACGGATATCCTCGGCCTCACGCATATCTTTCCGTTTACACGCTCTATCCGCTAAGGGAAAAGGAGTTCGGGTGCTGCGCTTCGCGTGCTTTTGGGTGCTTCTTGCCGCGGCAGCGGGCGCAGCCCTCGGCCAGTCCTATCCCGCCAAGCCGATCAAGCTGATGCTCGGCTACACGGCGGGCGGGTCGGCCGAAGCCGGCGCCCGTCCGCTCGCGCGCGCGCTCGAGCCGATCCTCGGCCAGCCGGTGGTCTTCGAATATCGCCCGGGAGCCGCGGGCGGCGTGGCGATGGAAGCCATCGCCAAGGCACCGGCAGATGGCTACACGCTCTATTACTTCGACAGCGGTCCGCTCACCGTGGGCCCGCATATCGGCAAGGTCGGCTACGACCCGTTCAAGTCCTTTACCCAGCTAGGGCACGTCTGCGGCAGCGGCAGCCTGCTGGTCGTGCATCCGTCGACGCCGTTCCAGAGCGTCTCGGATGTCATCGAGCGCTCCAAGCGCGAGCCGAACAAGTGGAGCTACGGCACCTCCGGCGTCGGCGGCCCGCATCACCTCTCGGGCGAGTACTTCAAGAGCGTTACCGGCGCCGACCTCGTGCACGTGCCTTACAAGGGCGGCGGCCCGGCGATGACCGACCTCATGGGCGGCCAGATCCCGATGCTGTTCTCCTCCCTCGGCCCGGCCGTCGGCGCCGTGAAGTCCGGCAAGATCCGCGCGCTCGCCGTCACCTCGCTGACCCGCTCGCGCGCTTTCCCCGATGTGCCGACGATGGATGAAGTGGGACTGAAGGGATTCGACTCCAACGCCTGGTACGGCATCCTCGGCCCCGCGGGGCTACCGCAGGAAGTCGTCTCGCGCTGGACCCAGGCGCTCGCCAAAGTGTCCGGCGACAAGGCGGTGATGGATCAGATCAACGCCACCGGCTGCGACACCGACATCCTCAGCCCGGCCAAGACCGCAGAGAAGATCAAGGTCGACCACGCGAAGTGGGGCAAGGTCGTGAGGGACGCCAACATCAAGGCCGAATAAATAGGGACAGACCCTATTTATTTTTTAAATAGGGTCTGTCCCTATTTAAATCGGGGTCGCGAGCAGCGAGGGAATGTTTCCCGTGTCGGCGACAACGAGCACGGTCTTCAGCTTTGCTTCATTTCCGGACACCAAGGCTTCGACCCGATAGCGCCCGACGCTGAAGATGCGCGAGTTGCCCTCGAGGTCGGTCTGGAACAGGCTGTAGCTCGCCTCGAAGGTCGCGACGCCGTTCTTCTCGCCGAGCATGCGCAGCGGGCCGATGACGTGGCGGTCGTAATGCGGGTTGTATTCGTTGACGTGCCGGTAAGACTCGACGCGGTCGCGCAGCATGTCCTTGTTGTCGCACCACATGAGCACGTTCGGCAGCCCCTGCTCGACGTTCTCGCGCGTGACGACGCGGTAGTCGCACGCCTCGACGAAGAGCTCGACCCAATCCTCGAGGCGATCCTCGTCGAGCGCCATGCCGTACTCGGCCATCAAATCGTAGAAGGGATTCACTTTATTCCGCCGGGCGCCTCCACGCCCATCAGCTCCGCCCAGTAGGACCAGAAGCCGCGGATCGGGGATTCGGTGACGCGATGGGTTTCGTCCTTCACGGCACCGCGCCCGCCCATCTCGATCACCGCGTGGCCCGCATCTCCTGCACTGCGCGTGGCCTTCTGCACCACCTCGATCGCCTCGCCGTCTTCCATGCTGACGAAGCCCGCCGGCCCGACAAGGTTCGCCGACAGCAGGCGATGCCGCACCATGGCCTCGTCGTCGTCCTCGTAGCAGAAGAGCGTCTGGAATACCTCGTGCGAGTCGACGCTCTTCGGCCGGATCTGGCGCGTGCCGATCGAGTTGTTGATCTGGATCAGGAGCGCGTTCGGGAAGAACACCGGCGCCGCGAGGTTCATGCCGTCGGCGTATTCGTTCTTGAACTTGAGGAGCTTGGTGTCGCGCAGGCGCATGCGATCGAGCCGCGCCTCGGTATCGGCATACGCCGCGAGCGCGTCCTCCTGCGAGTCGCTGCCGGCGTAGGCGTGGTTCATGTTGTGCCGATGGCGCCCATCCATCTTCACGCCGCCTTTCTGCGTCGCGCGGTCGACGCCATAGGTGACGAAGAACTCGTGCAGCAGGCTCGCGTGGTACGTGTCGCGCAGGTTCTCGGCATACAGCTTCCAGTTGCCATGGATGGTCTGGCGCGAGTAGCCGAGGATCTTCACCGGCTTGTGGAAGAAGCGCTTCACCATGCCGGTGCCGAACTCGCCGAGGTACTGCTCGAGCGGCTCGGTCTTGTCGGAAAAGGTGCCGAACACCACGCCGTTCATGGCGGCGATCGTCAAGCGCTGCGGCGAGACCGCCTTCATGTCGAAATCCGCGGGCATGCCGCCTTCGCCCTTCAGCCCCTTGCGAAACGGCAGTCCGGTCAGCTCGCCGGCGTTCGAATAGCACCAGCGGTGGTAGAGGCACACGAGGCGCTCGGCATTGCCCTTCAGCTCGCGCACGATCATGGCGCCGCGATGCGAGCAGCGGTTCACGAACGCATGCAGCGCGCCTTGTTTATCCCTGGAGACAATCACCGGCGTGTCGCCGACCCAGGTGGTGCGGAAGTCGTGCGGCTTCGGCAGCTCGGCCTCGAGGCACAGGTAGTTCCACGTCGGCCCGCGGAAGATGCGCTCCATCTCGAGGCGATAGATTTCCTCGTCGTGGTGCAGGCGGAAGGGAACCCGCGAATAGTCGGGGCGCGGCCAGTCAACGTTCATCGTGCTCTCCCATCCAGGCGAGGAAATCGTCCGCCGCTTGCGCGAGCGTGAAGCGCGGCCGCCAGCCGAGCTCTTCGACGATGCGGCGATTCGAGAACCGCGTGCGCGTCGCGCGCGCGAGCGGCAATACATTGCATTCGGCATCCCGCGGCGACTCCCGCCAGCGGAATTTCGGCCGCCGGCGGGCGAGAAGCTCGCACCATTCGGGAAGCGACCCTGCAGCGCCGGTGCCCAGATGATACAGGCGGTGCTTGGGCGCCTTTGCGTCGAGCAGGGCAATGAGCGCTGCCGCCAGGTCGGGCGCATAGATATAGTCCGTCGCGCCGACGGGCGGGAACACGGCTTCTTTCCCATCGCGCGCCAGGCGCGCGATCAGCGTCGGCGGCGACAGTCGGCCGCGGGCGGCGGTGGCGTGCTCCCAGCGGCCGAATGCAGTGGCGAGACGGCCGATGCGCACGTCTATATTCCACAATGCAGCCAACCTCAAAGCGGAGCGCTCGGCCGCATATTTGGTAATCCCGTACATCGTGTCCGGCACCGGCCGGTCGCGCTCCTCGTCGAGCGGCTCGGGGGCCCCGACGCCGGCGGCGCCATAAACCGCGCCGGTGCTCGCGTGCACGAACCGCTCGACGCCGTGGCGCCGGGCGGCGTCGAGCACGTTGAGGGTGCCGATGAGATTCACTTCCGCGATGCGCCGCGGCTCGCGCACATCGCGATCCGCATCGGCGGTGATGGCGGCGAGGTGGATGACGCGCCTTATTGCATGCCGGGAAAACACCGCGTCCAGCGGCTGCGAGACATCCCCTCGCTCGAATGGCACGTCGAGCCGCGGCGGATCGAGGTCGTAAACCACTACCGGCTCGCCCCGCGCGCGGAGCTGCTCGACGACGTTCAGGCCGACGAAGCCCGAGCCGCCGGTGACGAGGATCATTTCTGGGTGAAGCCGAGCATCCCGGATGCCATGGAGCGCGTGTCGCGCCTGGCGGCCCGGCCCTCGTCCACCCTGAGGAAGAATTCCAGCAGCGCGCGATTGAACGCGTCGGGCTCCTCGAGGTTGATGGTGTGGCCCGACCACGGGATCACGACGAGGCCCGAGGTCGCGATGCTGCGTTTCATGAGGAGCCCGGGCTCGAGGCACGGATCGTCCTCGTCGCCGGTGACGATCAGCGTCGGCACCTCGATCTTGCGCATGCCCTCGACGAGCTCGTAGAGCGACGGGCGCTTCATCTGCACGCCGCGCATGGTGAGCGCCTGGCCGCGCGCCGAGTGCTCGCCGAGCTGCTGCGCGAATTCCTCCCAGCCGCGCCGGTCCTTGTTCTGGAGCTGCACGCGCGTCGGGCCGAGCGCGTACTTCTTCGCCGCCTCGCCCCAGTTCGCCTCGAACGACGCCGCGGCCGCCTCGCATTCGGCCTGGAACTTCTCCTTCTTGTCGGGCTCGGCGCCGTAACCGCAGCCGGCGATGACGAGCGAGCGTGCGCGTTGCGGGTAGGTGATGCCCACATGCAGCGTGGCGAACCCGCCCATCGACAGGCCGACGACGTGCGCGCGATCGATTTTGAGGTGATCGAGCACCGCCACGATATCGTCGCGGGCATGCGCCTGCGAGTAGCGAGCGGCGTCATTCGGCACGTCGGAAGGCGGAAAGCCACGCGCATTGAAGGCGATGCAGCGGAAGTAGCGGCCGAAGAAGCGCAGCTGCGTCTCCCAGCTGCGGTGATCGCCGGCGAATTCGTGGACGAAAATGACCGGCGTTCCGCTCCCGGTCTCCTCGTAGTAGAGGCGGGTGCCGTCCTTGGCATTGGCGTATGACATGAACTAATTCTGTACGACGTACGGAATTTTTGTAAGTTACGTTATGGACGCGAACACCATCGAAAGACTGCTCGCCGCGCAGGGCATCGAGCTTGCTCCCGGGCGGGCCGAGCGGCTCGCGCCGGGCGTGAATGCCCTGAACGTCAAGGATCCGGTAGGCGACGCGTTGCCGTTCGAGGCCGATCCGACCACGTATGTTGTCATCAGGGAAAGGCTGAAGTGAGCGACCCGGCGGAGCTTTCGCTGGCCGAGGCTCGCGTGCAGCTCAATCGCGGCGCGCTGTCGCCGGCCGAGCTCGAGCAGTCGTGCCGGGCGCGCATCGAGCGCTGGCAGCCGCGCATCAACGCCTTCGTCTCCACTAGCAGGAGAAATGGCGCGGCCGCCGATGGGCCGTTGGAAGGCGTACCCCTGGCGCACAAGGACATGTTCTACCGCGCGGGCCAGGTGTCGAACTGCGGCTCGAAGATTCGCAAGGGCTGGGTGGCAGGCGAGACCGCCGCGGTGCTGGAGCACCTAGATGCCGCGGGCGCGCTCGATATCGGGGCGCTCAACATGTCCGAGTTCGCCTACGGCCCCACCGGGCACAACGACCATTGGGGCGATTGCTGCAATCCGTGGAATCCGGCGTACATCACCGGCGGCTCGTCGAGCGGATCGGGCGCGGCGGTGGCGGCGCGCCTCGTGTTCGGCGCGCTCGGCTCGGATACCGGAGGGTCGATACGCCTGCCGGCATCGGCGTGCGGCGTGACGGGGCTCAAGACCACCTGGGGACGGGTATCGCGGCATGGCGCGATGCCGCTTTCGCATTCGCTCGACACGATCGGGCCGCTCGCGCGCAGCGCGGAAGATTGCGCGCTGCTTCTCTCGGTGATCGCAGGACACGATGAGCGCGATCCGGTCACGGCGCGCGAGCCCGTCGCGTTGAACATCGAGCAGCCGATTCGTGCGGTGGCGATTTCCACCGGCTGGATCGAGAAGAACGCGCACCCCGAAGTCGCCAAGGCGGTGCTCGCCGCGGCGAAGGCGCTCAAGGTCAAGCTGGTGGAGGTGGAGCCGCCGGAGTTCGATTTGCTATCGGCGCACTGCCTCACCGTGATGCAGGCCGAGGCTTCGGCGCAGCACGCGAACTGGATGCGCGAGCGGCCGCGCGACTATTCGTCCGCCGTGCGCGTGCGCCTGGAGGCCGGGTTCGCGATCACGGCTGCACAGTACCTGGAACGCCTGAGGGCGCGCGGCGCATGGCTCGAGCGCTTCGTCAGCCAGACGCTGGCGCAGGCCGATGCATACCTCGTACCGACCATCGCGGTGCCGCTGCCGACGCGCGAGCAGACCGGGCCGAAAGGCGGAGCCGAAATGCCGAAGCTCCTCGCCGAGGTTACGCGGCTGACGCGGTGGGTGAATTACCTCGGCGTGCCGTCGCTCTCGGTGCCCTGCGGCTTCGATTCCCATGGCCTGCCCATGGGATTGCAGCTCGTCGGTCGGCCGTTCTCGGAGGGGATCCTGCTTGCTGCGGGCCACGCCTATCAGCGCGAGACCGAGTGGCACCGGCGGGTGCCGGCGCTTGCCTAGGGATTGCTGACCAGCTCCCGGTGAGCATCCAGCCACCCGGCGATGTCCACGCCCATGAAGTTGGTCCCCGGATAGAAGCAACTGCCTTCGGCGACCTGGATGCGGCCGCCAGGATGCGTCAATGTCGCCGGCGCCACACAGGTCCACGACCCGTCCGGGTTGCGTTGGAACGCGGCGTAGAAATTTTTCATCTGCTCCAGTTTAGTTTGTGCGGGCTATCGGCGGTACCCCTGTTCGGCCGTATCCCGGAAACCGACCGCTGGTAGTCTTGGGAATGCGCTCGCTGCTGACGAAAGCGATGCTGATCATAGCGGCCCTGATCGTGCTGCTGTGGGCGGCGATCGGCGTCATCCTGCGGCAATGGCGCGCCGAGGAGACCGCCGCTGCAAGCGCGGCCGGCCAGCACATGGCGCGCCTGCTGGCGGAGTACGAAGCGTCGTCGCTGCGCGCCATCGACCTCACGTTGTATTACCTGCGTGCCGACTGGCTGCGCGATCCGGCATCGCTCGATGGCGCCGTAGCCAGACACCGGGAACATCTGCAGCGCGAAGGACTGGTGCAGGTCGCGGTGATGGACGCCGAGGGATGGACGCGCTACAGCCTGCTGCCGCTCGAGAAGCCGGTCAACTTCGCGGATCGCCCGTATTTTCAGGCGCAGAAAGCGAGCGGGCGTGACGAGATGCACGTCAGCGAGGCGGTGATGGGGCGCGTGACGAAGCAGTGGGCAATCCAGTTCAGCCGTCCGATCTACGACGCCGGAGGGCGGTTCGACGGGGTCATCGTCGTCGCGCTGCCGCCGCCGACGCTGGAGCTCGTCTACCGCGACCTGCGCCTGGGCGCGGATGATGTGATCACGCTCGTGCGCTGGGATGGGACGGTCCTCGCGCGCTCGCGTGACCTCGACCGGGCGAGCGGGGTGTCGCTGAAAGGCATTGGGGGCCTGGGCCCGGAAGGCCCTTCGGTCGGCATCGCGTCGGACAACCGTCGCATCGACGGTGTCGAGCGTCTTTATGCCTACAGCAAGCTGCCGTCCTATGCGCTCACCGTGTATGTCGGGCAGAGCATGGAGTCCGTGCTGGCAGCCTATTACCGGCAGAGGACCATCGTCCTCGGCGCCGGCGCCGTCGCCACGCTGCTGCTCCTTTTCCTCGGACGCGTCCTCGCTTCGCGCCGCGCGCTGCGCAGCGAGCTCGACGAGCGCGAGCGCCGGCTTGCCGAGCAGCGCGAGCGCATGATGCTCGAGCTGCACGACGGCGCCATCCAGTCGATCTACGCAGTCGGCATGAACCTCGAGCGCTCGCGCGAGCAGGTCACGCAGGACCCGGTCGGCGCACAGCGCACCATCGCGAGCGCCGCTGCGCATCTCAACCTGGTGATCCAGGAGCTGCGCAACTTCATCGCCGGTCTCACCAACCAGCCGCGCGGGGAGGCCGAATTCATGAAGGAGCTCGAGAGCCTGGTGCCCGATCCCGCCGACGGCGAGGCGCCGCAGTTCAAGATCGACGTCGATCCCGAGGTCGTGGAGGCGCTGACGCCGGGCCAGTCGCTGCATCTCCTGCGCATCGCGCGCGAAGGGGTGAGCAACGTGCTGCGCCATGCCTACGCCGCCAAGGCGCACATCTCGCTCCAGCGCACGCCGCCCGCGGGCGTGCGGCTCGAGATCAGCGACGACGGCATCGGCATGCGCGAGGACGCGGCGCAATCGCGCGGCCTCGGGCTGCATCACATCGGCGCGCGCGGGCAGAAGCTTTCCGGACGCACCGCGATCGAGTCGGCGCCGGGACGCGGCACGCGCATCGTCGTCGAGTTCCAGCAACAGGCATGATCGAGCTCATGCTCGTCGACGATCACGAGATGGTGCGCGCCGGGCTGCGCTCGCTCCTGGCCGGTGTAAAGGACATCACGATCGTCGGCGAGGCAGGCACGGTCGCCGAGGCGGTGCGCCAGGCGGAGCGGCTGCGGCCGCAGGTGATACTGATGGACCTGCGCCTGCCCGACGGCAGCGGCATCGACGCGTGTCGCGAGATCCTCTCGGCGGCGCCGCAGACGCGCATCCTGTTCCTCACTTCCTATTCCGACGAGGAGGCGGTCGTGTCGACCCTCGTCGCCGGCGCCTGCGGCTATCTCATGAAGGAGATCGGCCAGCACGCGCTCATCCGCGCCATCGAGGACGCAGCCGCCGGCCGGCCGATCCTCGACGGCCGCACCACGCAGCCGGCGGAGACCAGGATCCGCAACATCGCGCTCTCGCCGCAGGAAAAGCGCGTGCTCGCGCTGGTGGTCGAGGGCAAGACCAACAAGGAAATCGCCGCCGCGCTCCTGCTCAGCGACAAGACCGTCAAGCACTACCTCAGCAACGCCTGCGTGAAGCTCGGCGTCAGCCGCCGCTCGCAGGCCGCCGTGATCTTCGCCCGCCAGGAAGGCAAGCCTTAAATAAATAGGGACAGACCCTATTTATTTTGAAATTAGGGTCTGTCCCTATTTATCAGTCAACCGTGCGCCGCCTGTGTCGTTTCGCCAGTTATGCCGCGAACGGCGCGTATGGTGGTCCCTGATCTAAGTGTCCACATCGTCCAGCGGGGGCACGACGGGAACGACTGCTTTTTCGACGACGGCGACTACCTCGCCTACCTGAACCTCCTGCGCGAGTTCGCGCCGCGCTGCGGCTGTTCCGTGCACGCGTACTGCTTGATGACAAATCACGTCCATCTGTTCCTGACGCCGCACGCGCCTAGGTCATGCGCGCTGCTCATGAAGAACGTCGGGCAGCGCTATGTACAGCGGGTAAACGCTCTACGTGAGCGCAGGGGAACGTTATGGGAGGGACGCTTCTACTCCTGTCTGGTGCCGACGGAAGCCTATGCCTTGGCCTGTTACCGATACGTCGAATGCAACCCGCTGAAGCCGGGCTTGGTGAGCCATCCCGATGAGTACCCCTGGTCGAGCTATCGCCTCAACGCACGCGCACCAGGCGGCTTCCTCAGCCCGCATCCCGCTTATAGCGCTCTCGCTGAGGACGATGGGCGCCGCGCCGCCGTCTACCGCGAGCTTTGCAACGTGCCTTTGCCAACGGAAATGCTCGAAAACCTGCGGAAGGCCACCCGCTGTGGCTCTGCCGCGGGAACGCAGCCCCGCCGGCGCGGCCGCCCAAAGAAATTAAAGAAATAGGGACAGACCCTAATTAATTTAAAAATAGGGTCTGTCCCTATTTAATTTTCGGCTTTGATGCCGGCCTTGGCGATGATGTCCTTCCACTTGCCGACTTCGGAAGAGATGAAGCGGCCGAGCTCATCCGGTGTCGTGGACATCGGCTCGGCGCCGAAGTCGGTGAAGCGCGCGCGGACGGTGCTGTCGGACATGGCGGAGGCCACCTCGGCGGCAATCTTGTCGACCATGGCGCGAGGCGTGCCGCGCGGTGCGACGAGGCCGAACCAGGCGGAGGATTCGTAGCCGCGCACGCCGACTTCCGCGGCCGTGGGCACATCGGGAAGCGCAGGGAGGCGCGTGGCATTGGCCACCGCGATAGGGCGCACCTGGCCGCTCTTGATCGCCGAGATCACGTTCGGCAGGAGCTGGAAGCTGAACGGCACCTCGCCGGCGACAAGGTCGGTCTGGAGTTGCGACGTCACGCGATACGGCACGTGCGTCATCTTCACGCCGGCGAGCTGCTCGAAGAACGCGCCCGCGAGGTGCTGCGAGCTGCCGTTGCCGACCGAGCCATAGCCGACGCCGGGATTTTTCCTCGCGTAGTCGATCAGCTCCTCGATGGTGCGGATCGGCAGCTTTGCGCTGACGACGATGATGTTCGGCAGCCGCCCGTACATCGAGATGGGCTGGAAGTCCCGCTCGGCGTCGTACGTGAGCGCGGGCTGCAGGACCTTCGCCACGACCATCGGGCCCGACGCGCCCATCAGGATCGTGTAGCCATCCGGCGCGGCCTTCGCGCCTGCCGCAGTACCGGCCGCGCCGCCCGCCGCCGGCCGGTTGTCGATGATGAAGCGCTGGCCGACATTCGCGCTCATCTTCTCGAGCACGATGCGGGCGATGACATCGCTCGCGCTGCCGGTGGAGAAGGGGACGATCACCGTGACCGGCTTAGAGGGATAGTCCTGCGCCGCAATAAGCCGGCTTGCAAGCATGGCGGCGATCATCAGTATTGTTTTGATCACTGCACCCTCCCGGTAGCACTGCCGAAACGCTGCCGCATGACTTCCTCGAACGAAAGCCTGGCCGACGTATGCGCGCCACCGGCCCGCACGCGATAGTCCTGCGCGTGACGCGCGGCCTTGGGCTCCCGGCCTTCGCGCAGCGCTTTCGCTTCCTCGAGCATCAGGCGGCGAAAGCGCACGATGGCGACATCGGTGGCCGTGAGGTGCTCGCGCGTGCGGTCGACGATCACGCCCTGCGAATCCTGCGCGAGCGCATCCTGCTCCGCGATGCCTTTGACGCCGGTGAAGGAGCGGTGCTTCTGCTCGTCGCGGTCGATGAGATAGTCGTTGGTGCGGTTCCTGAGCGGCACGTACCCCGGTCCGAGCTCGGCGAACTGGCCATAGCCGCCCTTGGCGAACTTCGCGCGCTCCTCGGCCGATAGCGGCCGCTCGGGATGCCAGGCGTACGTGTAGATCCAGCAAGACTCGTCATCGATCGGCACCCAGCTATAGCCCTGGTAGAACTCCCCCGGCATCGCCGACGGCGCGACCGAGTGCGTCGGCAGCATGAACTGCGTCGCGCGCCAATAAGAGTCGCCTTCGTCCGCGCGGCGCGCACCGCCGACCACGAAACCGACCTCGTGCTCGAGGATGGTGAATTGCGGCATCGGATCGCTGCGCAGCCAACGCAGGCGCTTTTCATCCGCTGCGGTGTCGGGATTCACGTATTGGCGCACCGTCGGTGCCGGCATGTGGAGGAAGGAAAAGTGCGCGGTGTCGAGCGCGCCTTCCATCGAATGCGCCCAGTTGCATTGCTGCAGGCGCTTGCTGACGAAACGGTGCGGCGCGGGCACCAGGCCATGCTCTAACTGGGGTAGATCCTGCGGCAAGCGATCGCGGGGCCCG
>DATLDY010000092.1:0-14591 GCA_035525655.1 Burkholderiales bacterium
GGCGAAGTCCTGGTCGACGCGCGCACCAAGCCGCTCGCCTACGGGCACGGCGGCAACGGCTCGGCGATGCACCTGTCGGGCGAGCTCCTGAAGATGATGACCAACGTGCCGCTCCTGCCGGTCGCCTACAAGGGCAGCGGGCCGGTGGCCACCGATGTGCTCGGCGGCCAGGTGCCGCTCGGCGTCGTCGACGTGCCTTCGGCCATCGCCAACATGAAGGCGGGCAAGCTTCGCGCGCTCGCCGTGACGACCCGGCAGCGCATCAGCGCGGCGCCGGACGTGCCGACCTTCGAGGAAGCCGGCATCGTGGGCTACGAATCGATCGGCTGGTTCGGCGCCGTTGCGCCCGCCGGGACGCCTGCCCCGGTCATCGAAAGACTGAACACTGAAATCAGGGCGGCGCTCTCCGTGCCCGATGTGCGCGAGAAGGCCCTCGCGGCGGGCTGCGAGCCGGCGGCCAGTTCCCCCCAGGAATTCGCGGCATTTATTCGTGACGAAGCGCGCAAGTGGGGCGACGTCATTAGAAAAGCGGGAGTCAAGATCGAATGAACCGTGCACCCGTCATCGACGTCCATACGCACATGCTGACGAAGGAGTGGCTGTCGCTCCTCGAGCAGCATGGCGGCCGCTATACGCTGAAGGAAGTGCTCGGCGGCCTGCGCGCCATCCACCTCGACGGCTCGCCGTTCATGACGCCGGTGCCGAACATGTTCGACTGGGAGGCGCGCATCGCCAACATGAATAAGGCGCGCGTCGACATCGCCATCACCTCGCTCACCTGCCCGAACGTGTTCTGGGGCAGCCCGGAGGTGAGCCTGAAGGCCGCGCGCATCATGAACGACGACATGGCCCGGGCGCAGAAGCAATGGCCGGATCGCATCCGCTGGTTCGCCTCCTTGCCGTGGCAGCACGAGAAGCTCGCATTGGAAGAGCTGGCGCGCGCGTGCGGCAACGGTGCCGTCGGCGTGATGGTCCTCGCCAACATCGCCGGCCTGCCGCTCACGCATGAATCGTTCAAGGCGGTGTGGGCGGAAATCGACCGCCGCGGACTGCCGGTGCTGGTGCATCCGAGCGCACCGCCGGGAACGCCCGAGCTTGGCCTGCATGAATTCCAGCTCACGGCGCCGATCGGCTTCACCTTCGACACCTCCCTCGCCGTCGCGCGCTGCATCTACGACGGCTTCTTCGACCGCTTCCCGAACCTGAAGCTGATCGCCTCGCACGGCGGCGGCGCGCTGCCCTACCTCGTCGGCCGGCTCGACATCTGCTGGGACAACATCCCGGCCGCGCGCTCCAAGACCTCCGAGCCGCCGCGCAACTACATGCGGCGCATCTACGTGGATACGGTCGTGTTCCGCCAGGATGTGCTCGACATGTGCGTCTCGGTGTGCGGCACGGATAACGTCCTCTACGGCTCCGACTATCCCCACACCATCGGCGACATGGCGGGCTGCCTGTCCCGGGTGGATGCCCTCTCCGATGCCATCCGGGAAAAAGTCAGGGGCGGCAACGCGCAGCGCATTTTCCGGCTGTGAAGAACCTGGCCGAGGCGGTCTACCGCCAGGTCAAGAGCGACATCTTCGAGTTCCGCCTGCTTCCCGGGACGCGCTTCTCGGAGAACGAGGTTGCCCGGCGCGCCAGCGTCTCGCGCACGCCGGTGCGGGAGGCGCTGTTCCGCCTCGAGCGCGAGGGCTACCTGCAGGTGCACCCGAAAAGCGGCTGGAGCGTGCGCACGCTCGACTTCGAGCTGCTCGACAACCTCTACGACCTGCGCGTGGTGCTCGAGTCGGCGGCGGTGCGCAAGCTGTGCGAGGGCGACCCGCGTGCCGCGCTGGCCGGGCTGCAGAAGGTCTGGCTGGTCAGCGCGCGCCAGCGCCTCACCGACGCCGCGCGGGTCGCGCGCCTGGACGAGGAGTTCCACAGCAGGCTGGTGGAAGCGGTGCGCAACCCGGAGCTCGCGCGGGTGCACCACGACATCACCGAGCGCATCCGCATCGTGCGCCGACTCGACTTCACGCACCCCGAGCGCATCATCTACACCTACGTCGAGCATGCCGAGATCCTGCGCGCAATCCTCGCGCGCAAGCCGGCACGGGCCATCGAGCTGTTAAGCGCGCATATCGAGGGCAGCAAGGCTGAAGTGCGCAAGATCAGCCTGCACCGGCTGCACCTCGCGCACGTCGACGCGCGCGGCCGGGCCTAGCGCTCTTCCTTCGGGAAGAGCAGGTTGAGGCCCATCGCCAGCAGGATCCCCATCACGATGCCGTCGGTGACGAGGATGCGCAGCGCCTGCGGGATCGCGTCGAACGCGCCCGGCGGCGCCGCCTGGATGCCCAGGCCTACGGCGAGCGAAGCCGCGAGGATCACCGCATCGCGCCGCGAGGTCATGTTGCGCCCGATGATGTCGATGCCCACGGAGGCCACCATGCCGAACATGAAGAGCAGCACCCCGCCGAGCACCGCGTTCGGCATCAGCGCGATGATGGCGCCGACTTTCGGCACCAGCGCCATCACGATGAGGAACGCCCCGCCGAAGGCGACCACGAAGCGGCTGCCGACCCCGGTGAGCGAGATTACGCCGATGTTCTGCGAGTAAGACGTGAGCGCCATGCCGCCGAACATCGCGGAAAGCGCCGAGCCCAGGCCGTCGTTCGACACCGCGCCGCGAATGCGCCAGCCCTCCGCCGGCACGCCGCAGATGCGCGATACGGCGAGCGTGTGGCCGGTGGTCTCGACCGCGGTGGCGAAGAAGCAGATGACGACCGTGATCACCGCGATCATGCCGGGCCATTCGAGCCCGCCGTAGGGGAACGGCGTCGGCACCGTGACCCAGTCGGCGCGCGCGACCGAGCCCAGGTCGATCAGGCCGAACCAGGCCGAGATCAGGTAGCCGATGATCATGGTGACGAACAGCGAAAGCGCCCTGACGAAGCCCTTGGCGTAGCGCGTGATCGCCAGGATCAGCACGATCATCAGCGCCGCGAGGCCCAGCGTGAGCGGCTTGCCGAAGGCCGGCGTGTTGGCCCCGGTCGCGACGCTGATGCCGATTTTCATCAGACCGGTGCCGATCAGCAGGATCGTGGTGCCGGTGACGATCGGCGGGAAGAAGCGGTGCAGCTTGCCGATGAGCGGGCTCCACGCGAACTGGACGGCGCCGCCGATGATGAGCGCGGTCATCGCCGCGGCCAGATTGATCTCCTTGCTGATGGCGACGATCGGGCCGATGAAGATGTAGAACACCCCCATCACGATCGGCAGCCGCGGCCCGATGAAGCCCAGGCCGAGCGCGGAGATCAGGGTGGCGATGCCGCAGCCCACCATGGTGCCCGACACCATCGCGATGCGCGTGCCTTCGGGCAGGTTGAGGAGGCGTCCGACGATCAGCGGACCGCCGACCATTGCCGTGAACATCACCAGTACGTGCTGGATGCCGAACAGCGACGCCTTGAGCGCGCCCGGATAGTCATTGAGCTCGAAGTCGAGCTTGGCGAATCCGCGCTCGGCGCCGTGCGGAGCCGCCGCATCTGTTGCCGGCGGGACTGCCTCTTCAGGTACCGCTGGTGCGTGACTGCTCATGGCTGCCTCCCCCCTTGATGAACTGCCGCCAGCTCCCCAGGCCGGTGATGTCGCGCGCCCCCTGGGTGGCGCGTGCCTCGCAAAGGAATCCCTTCACCTGCTCGCCATCTTCGAGCGTAACCGTGCCGATGCCCAATGGCGGCGGAATCGCGGCGACGAAGCTGCCGAAGGCCGGCGCCGGGACGTCCCACACCTCCACCTCGATGGCGCCGCCCGCATCGGCGCGCAGCATGCCGGGCCGCGGCGGCGCGAAGTCGGTGAGCGCGTAGAGGCGATAGACCGGCGCCGTGCGGCATTTCAGCGCGAGCCGCGCGCCGCGCTCGACGAGCTGATGGTTGAGCGGCAGCCCCGACATGTGCGCGCCGCACACGGCGACGCGGACCGTATGGTCCGACGCCTGCTCCGCCGATTTCTGTGCCGGTAAAGGCAGGCCGGTGGCCCCCATCGTCTTCACCGCCGCGCGCTGCGCGATGTCGCCGAGCGCGCATAAAGCGTCGTCGGCAAATGCCGGCGCGGCGAGTGTGATGCCGAACGGCAGCCCGTCGCGCTGGAATCCTGCAGGCACCGCGATGGCCGCCAGGTCGAGCAGGTTCATGAAGTTGGTGTAATAGCCGAGGTTCGCGTTGAGGCGCAGCGGATCCGCCTCGAGCTCGGCTATGCGATAGATCGTGCCGGCGGTCGGCGTGACGAGGACGTCGATGTCGTCCCACACCGGCGCGCACCGCCGCTGCAGCGCCTTCAGCCGGTAGTAGGCGCTGAAGGCGTCGATCGCGGAATGCTTCGTCGCGGCCGCGATGATCTGCAGGGTGACCGGATGCAGCGCCTTCGGCTGCCGCTCGATGAACTCGCGGATCGCGACATAGCGCTCGGCCACCCACGGGCCTTCGTACAGCAGGCGCGCGGTTTCGAGGAACGGGGCCAAATCGATCGTGACGTGCTCGCCGCCGAGCTTCTCCAGCGCCGCGCGGAAAAGCTTCGGCGTCTCGGCGTTGCCGAAGAACTGCAGCTGATCTTCGCGCGGCACGCCGATCCTGGCGCCCGCGAAGGAGCGCGGCATGGCGCGCGGCGGCGCGGCCTCGCGGCGCGAGAACGGGTCGGCGCCGTCGTAGCCGCGCGCGACGCGCAGCACCGCCGCCGCGTCGTCTGCGGTGAGCGCGAATACCGACACGCAGTCCAGGGAGCGGCACGCCGGCACCACGCCGCGCGTGCTCAGCACCCCCCGCGACGGCTTGAGGCCGACGAGGTTGTTGAACGCGGCGGGCACGCGGCCGGAACCCGCCGTGTCCGTGCCGAGGCTGAAGCTCGCGAGTCCCGCGGCCACTGCCACCGCCGAGCCCGAGCTCGAGCCGCCGGGAATGTACTCACTGTTGAACGAATTGCCCGGCACGCCATACGGCGAGCGCACGCCGACCAGGCCGGTGGCGAACTGGTCGAGGTTGGTCTTGCCGAGGACGATGGCCCCGGCGGCGACGAGGCGCGCCACCACGCTCGCGCTGTCCTTGGGCGAATAGGCGAACTGCGGGCAGGCCGCGGTCGTGGGCAGGCCGGCGACATCGATGTTGTCCTTGACGGCGAACGGGATGCCATAGAGCGGCAGGCTGGCGGGATCGGCGCGCTCGAGCTCGGCGGCGCGCGCCTTCAGGGCCTCGTCGCCGACGCGCGCGATCCAGACCTTGTCGTCGCCGCGGCGGGCGATGCGCTGCAGGATCCCGGCGACCAGCTGCGAGGGACGCAAGCCGGCGGCATAAGCTTTTTTTAATGCAGCGAGATCCAGCGGGTCGTTCGCTTGCAGCACGGCGGAAGCTTATCCTAGTATACAAGCCTGTGTACATCCAGAAGATCGTCCCCAACCTGTATCGCGACTCGGTGTCGCTGATGCAGCTGTCGGCGGCGCTCGCCAAGCTGCCCGGCGTCGAGCAGGCTTCGGCGATCATGGCGACGCCGGCGAATCTCGAGCTCCTGCGCGAGGCGCGCCTGCTGAACGGCGCAAAGGTCAGCGCCAGTCCCAACGATCTCCTGCTCGCGCTGCGCGGCAAGAGCGCGACGGCGCTGCAAGCTGCCCTGGCTCACGCCGTCGCGGCGCTGGACAAGCCAGCGGCGTCGTCCGCCGCCGGCGGCGTCAAGCGCGAGCCGCTGCGCAGCCTCCAGATGGCCCTCGGCGAAGCACCCAAGGCGAACCTGGCGCTCATCTCGGTGCCCGGCGACTACGCCGCGGCCGAGGCGATGAAGGCGCTGCGACTGGGCCTCAACGTCATGCTCTTCAGCGACAACGTCTCCGGGTCGGACGAGGTCGCCCTCAAGCGCTATGCAAGCACGCGTGGCCTGCTCGTGATGGGACCGGACTGCGGCACGGCGATCATCGACGGCATCCCGCTCGGCTTCGCCAATGCGGTGCGCCGGGGCACGATCGGCGTGGTCGGTGCCTCGGGCACCGGCACGCAGCAGATCACCTGCCTCGTGCACCGGGCGGGCGCCGGCATCTCGCAGGCCATCGGCACCGGCGGACATGACCTTTCGCAGGAGGTCGGCGGCATCACCATGCTCGCCGGCCTGGAAAAGCTCGCGCGCGACCCCGGCACAAAGGTGATCGTGCTCGTTTCCAAGCCGCCCGCACCCGCAGTCGCCAAGCAGATCCTCGCCAGGGCGGCGCGCGCCGGCAAGCCCGTGGTGGTGAATTTCATCGGCGCGCAGATCGACGAGGCGAAGGTGCATGGCGCACACACCCTCGAGGGGGCCGCCGCTGCGGCGGTAGCACTCTCCCGCGGCGCGAAGCCGCAGTCTCGATCGGCACCGATCAAGGCGCCGCGCATCCGTTTCAAGGCGAGGCAGCGCTATATCCGCGGCCTCTTCAGCGGCGGCACGTTCTGCTACGAAGCCTCGGCGCTGATCGGCGATGCGTGGTCCAACGCGCCACTCGATTCCGCCCACAGGATCAAAGACGTCTGGAAATCGCGCGAGCACACGCTGATCGATCTGGGCGACGACGTCTTCACGCGCGGCCGCCCGCACCCGATGATCGACCATCGCCTGCGCAACGAGCGCCTGCTCGTCGAGGCGGCGGATCCCGAAGTGGCGGTCATCCTGATGGACGTGGTGCTCGGCTACGGCGCGCACGCCGATCCTGCCGCCGAGATGGCGCCGGCGATGCGCGAGGCGCAGGCCATCGCGCGAAAGTCACGGCGCGCGCTCGCCATCGTCGGCTTCGTGTGCGGCACGGACGAGGACCCGCAGGGGCTCGCGCGCCAGGAAGCCGCGCTGCGCGACGCCGGCATGCTGCTCGAATCGAGCAACGCGCGCGCCGCGCTCCTTGCCGCGCGGCTGGTCGCATGAGCCTCTTCCCGGGCGAGCTTTCGGTCCTGAATCTCGGTATTGCGGGCTTCGCCGATGCGATCCGCAGCCGCGGCGGCGCCGCGACCCAGCTCGACTGGGCGCCGCCGGCCGCCGGCGAGCGCAAGCCCGGCGAAGCGCTCGCCGGCCTGGTGAACGAGCCGAAGATCGAGGCGGCCAACGCGCAGGCGGTGGAGCGCTATCTCGCGGCGCAGCCCAAAGTCACCGGCATTGGCGTTGCGCGCGAGGCGCTTCCCGGAATGCGGGAGCGCATGATCCTGCACGCCGGCCCGCCGGTGCCGTGGAAGCGCATGTGTGGTCCGATGCGTGGCGCGATCATCGGCGCGATCCTCTACGAGGGCTGGGCCGCGGATGCCGCCAAGGCGCGCGCCCTCGCCGAGTCGGACGAGCTTTCGTACGAGCCGTGCCACCACCACGCTGCCGTGGGCCCCATGGCGGGCATCATCAGTCCGTCGATGCCGGTGTGGATCGTCGAGAACCCGGCGCACGGCAACCGTGCCTTCAGCAACCTGAACGAAGGCCTCGGCAAGGTGCTTCGCTTCGGCGCCAACAGCGACGAAGTCCTCACACGCCTGAAGTGGATGCAGAACACCCTGGCGCCGACGCTGCGTGCCGGTTTTGAAAAGCTCGGCGAGATCGAGGTGAAGCCGCTCATGGCGCAGGCGTTGCACATGGGCGACGAGGTCCACAACCGCAACGTCGCCGCCTCGTCGCTGCTGATCAAGCGCCTCGTTCCCGCATTGCTCAAGTCCGGGGCGCCGGCCGCCGACGTCGCGGCGGCGATCGAGTTCATCGCCGGGAACGACCACTTCTTTCTCAACATCTCGATGGCGGCGTGCAAGGCGATGCTGGACGCCGCGCACGGCGTCGCCGGCAGCAGCATGGTGACCGCGATGGCGAGGAACGGCGTCGAGTTCGGCATCCGCGTGAGCGGCCTGGGTGAGCGCTGGTTCACCGCGCCCGCGCCGGTCGTCGACGGCCTTTATTTCTCCGGCTATGGAACGAAAGATGCCGCCCCGGACCTGGGCGACAGCGCCATCACGGAGACCGCGGGCCTCGGCGGCTTCGCCATGGCCGCGGCGCCGGCGATCGTCAAGTTCGTCGGCGGCACATCGCAGGATGCGCTCGCCAATACGATGGCCATGACGCACATCACGCTCGCGCGAAACGGCGCCTTCACGCTGCCGGCGCTGGACTTCACCGGCACGCCGGCCTGCATCGATGCGCGCCGCGTGCTCGACAGCGGCATCCTGCCGGTGATCAACACCGGGATCGCGCACAAGGAGCCCGGCATCGGGCAGATCGGCGCCGGTGTGACGCGCGCGCCGCTCGCCTGCTTCACCGGTGCGGTGATGGAGCTCTCGAAATGGCAAAAAACGGGTTAGCCGTCCTCGCGATCGGCGGCAACGCGCTGATCCGCGACCGTGCGCACGAATCGATCCCGGACCAGTACGAGATGGTGTGCGGCCTCGCCGCGGACGTCGCCGGGATGCTGGAGACCGGGTGGAACGTCGTGGTGACGCATGGCAACGGGCCGCAGGTCGGTTTCATCCTGCGGCGCTCCGAGATCGCGATCAACGAAGTGCCGCCGGTGCCGATGGACTACGCGGGCGGCGACATCCAGGGCGCGGTGGGCTACATGTTCGTCAAGGCGCTGAGGAACGAGTTCAAGCGGCGCGGCATCCAGCGCCGGGCGGCGGCTATCGTCACGCAGACTGTCGTCGACCGCGAAGACCCGGCCTTCGCCAACCCGACCAAGCCGATCGGGTCGCACATGGACGAGGCGCGCGCGAAAAAGCTCGCCGCCAAATATCGCTGGACGGTGCGGGAGGACGCGGGCCGCGGCTGGCGGCGGGTCGTGCCTTCGCCGAAGCCCAAGGCGATCATCGAGACCGAGGTGATTCGCACGCTGGCCGATGCGGGCTTCGTCGTCGTCGCGTGCGGCGGCGGCGGGATCCCCGTGATCGAAGACGCGGCCGGCGACCTGCAGGGCGTCGAGGCCGTGATCGACAAGGACCTCGCCTCGAGCCTCCTCGCGCGCAGCCTTGGCGCCACGGCACTCGTGCTGCCGACCGGCGTGGAGAAGGTGGCGCTCGACTTCAACAAGCCGACACAGCGCTGGCTCGACCGCATGACCATCCGCGAGGCTCGAAAGCACCAGCTCGACGACCAGTTCGACGCCGGCAGCATGGGGCCGAAGATCGCCGCGCTGATCGACTTCGTCGGCGGCGGCGGCGCGCTCGGGCTGATCACCAATCCGCCGAACGTGGCGCGCGCGCTGCGCGGCGAGACCGGGACGCGCGTAGTCGCCTGAGCTGTGATTCGTTCGCGCTACGCCGAGGCCGTCAACGGCCTGCGCATGCATTACCTCGAGGCCGGCGAGCGCGGCCGGCCCGCGGTGCTCCTGCTGCATGGCTTTCCCGAGCTCTCGTATAGCTGGCGCAAGGTGATGCCGGCGCTGGCGGAGGCCGGCTTCCATGTCATCGCACCCGACCAGCGCGGCTATGGCGAGACGACGGGTTGGGATGGGCGCTATGACGGCGAGCTGGACGCCTATCGCATGCTCAACCTCGTCGAGGATGCTGCGCAGCTCCTCTCACGACTGGGCATCGCCACCGCCCATGTCGTCGGCCACGACTTCGGCTCCCCCGTCGCCGCCTATTGCGCAATGACGCGCCCGCAGATCTTCCGCTCGCTCGTCCTGATGAGCGCGCCGTTCGGCGGCGTATCGATCGGCACGCGCGACCCCGGCATCCACCAAGCGCTCGCCGCGCTCGGTCGCAAGCATTACCAGTGGTACTACTCGACGCGCGAGGCCGACGCCGACATGCGCGAATGCTCGCAGGGCGTGCATGCCTTCCTGCGCGCCTACTACCACTACAAGAGCGCCGACTGGAAAGGCAACCAGCCGTACCGCCTCGAAGGCTGGACCGCCGCCGAGCTCGTGAAGATGCCGACGTACTACATCATGGATCTGGACAAGGGCATGGCGGAAACCGTGGCGCCCTATATGCCTTCTCTACCTTCACGTTGGCTGACCGACACCGAGTTGGAGGTGTATGCGCGCGCCTTCGAGCGCAACGGCTTCCAGGGCGGCCTCCAGTGGTATCGCTGCGTCACGAGCCCGCACTACTCGGCGCAGCTCGCCTCAGCGCTCGGCGGAAAGACGATCGACGTCCCTTCGATGTTCATCGCCGGCGCCGCCGACTGGGGCGTCTACCAGAAGCCCGGCGAGTTCGAGCGCATGCAGGAGAGCGTCTGCACGGATTTCCGCGGCGCGCACCTCGTCGAAGGCGCCGGGCACTGGGTGCAGCAGGAGCAGCCGGAGCGCACCGCCCGGTTGCTCATCGATTTTTTAATCGGGCTCTGACCCCGATTTAGGGCTCATTGCTGATCATTCGAACTTCGCGCCGCTGTCCTTCACCACCTTCACCCAGCGTGCGAGGTCCCGGCCCATGAACTCGCGGAACTCAGCGGGGGAGTTGCCGACCGGCTCGGAGCCGTCGGCGAGGATGCGCTCGCGGACATCGGGCTGCGCCACGATTTTCTGCAGCTCCTGGTTCAGGCGCGCGACGATGGCGGCCGGCATGCCGGGCGGTCCGAGCACGCCGTACCAGCCGACGAATTCGTAGCCCGGAATCGCTTCGGCCACCGCGGGCATGTCCGGCAAGCTGCCGATGCGTTGCGGCGTGGTCACGGCGAGCGCGCGCAGCTTGCCGGCGCGCACGTGCGGCTGCGCGGCCTGCAGGCCGGCGAAGTTGTAGTCGTAGCGCCCGGCAAGGAGGTCGACGAGCGCCGGTCCGCTTCCTTTGTACGGGATGTGCTGCGCCTGGACGCCGGCCATCTGCTTATAGAGCTCGCCCGCCAGGTGGCCGCCGGCGCCAAGGCCCGCCGAACCGTAGTTCAGCGAGCCGGACTTCTTCTTCGTCCACTCGACGAATTCCTGCAGCGTTTTCGGCTCCGAGGACGGATGCACCACGAGCAGCAAGCCGGCGCGCGTGAGCTGGGTGATCGGCGTGAAGTCATTGACCGGGTGGTACGGCAGCGTGGTCAGCGCGCCATTGATCGTGTGCTGGTGGTACGTCACCAGCAGCGTGTAGCCGTCGGGCGCCGCCTTGGCCGTCATGTCGCCGGCGATCACGCCCGAGGCGCTCGCGCGGTTCTCCGCCACGACGGGCTGCTTCAAGGCGTCTGATAGCTTCGCGGCGAATAAGCGCGCGAGCAAATCGGTAGTTCCGCCCGGCGCGACCGGAATCAGCACGCGGATCGCATGGTTCGGATAGTCCTGCGCCAACGCGCTTGAACCTAAAAGAGCTAGGAAGAGAAACAGCGACCGCAAGCGCATGCAGACTCCTTAAATGGTGACTGTCACCATTTTCAAACCGTGCCGACGGTGTTGCGCAGCACGCCGATTTTCTCGAGCTCGCACTCGATCACGTCGCCCGGCTTGAGGTATCCCTTCGCCGGCACCAGCTCTTCCGAGCCGTCGCCGCCGATCCACTTCCCGCCGAGCTCCGCATCGGTCGACCACGCCGTGCCGCCGGGCGTGCCGGTGATGATGACGGTGCCGGGCTGCAGCGTCATGTTGGCCGAAAAGAAATGGATGAGGTGCGCGCACGACCAGATCATGTTCGCGGTCGACGACGATTGGCGCAGCTCGCCGTTGATGCGCGTGCGAAGGCGCAGCTTCTGCGGGTCGCCGATCTCATCGGCGGTGACGATCCACGGGCCCGTGGGACCGGAGGTCTCGAAGCACTTGCTGCGGCCGAGCTCGTACCAGGTGAAGCCCTGGTCGTTGCGGCGCACCTGGCGGTCGCGCGCGGTAACGTCGTTGACGATGGTGTAGCCGAACACATGCTCGAGCGCGCGCTCGGCCGGGATGTGGCGGCCGGGCTTGCCGATCACCACGGCGAGCTCGGTCTCGGCGTCGAGCTTCTTGGTGAGCTTCTCGTCATAGATGATGGTCTGCTCGGGGCCGATCACGCAGTCGGCCGTCTTGACGAAGAACTCGGGCTCCTTGCCGGAGATCGGCGTGTTCGCCTTCTCCTTGTTGTGGTCGCGGTAGTTGCTGCCGCTGCAGAGCATCGTCGCCGGGCGGATCGGGGGTGCCAGCTTGACCGACGAGAGCGGCTTCTTCGGGCCGGAAGGAATCTTCAATGCCTGCGGGCCGGCCTGGATGAGCGACTTCATGTCGGGGAAGGGCGCGTCGATGATGTCGTTGCCGACGATGAACCCCACGCGCTCCTTGCCGTCGGCGATGTAGGTGCAGAGCTTCATTGGGTCTTGCCCATCTTGCGAATCACCTGCGCGAGGCGCGCGCTGTCCTGCTCGAGGAACGACTGGAATTCCGCGCCGTCGCGATAGTCGATCGGCGTGTTCACGTTCTCCATGATTTTCTTGAACTCGGGGTCCTGCACCACCTGGCGCGAGGTCTGCTGCAGCTTCGCCGCCACGTCCTTGGGGAGGCCCGCCGGTGCGAAGAGCGCCGCCCAGATATAGAACTCGGCGTCGTATCCCTGCTCCTTCATGGTGGGCACGTCGGGCAGGTTCGGGATGCGTTTGCCGCCCCACGAGCCCAGCAGCCGGAACTTGCCGCCCTTCACATGCGGAGCAGCCACGCTCGGGCCCTGGATGGTGAACATCACCTCGTTCGCCATCGCGGCCTTCATCGCCGGTCCGCCGCCGCCGTAGGGCACGTGGAGGAACTTCACGCCCGCCGCCTGCGCGAGCATCTCGCCCGCGGTATGCGTCGTGCCGTAGATGCCGGAGGAGCTGTAGCTGATCTTGCCGGGATTCGCCCTCGCGTCCTCGATGAGGTCCTTGAGCGTCTTCCACTTCGCCTCGCTAGGCACCATCAGCACCGTCGGGTCGGCGGAGATGAGCGCGATCGGCGCGAAGTCCGACATCCGGTACGTGGGCTCGCGGCCGTTCACCTCGTCCGCTACGGGAATCGCGACGATGGACGAGAGCGCCATCATCAGCGTATAGCCGTCGGGCTTGGAGCGCGCCGCGTACGCGTGCCCGAGCGCCCCGCCAGCGCCGGCCTTGTTCTCGATCACGACGGGCTGGCCGAGCAGGCGTGACATGACCGCCCCGAACGGACGCGCCGTGATATCGGCCACGCCACCCGGCGGGAACGGCACGACGACGGTGATGGGACGATTGGGATAGGACTGCGCCTGCGCGGCACTCGTGAACGCGAGCGCGAGAAGGACGGCGGCGATGACCCTCATGGAATTCCTCAGTGATTGCGGTTCAGGGGCATTTTCGCACTGCTGAGGATGCGGGTCAGTTCGCCGATGTCCGCCGGCTTGGTGACATGGTGGTCGAACCCGGCAGCGCGCGCGCGGTCGCGATCTTCTGCCTGCCCGTAGCCGGTGAGTGCGATGAGCAGTACCTCCGCCAGCTTCGGCTGCGCGCGCAGCTGGCGCGCGAGCTCGTAGCCGTCCATGCCCGGCATGCCGATGTCCAGGATGATGGCGTCGAGCCGCGATTTTTCCATCGCTCGGCGAAGAGCCTTGCCAGCCTCGTGCTCAACCCAAACGGCATGGCCCTGCATCCTCAACAGCGTGGCGAGGGAGATCGCGGCATCGGCATTGTCGTCGACGACCATTAAGTCGAGCACCAGCTTGGGGTCTGGCGCCGGGGCGGGATGCGGGTCGCTGCGCGATTCGCCGGCGGATCGAGGCAGCCGCACTGTGAACGTGCTGCCCTTGCCTGGGCCCGGACTCTCGGCCGCCACGCTGCCGCCGTGCAGCTCAACCAGGCGCCTCACCAACGCCAATCCGAGCCCCAAGCCGCCCTGCGCTCGATCAAAGGATCGATCGCCCTGGGTGAAGAGATCGAAAACCCGCGAAATCATCTCTTCCCGGATGCCGATGCCGTTGTCGTGGACCGCAATCTCCACAACGCCGCCGTCCTGCCGAAGGACCACGCCGATCCGCCCGCCCTCGGGGGTATATTTCGCCGCGTTGTTCAAGAGGTTGGTGACGATCTGGACGAGCCGGTTTCGGTCCCCGTAGACCGCGTGTGTTTGCCGAAGGTCTAACGCCAGGTTGTGGCGTCGTGTTTCGAACAGGCTGCGCGATTGCTCCACGGCGCTGTCCACGACCTCGCGGATATCGACTTCGCCCTTGTCGAGGGTGACCATGCCGCGGGTGACGCGCGACACGTCAAGCAGGTCGTTCACCAGAGCCGTCATGTGGGCCACCTGGCGAGCGATGATCTCCGTGGGCATCCGCAGATCGGACGCTTGTGGCGACTTGATGCGCAACACCTCGGCAGCCGTCCGGATCGGTGCCAGCGGATTTCTCAGCTCGTGCGCGAGCATGGCCAGGAACTCGTCCTTGCGCCGGTCCATCTCCTTCAGCTCCCGGGTAACGCGGGTGCGCTCGATGGATTCCCAGCAGCGGCTCGCCACGGTCTGCACCAGATCCACCTCGTCCTTGCGCCACTCCCGCGGCCGGGTCTGGTGCACGGCCATCGCCGCGACAAAGCGCCCGCCCTTGTGCAGGGGAACGCAGATGACCGACCGGATCTTCGTCGCCCGGTACGCGTCCCTGACGGCGGACGTGCGCGGGTCCGTTTCCGAGTCGATCACGATGTAAGGCTCGTTTTCGCGCATCAGCCGCAAGCACTCGCCGCCGAACTGCACGAAGCGATAGCGT
>DATLDY010000098.1:0-9891 GCA_035525655.1 Burkholderiales bacterium
CTTAGCGTATTGGGCTGCGCCAAACAGGTTCTCCTTTTGTTCTTTTGTCATTTCCCCCGCGCGGCGCGCATCCTTCAGCACGTCCAGCGCGCGCTTCACCGCCGGCCGCTCGAGCAGCGCGTCGCGCCACTTCCTCAGCGCCGGGTACGCCTCGATGTCGACGCCCTGCCGCTCGGGAAAGCGCAGCCACGGCATGGTGGCCATGTCGGCGATCGTGTACTCATCGCAGGCGACGTATTTGCTTTTTGAGAGCTGTCTTTCCAGAACCCCATAAAGGCGATTCGCTTCGTTCTTGTAGCGGTTCATGGCGTACTCGATCTTCTCCGGCGCGTAGCCGAGGAAGTGGTGCGCCTGGCCGAGCATCGGTCCGACATGTCCCATCTGCGTCATCACCCATTGCATCACCTCCCAGCGCTTGCGCATGTCCTTCGGGAGGAACTTGCCGGTCTTGGAAGCCAGGTAGAAAAGCATCGCGCCGGACTCGGCAAGCGCGAACGGCTTGCCGTCGGGTCCCTGCTGGTCGACCATCGCCGGGATCTTGTTGTTGGGCGAGATGGCGAGGAAGTCGGCCTTGAATTGGTCGCCCGCGCCGATGTCGATCGGGTGGACGCGATACTCGAGCTTGCACTCCTCGAGCATGATGTGGACCTTGTGTCCGTTGGGGGTAGGCCAGGTATAGAGGTCGATCATATTTTTACCAGTTGCTTTCCGAAGTTTTTCCCGTTGAGAAGGTCGATCAGCCCGCGCGGCGCATTCTCCAGTCCCTGCACGACCGACTCGCGGTACTTGAGCTTGCCCTCGGCAAGGTAGCCTGCGAGCGCCTTCAGCGCTTCGCCGTAGCGATCCTTCCAGTCGAACACGATCATTCCCTGGATGCGCAGGCGGTTGACGAGGACAGCGCGCCAGTTTTTCACGCGATAGGGCTCGGTCGCGTTGTAGTCCGCGATCATCCCGCAAACCACCACGCGCCCGAAAAGATTCATCCGCGCGAGCAAGGTGTCGAGGATCTCGCCACCGACGTTGTCGAAGTAGACGTCGACGCCCTTGGGGCATGCATCCTTCAGCTGATCGCGCAGGGCCCCTGATTTGTAGTCGATGCAGGCATCGAAGCCGAGCTCAGTCTTGACGTAATCGCACTTGTCGCGCCCGCCGGCGATGCCGACGGCGCGCGCGCCCCATGACTTTGCAAGCTGCCCGACGACGCTGCCCACCGCGCCCGAGGCTGCGGATACGACCACGGTTTCGCCCGCCTTCGGTTGGCCGAGCTCCTTCAGGCCGAAGTAAGCCGTCAATCCCGGCATGCCGAGGAGCCCGAGGTAATAGCTGAGCGGCACCTTGCCCTCGTGGACCTTGGTCGCATCGCCGGTCGCGCCATACGCCTGCCAGCCGAGCTGGGTCAGGACCTTGTCGCCTTTGCGCAGCTCCGGATGGCGCGACTCGACGACCTCGCCGACCGTCTGGCCGACCATCACCTCGCCGATGTCGACGCCTTTCACATAGCTCTTGGCGTCGCTCATGCGCCCGCGCATGTACGGATCGAGCGACAGCCAAAGGTTCTTGACCAGCGCCTCGCCCTCGGCAGGCTTTGGAATCGGCGTCTCGTCGAGGCGGAAATTGCTCTCGGTCACCGCCCCCACTGGCCGGCTCGCCAGCAGCACCCGCTTATTCATAGCGCCGCAAAGCGCGCGAGGTGGTGGTCGGCGTCGCCGAATTCGCGGGCGAGCACGGTCAGGCGCCGGAAGGCGTGGCTCACCTTCAGCTCCTCGCTCATGCCCATGCCGCCATGGAGCTGCACGGCTTCCTGGCTGATATGCCGCGCCGCGTCCGAGATCTTGATCTTGGCGGACGATATGGCACGCGCGTCACCGCCTGCATCGGCGCGGCTGCACGCGAGGCAGGCCATCGATCGCGCCTGCTCGAGCGAGATGAACATGTCGACCATGCGGTGCTGAAGCGCCTGGAACGCCCCGATCGGCACGCCGAACTGCTTGCGCGTCTTGAGGTATTCGAGCGTCGTGTCGCAGGCGAACTTCATCGCGCCCACCGCCTCCGCGCAGACCAGCGCTGTCGCGAGGTCGAGCACTTCTTCCACGAGGGGCATGCCGCCTTCGAGCCGCTGCGCCTCCACGCCACGCAACGTCACGTCGCCCGCGAGGCGCTCGTCCATGGTGCGGTACGCCTTCACCTCGGCCTTTGCGCGATCCACCAGGTAAAGCGCGACGCCATCGCTAGCGCGCGCCGTTACGACGAGCCGGTCCGCGGTGGGAGCGCCGATCACCGCCGCCTTTTCGCCTTCCAGCGTCCACGCCGAACCCTTGCGCTTCGCCCCCAAGCGCACGGCATCGACGTCGTAGCGCGCGCCTTTTTCGCTGTGCGCCCAGGCGAGCTTCATGGAACCGTCGATCACACGGGGCAGTAAACCCACGGATCCGCCCCGCTCGAGCGCACGCACCGCCATCACGAGCGGCAGGTACGGTTCGACCACCAGCGCCTCGCCGAACGCTTCCATGATCCCCATGAGGTCGACTGCGCCGCCGCCGAAGCCATCGTGCTCGGTCGAAACCGGCAGGCCGGTGAGGCCCATCTGCGCGAACTGCGTCCAGGCCTCGGCGCTCCAGCCTTCGCCGGCGACGATCTTGCGGCGCTGCTCGAACTGATACTTGTCCTGCAGGTAGCGCCGGACGGAATCCGCGAGGAGTTGCTGTTCCTCGTTGTAATCGAAGTTCATAGCCCCAGGGTCATCTTGGCGATGATGTTGCGCTGGATCTCGTTCGAGCCGGCATAGATGGTCGTCTTGCGCGTGCTGAGATAGCGCTTGCGAACGGCATCGCTCAACGGATCCGACGCGGTCGGGTCGGTCGCCTCCATCATCAGCTCGGTGAGCGCCTGCTGGATCTCGGTGCCCTTTATCTTGAGCATAGACACGTCGGCGCCGGGCGGCTGTCCGGTACGGCGCATGCGGTCGAGGAAGCGCAGGTTGGTGATCTCGAGCGCCGCGAGCTCGACCTCGACGCGCGTAAGGCGATCGCGCCAGCGCGGGTTCGCCATCATCGGCGCGGCATAGTCCTTGAGGCGCGCGAGCTGGCGGCGCGATTCGCCGATGCGCCCGGTGTTCATGCGCTCGTAGCCGAGGAGATACTTGGCGACCGTCCAGCCCTTGCCTTCCTCGTGCACGAGGTTCTCGAGCGGGACCTTCACGTCGTCGAAGAACACCTCGTTCACCTCGTGCGCGCCGTCCATGAGGATGAGGGGCCGCACGGTGATGCCCGGCGTCTTCATGTCCATCAGCAGGAAGGAAATGCCCTCCTGGCGCTTCTCGAGGGTCGGGTCGGTGCGCACCAGGCAGAAGATCCAGTCGGCATAGTGCGCGAGCGTGGTCCAGATCTTCTGCCCATTGACCACGTAATGGTCGCCCTGGCGCACAGCTTTTGTTTTCAGTGAAGCGAGATCGCTGCCTGAGCCGGGCTCCGAATAACCCTGGCACCAGAAATCGTCGCCGTTATAGATGCGCGGCAGGAAGCGCTTCTTCTGCGCGTCGCTGCCGAAGCGCAGGAGGACCGCGGCGCACATGGTGACGCCGAAAGGAATGATCGGCGGCGCGCCGGCATAGCCGAGCTCTTCCTCGAAGAGGTAGCGCTGGATGACGTTCCAGCCGGTGCCGCCCCACTCCTTCGGCCACGCCGGCGCGACCCAGCCGTTCTTCGCGAGGGCGCGGTGCCAGCGCAGCAGATCTTCCTTCGAAAGATGCGCGTAGTTCTCGACCTTCTCGCGAAGGTCCTGCGGCAGGTTTGCGCGCAACCAGGCGCGCACCTCGTCGCGGAAGGCGAGCTCTTCGGCCGAGTAATTGAGGTCCATGAGAGGGCCGAAGAGTCTAACTCAGTCGAACGTTTGAAACACCCTAGAGGATGCTCACGCCGCCATCGGCGACGATGCACTGGCCGGTGATGAAGGCGGCCGCGTCGGACGCGAGGAATACCGCGATGCCGCCGATATCGCGCGGCTCGCCGAGGCGGCGCAGCGGCGTCGCCTCGATACGCTCGGTGCGCCGCTTGTCGTCCTCCCAAAGCGCGCGCGCAAATTCGGTCTTCACCAGGCCGGGCGCAATGGCATTCACGCGCACGTTCTTCGGGCCCCACTCCGCCGCCAGGTTGCGCACCAGGTGGTGGCCCGCTGCCTTGGAGATGCCATAAGCGCCGATCACCGTATTCGCGAGCAGCCCGCCGATCGATCCGACCAGGGTGAAGCTGCCGCCGTCGCTCATCTGCGGAAGGGTCATGCCCGCGAGCCACAGCACGCTCTTCACGTTGTTGTCGATGATCTTGTCGAACGCGTCATCGGAGATCCCGGTGAGCGGGCCGTAATAAGGATTGGAGGCGGCATTCGCCACGACAATATCGATGCGCTGCCACTTGGCGCGCGTCGCATCGACGAGCCCCTGGAGTTCCTCCTTGCGCGAGACATTGCAGGGTTGGGCGAGGACCTCCAGCCCTTCCTGCTCGAACTCGCGACGCACCTGCTCGCACGCGTCCGCCTTGCGGCTCGATACGCACACGCGCGCACCGGCTCGCGCGAGCTCCTGCGCGATGGATTTGCCGATGCCGCGCGTTGACCCGGTAACCAAGGCCACCTTCCCGCTCAGACCGAATAGAGATGTCGGCATTTCACTATGTGAAATCTGATATGACTAAGTTGACAGGATTGGGCCGGCGGCCAGAATAGCGAAACGCGAAACAGTCTGCTTTAACTCCAAGAACTTCGGAAGGAAAACGAATCCCTATGGGCGCACCCGAAACCGCGGCACCCCTTGCGCAGCCGACCGCCGCTTTCAGCTACGAGCACGAGGGCGATCGTCAATTCGCCACCACGCTCGCCCGCGGCCTGGAAGTCCTGCGCTGCTTCACGCCGCTCGAGCCGCTGCTGGGCAACAAGGAAATCTCGGTGCGCACCGGGCTGCCCAAGCCCACGGTGTCGCGCCTGACCTATACGCTCACCAAGCTCGGCTACCTGCGACACAACATGCGGCTGGGCAAATACCAGCTCGGCTCGGCGGTGCTGTCCATCGGCTATCCCCTGCTCGCCTCGATGAACGTGCGCCAGGTGGCGCGGCCTCTCATGAAGGAGCTGGCGGATTATTGCAATGGCTCGGTGTCGATGGGCGTGCGCGACCGCCTGAACATGGTCTACGTCGAGTCCTGCCGCAGCGGCAATGGCATCACGACCCTGCCGGATATCGGCACTTCCGTCCCCATCTCGCATTCCGTCATCGGCCGCGCCTTCCTCGCAGCGTGCACGCCGCCCGAGCGCGAAGCGGTGCTGAACCAGATGAAGGTGAAGGAGCCCGAAGCGCACCGCAAGTACCGTGCGGCGATCGACAAGTCACTGGAAGATATCCGCGCACGCGGCTTCTGCGCCTCCACCGGCGAGCTGCGGCGCGAAGTGCACGCCGTCGGCGTGCCGATGCGGCGCACCGTTGACGGCGAGATCGTCGCCTTCAACTGCATCGTGCCCGCGTTCATGGTGAAGAAGGGCCAGCTCGAGGACGACCTCGGCCCGCGCCTCGTCGCCATGGTGCGCAATATAGAGGCGTCGCTGGGATTGCACTGACAGAGGCAGGAATCGCAGCAGTCGGCGCGCAGGCGCTGCGCGTCGTCGTCATTCTGCTGATCGCCTGGGTTCTCCAGGCCGTCGCCGCCCGGCTGATCCGGCTTTTCCGGGCCTACATGGGGCGGCGCACCGGCCCCGACGAGATTACGCGGGTGGAGACGCTGGCGCGCGTCTTCCGCCATGCCGCCACCATCGTCATCTCCATCGTCGCCGGCACGCTGGTACTCGATGCGCTCGGCATTTCCATCGCACCGATCCTCGCCACGGCCGGCGTGGCCGGCCTCGCCATCGGTTTCGGCGCGCAAAGCCTCATCAAGGACTACTTCACCGGCTTCTTCCTGCTGCTGGAAGATCAGGTGCGGCAGGACGACATCGTCGAGATCGCCGGCAAGACCGGCTTGGTCGAGGAGGTCACCCTGCGCTACGTGCGGCTGCGCGACGGCGACGGCTACGTGCACTTCATCTCGAACGGCGAGATCAAGCTGGTCACGAACCGCACTCGCGGCTTCGCGCGCGCGGTGGTCGACATCAGCGTGGGCTACGGCGTGGACATCGAGCAGGCGCTCGCGGTCATGCGCGCGGTCGGCGCTGCGATGCGCGCGGACGCGAAGTGGGCGGCCCGCGTCGCCGACGACATCGAGGTCCTGGGCGTCGAGAAACTCGCCGATTCAGCCGTGGTGCTGCGCTGCCAGCTGCGTGTCATGCCGCCGAGCGAGCAGTGGAACGTGAAGCGTGAATATCAGAAGCGGCTCAAGCAGGCGTTCGACCAGCGTGGGATCGAGATCCCGTTCCCGCAGCTCACCGTGCATGTCCCCAGCGGGAAATGATCTCGTGAATGCGCCGCACCCCATCGGTGAGCGCGGCGGGGCCCGGCTGCAGGATCTCGGGCGATTTGATCTCGTGCAGCTCGCCGTCGCGCACGGCGGCTAGCGCATCCCATCCGGCGCGTGCCCGCACGCGCTCGGGCCTGAACTTCTTCCCGCACCACGAGGCGAGCATGAGGTCGGGTTGGCCGGCAATCACCGCCTCGCTCCCGACGATGCGCCCGGTCGCCGCCTGCGAGCGCGAAACCTCGCTGAAGATGTCGTCGCCTCCGGCGATCCCGATCAGCTCGCTCACCCAGCGGATCGCGCTGATCATCGGCTCGTCCCACTCCTCGAAGTACACCTTCGGCCGTCGCGGCAGCCGCGCCGCCGCGGCTCGAATGTCGTCCAGGCCCGCCTCCAACTGCGCGACAAGTCGCTGCCCGCGATCGGCCGCGCCGACCATTGATGCCAGCATCAGGATCATGGAAAGGATCTCGTCCACCGAGCGCTGGTTGAAGAGCACGACGTTCAAGCCCGCCTTGGCCAGATCGCGGCCGATGTCGGCCTGCAGATCCGAGAAGCCGAGGACCAGATCGGGCTTCAGCGCGAGGATCTTGTCGTTCTGCGCGCTGAGGAACGCCGAGACGCGCGGCTTTTCGCGGCGCGCGCGCGCCGGCCGCACGGTGTAGCCCGAAATGCCGACGATGCGGCGCTCTTCGCCGATGAGGTAAAGCGTTTCGGTCGTCTCTTCGGTGAGGCAGACGATGCGTTCGGGATACCGCGCGGCCATTCAGTACTATTGAATCATGGGACCGCTAGCCGGCATCAGGATCCTCGAGTTCGAGGCCATCGGCCCTGCGCCTTTCGCGGGGATGATGCTCGCCGACATGGGTGCCGACGTCCTTCTCGTCGAACGTCCGGGCGCCTCGGGCCTCGGGCTCAAGCGCGAGCGCTGGTACGACGTCATGCTGCGCGGCAAGCGTTCGGTGACGCTCGATTTGAAGTCCCCGCAGGGCGTGCAGGCCGCGCTGGAGCTCATGGCGCGCGCCGATGTGGCGATCGAGGGGCTGCGTCCGGGCGTAATGGAGCGCCTCGGCCTGGGGCCGGATGTCGCGCTAGGGAAAAATCAAAAGCTTGTATACGGCCGGATGACGGGCTGGGGACAGGACGGCCCGCTCGCACCGAGAGCAGGGCACGACATCAACTACATCGCCCTTGCCGGCGTGCTGAACGCGTTCGGCCGCAAAGGCGAAGCGCCCGTGCCGCCGCTCAATCTGGTGGGTGATTTCGGCGGCGGCGGAATGATGCTCGCCTTCGGCGTAGCGTGCGCCCTCCTCGAGGCGCGGCGCTCGGGCCGCGGGCAGGTGATCGACGCCGCCATGGTCGACGGCGCCGCCTTGCTGGCCGCGATGTTCTCCGGGTTCCTGGCGGCGAACCAGTGGAGCGAGGAGCGCGGCGCGAACATCCTCGACAGCGGCGCGCCGTGGTACGACGTCTACCAGACCGCGGACCGCAAATACGTCTCGATCGGCGCCATCGAGGACAAGTTCTTTGCCGAGCTCGGCGCGCGCCTGAAGCTCATCGATTTGCCGCCGCAGCACGACCGTGCGCGCTGGCCGGAGATGCGCCGGCGTTTCGCCGACGCGTTCAAGGCCAAGAGTCGCGATGAATGGTGCCGGATTTTCGAAGGCTCGGATGCGTGCTTCGCGCCCGTGCTCTCCTGGTCGGAGGCACGCACTCACCAGCACAGCGCGGCACGCTCCGCCTATGTGAATGTCGCGGGCGTCAAGCAGCCCGCGCCGGCGCCGCGCTTCTCGCGCAGCGCACCCGGCGTGCGGCGGCCGCCGCCGGAGCGCGGCCAGGGCGGCGCGCAGGCGCTGCAGGAGTGGGGCTTCAGCGACACCGAGATCGCCCGCCTGCGCGCTCTTGGTTTGAATTATTCCGCCTAGGCGCGGGCGGTTGCCCGTAGAATCGCGCCGGCCAACCGGAGGTGCCCATGCTCGGACGCCTGATGCCCCGCGAGGGCAAGTTCTTCGATCTTTTCAACGCCCACGCCGAACGCATCGTCGAGGGCAGCCGTGAGCTCGCCGCCATGATCGGCACGTTCGATCAGCTCGACGCCCACGCGCAGCGCATCGATTCCGCCGAGCGCGCCGCCGACAAGATCACCCACGAGTGCATTTCACTGCTGCACAAGACGTTCATCACGCCGTTCGACCGCGACCAGATCCACCAGCTCATCACGGCGATGGACGACATCCTCGATCTCATCCAGGACGTCGCCGAATCGATCGCGCTCTACGACCTGCGCAGCGTCACGCCCGAGGCGAAGCAGCTCGCCGAGATCTGCGAGCAATGCTGCGGGCGCGTCAAGAGCACGGTCGCGCTCCTCACCAACGTCAAGAACCCGGCGGCGATCCTCAAGCTGTGCGAGGAGATCGACCGGCTGGAGTCCGATGCCGACCGCGTCATGCGCTCCGCCATGTCCAAGCTGTTCCGCGAGGAGAACGACATCAAGCAGGTGATGAAGCTGCGCGTGGTCTACGACCTGCTCGAGACGATCACCGACCGCTGCGAGGACGTGGCGAACATCATCGAAGGCATCGTCCTAGAGAATTCCTGATGGAGCCGGGAGCGCAGCTTAGCTTCGGCATCATTGCCGGGCTCGTCATCGTCGCGCTGGCGTTCGACTTCATGAACGGCTTCCACGACGCGGCGAATTCCATCGCCACGGTGGTGTCGACCCGCGTGCTGAAGCCCTACCAGGCGGTGCTGATCGCGGCGTTCTTCAACTTCCTCGCCGTGTTCATCTTCCACCTGAGCGTCGCGGCCACCGTCGGCAAGGGCATCATCGACGCGGGCATCGTCGACCATTACGTGGTGCTCGGCGCGCTGATCGGCGCGATCTCCTGGAACATCATCACCTGGTACTACGGCATTCCCTCGTCGTCCTCGCACGCGCTGATCGGCGGCCTGGTCGGCGCCGGCGTCGCCAAGGCGGGCACCTGGGCCCTCGTGCCCTCGGGGATACTCAAGACGGTGGCGTTCATCTTCATTTCGCCGCTGATGGGCATGCTGCTCGGGTCGCTGCTCTTTCTCGCCATCTCCTGGATCTTCGTGCGCTCGACGCCGAGCCGCGTCGATCGCCTGTTCCGCCGGCTGCAGCTCTTCTCTTCCTCGCTCTACAGCCTCGGCCACGGCGGCAACGACGCGCAGAAGACGATCGGCATCATCTGGATGCTGCTCATCGCCGGCGGCTACACCGGAAAGGACGCAGGCGTACCCACCTGGGTGGTGGTGGCCTGCTACGTGACGATCGGCCTCGGCACCATGTTCGGCGGATGGCGCATCGTGAAAACGATGGGGCAGCGCATTACCAAGATCCGCCCCGTCGGTGGGTTCTGCGCGGAGCTTTCCGGCTCGATCACCCTGTTCCTCGCCACGGCGCTCGGCATACCGGTGTCCACAACCCACACCATCA
>DATLDY010000134.1:0-8384 GCA_035525655.1 Burkholderiales bacterium
GCTTGCCACCGTCTGCGCCGTCCAGCCGCCGTCACGATGCACCGAGCGCAGGGGCCGGTTCTGCGACATGAGGAATATCTCGTTGGCGCGCACGGCAAAGATCTGGCCGCTGACCTCCTGCGCCGCGTCACAGGCGAGATACACCGCGAGCGGCGCGATCTTCGAAGTCTCCATCGATTTCAGCTTCTCGACGCGTGCCTGCTGGTCGGGCGTCTCCGTGGGGATCGAGCCGATCATGCGGCTCCACGCAAAAGGCGCGATGCAGTTCGAGCGCACCCGGTAGCGCGCCATGTCGAGCGCGATCGACTTGGAAAGCGCGACGATGCCCAGCTTCGCCGCCGAGTAGTTGGCTTGTCCCAGGTTGCCGACCAGGCCCGAGGTCGACGTCATGTGAATGTAGCAGCCCGACTCCTGCGATTTGAAATGCGGCGCCGCGGCACGTGAGACGTAAAACGAGCCGTTGAGGTGGACGTCGATCACCGCGCGCCATTCCTCGACTGACATGTTGAAGAAGAAGCGGTCGCGCAGGATGCCGGCGTTGTTGACCACGATGTCGATGCGCCCGAACGCGTCGAGCGCGGCCTGCACGATGTGGTTGGCGGAAGTCCATTCGGCGACGCTGTCGCCGTTGGCGGCGGCGGTGCCGCCGACGGCGCAAATCTCGTCCACGACCTTTTGTGCCGGCGTGACGCTCGTGCCTTCGCCTTTCACCGACGTGCCAAGGTCGTTGACCAGCACCTTCGCGCCCGCAGCCGCCATGGCGAGCGCGAAATCGCGGCCGATGCCGCCACCCGCGCCGGTGACGATCGCGACTTTGCCCTCGAGCATGGCCTTATTATGCCTTCGCGATGCTTGCGTCCGCCCTCAATCCGACCTCTGTGGCGATCGTCGGCGCCTCCGACAATCCGCACAAGGTCGGCGGCCGTCCGCTTCTCTATCTCAAGCGCTACGGCTATCGCGGCGCGATCTATCCGATCAATCCGGGACGCGCGACGGTGCAGGGGCTGCCCGCGTATGCGCACATCGACCAAACGCCGGATGCGCCGGAGCTCGCCATCATCGCCATTGCGGGCGACGAAGCCGTCGGCGCCGTGGAGGCGTGCGCGGCGCGCGGGGTAAAAGTCGCGGTCGTGATGAGCTCGGGTTTCGGCGAAACCGGCGAGGCCGGGCGCGAAGCGCAGGCGCTTATGCTGGCCGCGGCCCGCGCACGCGGCATGCGCCTCATCGGGCCGAATTGCCAGGGCCTGGCGAATTTCGCTACCGGCATGGTGGCGAACTTCTCGACGGTCTTCAACGAGGTCGAGGCGCGCGACGGACCGGTCGCCATCGTGAGCCAGAGCGGCGCCAACTCGCAAGCCATTTACATCCTGCTGCGCGACAAGGGACTTTCCGCGCGACATGTGCACGCCACCGGCAACGAAGCCGACGTGACGGTCTCGGACCTCGCGGCGGCGGTGGCGGAGGACCCGGGCGTGCGGCTCGTCCTTCTCTACATGGAAGCGATCAAGGACCCGGCCACGCTCGCCCTTGCGGCAGCACGGGCACGCGAGCGCGATGTGCCGATCGTGGCGCTCAAGGCCGGCCGCACCGCGAGCGGGCAAAAAGCTGCCAGCTCGCATACAGGTGCCCTCGCCAGCGAGGACCGCGTGGTGGACGCCTTCTTCGAGCACCACGGCATCTGGCGCGCGGCCGATCCACAAGCGCTCGTCTCGGCGGCAGAGCTCTACGTCAAAGGTCACCGCCCGCACGGCAAGCGGCTGGTTTTCATCAGCAACTCCGGCGCGAGCTGCGTGATGGCGGCCGACTACGCCGAACAGCATGGCATCCCGCTCGCCGAAGTCCCGGCACAGAAGCTCAAATCCGTGCTGCCGGCATTCGCCTCCGTCGCGAACCCGATCGATGTGACCGGAGCGCTCCTCAGCGATTCAGGACTTTTCGGCGCCGTATTGCCTATCGTCGGCGAGCACGGGCAGTGCGATGTGCTCACGCTCGCCGTGCCTATCGCCGGCGCCGGCTACGATGTTCCGCGCTTCGCGCGCGATCTCGCTGCATTCGAGGCGCGCTATGGCGTCGCCACGGCGCTCGCTGCGCCGCAGCCCGCCGTGCGCGCACCGTTCGCGACCGCGGGCATAGCAACATTTGCAGGCGAAGGCGAAGCAATGAAGGCCCTCGCGCAGGTTGCCGACCACGCTGCGCTGATGCGGCGTCCCGCGCCGCCCCCGGTCAAGCCGATGCGCGTCGGCGAGAGCCGGCGGTTCCTCAACGAGGCCGAGAGCCTCGCGTTGCTCGCGAAAGCGGGCCTGCCGGTGATCGAGCACCGGCTCTGCGCGGACGAAGCTGAGCTCGACGCCGCGTTGGCCAGGCTGGGAAACGACGTGGTGCTGAAGGTGTGCTCCGCAGACCTGCCTCACAAGAGTGATCATGGCCTCGTGGCCCTCAGTCCCGCGGATCCGCGCGCCGAATTCCGCCGCCAACGCGAGCGCTGCCTCGCGCTTCGGGCGCGATTCGATGGCGTGATCGTGGCGCGCCGCGCGCGAGGCGGCCGCGAGCTCGCGCTCGGCGCACGCGTGGACCCGTCATTCGGCTCGGTAGTCCTGGTGGGCGACGGCGGCATCTACCTCGAAGCGTTGAAGGACTTTCGCCTGCTGCTGCCGCCTTTTGGCGAGGAGGACGTGGCGCGCAAAATCGCCGAGCTTCGCGTCTGGCCGCTCCTTGGCGCATTGCGCGGACAGCCGGCGCGCGATGTTAGCGCCTTCGCGCGCATGGCGGTCGCGCTCGGCGAAGCAATGCTGAGCTGGGACGGTGAAGTCGCCTCCGTCGACATCAACCCGGCGATGGTGTTTGAAACAGGCGCCGTCGCCCTCGATGCGCTGGTAGAAGTCGCGAAATAGGCGCGGGCTATAATTTTTGCCCCATGAAAGTCCTCGTAGCGGTCAAGCGGGTCGTCGATTTCAACGTCAAGGTCCGGGTCAAGGCTGACGGGACCGGCGTCGAGACCGCGAACGTCAAGATGTCGATGAATCCCTTCGACGAGATCGCCGTCGAAGCGGCCGTGCGGCTGAAGGAAGCCGGCAGCGCGACGGAGGTGATTGCGGTTTCGTGCGGCGTGCAGGCGTGCCAGGAAACCCTGCGCACCGCGCTCGCCATCGGCGCCGATCGCGCGATCCTGGTGGAGACCCCGGAGGAGCTGCAGCCGCTCGCCGTGGCGAAGCTCCTGAAGGCCATCTGCCAGAAGGAATCGCCGCAGCTCGTGATCCTCGGCAAGCAGGCGATCGACGACGATTCGAACCAGACCGGGCAAATGCTCGCCGCGCTGCTGGGCTGGCCACAGGCGACGTTCGCCTCCAAGGTTGAGCTTGCCGAAGGTGGAGCGAAGGTCACGCGCGAAGTCGACGGCGGCCTGGAGACGATCTCCGTGAAGCTGCCCGCGGTCGTGACGACGGACCTGCGCCTGAACGAGCCGCGCTATGTGACCCTGCCCAATATCATGAAGGCGAAGAAGAAGTCACTGGAGACGCTGAAGCCCGATGCGCTCGGCGTCGACGTGGCGCCGCGGCTTGCCACGCTGAAGGTCGTGGAGCCGTCCAAGCGCAAGGCCGGCACCAAAGTGGCCGACCCGAAGGCCCTCGTCGACAAGCTGCGCAACGAAGCGAAGGTGCTCTGAGATGGCCGTTCTCGTTGTTGCCGAGCATGACAACAAGTCGGTTCGCAAAAGCACGCTGAATGCCATTGCGGCGGCAAAGAAGCTGGGTGGCGAGCTGCATGTCCTTGTCGCAGGCCATCAGGCCGGCGAAGCAGCCAAGGCCGCCGCGCAGATCGGCGGCGTGGGGAAGGTGCTGCACGCCGATGCGCCGCACCTTGCCGATTTCCTCGCGGAGAACGTGGCGGCGCTGGTGGTTTCGCTCGCCAAGGGTTACTCGCACATCCTGGCCCCGGCGACTTCCAACGGGAAGAACGTGATGCCGCGCGCGGCGGCGCTCCTCGACGTGCAGCAGATCTCCGACATCGTGGCGGTCGAAGGCGCCGATACCTTCGTGCGGCCGATCTACGCCGGCAATGCACTCGCCACCGTCAAGTCGAAGGATGCCATCAAGGTCATTACCGTCCGGACGACCGCATTCGACGCAGTCGCGCCCACGGGGGGATCCGCGCCGGTGGAGTCGGTTTCGCCCCCGGCCGATGCCGGCCTTTCCTCGTTCGTCGGGCGCGAGGTGTCGAAATCCGAGCGTCCCGAGCTGACCGCCGCCAAGATCATCGTCTCCGGGGGCCGGGGAATGGGCTCCGGTGACAACTTCACCAAGGTGCTCGAGCCTTTGGCCGACAAGCTCGGCGCGGCGATGGGGGCCTCGCGTGCAGCCGTCGATGCCGGCTTCGTGCCCAACGACTGGCAGGTGGGGCAGACCGGGAAAATCGTCGCCCCGGACCTTTACATTGCGGTCGGCATCTCCGGCGCCATCCAGCACCTGGCCGGCATGAAGGACAGCCGGGTCATCGTCGCCATCAACAAGGACGAGGAGGCGCCGATCTTCCAGGTCGCGGACTACGGGTTGGTCGGGGATCTTTTCCAGCTGGTGCCCGCCGTCGTCGAGGAGCTCAAGAAATGACCTACCGCGCGCCGCTCAAGGACATGAAGTTCGTGCTGCACGAGCTTGCCGGCCTCGAGGGCGTCGCCAAGCTTCCCGGCTATGAGGAAGCGACCCCGGACACCGTGGAAGCAATCCTTGAGGAAGCCTCGAAGTTTGCGTCCGGAGTACTTGATCCGATTAACTATTCTGGTGACCAGGAAGGATCGAAATGGGCTGACGGCGAGGTCCGCACGCCCAAGGGATTCCGCGAGGCTTACAAGCAGTTCTGCGAGGGCGGCTGGAATGCTTTGCCGTTCGAAGCGGAGTGGGGCGGCCAGAGCCTCCCGCGCCTCGTCTCGACCCCGGTCCAGGAGATGTGGAAAAGCTCGAACATGAGCTTCTCGCTGTGTCCCCTCCTGACGCAGGGCGCGATCGAGGCGCTCCTCCTGAGGGGGTCGGACGAGCTGAAGCAGGTGTACCTGCCCAAGATGGTGGAAGGCCGCTGGACAGGGACCATGAACCTGACCGAGCCTCAAGCCGGGTCGGACCTCTCGCTGGTGCGCACCCGGGCGGAGCGGCAATCGGGCCACTTTCTGATCTCGGGACAGAAGATCTTCATCACCTACGGCGAGCACGACCTGGCCGAGAACATCGTGCACCTCGTCCTCGCACGGACACCGGAAGCGCCTGAAGGGGTGAAAGGCATCTCGCTATTCGTGGTGCCGAAGTTCGTGCCGAACAAGGACGGCACGCCGGGCAAGCGCAATCCCGCGCGCTGCGCATCGATCGAGCACAAGCTGGGTATCCACGCGAGCCCGACGGCGGTGATGGTCTACGACAAGGCGGTGGGCTACCTCGTCGGCGAGGAAAACCGCGGCCTCGAGTACATGTTCATCATGATGAACGCGGCGCGCTTCGCCGTGGGCCTCGAGGGCCTGGCGATAGCCGAGCGCGCCTACCAGCGCGCGCTCGCCTTCGCGAAGGAGCGGGTCCAGGGGCGCGACCTGGTCCAAGGTGGCAAGGCGGTGCCGATCATCCGCCACCCCGATGTGCGCCGCATGCTGATGCTGATGAAGTCGCAGGCCGAGGCGATGCGCGCGCTCGCCTATACGACCGCGGCAGCGATGGACCTCGCTCGCAAGGCGCCCGATCCCGAGGCGCGCAAGCGCCACCAGGCATTCGTCGACCTGATGATTCCGGTGGTGAAGGGATGGTGTACGGAAACCGGCATCGACGTCGCCTCCCTCGGCGTCCAGGTGCACGGCGGCATGGGCTTCGTCGAGGAGACCGGTGCCGCGCAATACCTGCGCGATGCGCGCATCACCACCATCTACGAAGGCACGACCGGCATCCAGGCGATGGACCTCGTCGGGCGCAAGATCGCTCGTGAAGGGGGCGCCACGGCCAAAGCCTGGCTCGGGACGCTCAAATCGCTCGACGCCGAGCTCGGCCAATCGAGCAATGCGGACGTGAAGGCGTTGCGCGCGCAGCTTGCGCAGGGCGCGCAGGCGGTGGCGGATTGCATCAACTTCATCGTGGAAACGAAGGATCCGCGCGCGAGCTTCGCGGGCGCCGTGCCTTTCCTCAAGCTGATGGGGATTGTCGCCGGCGGCTGGCAGATGGCGCGCGCGGCGCTGGCGGCGGAAAAAGGCCTGGCCACCGGAGACCGCTCATTCCTGGAAGCGAAAATCGTCACCGCGCGCTTCTACGGCGACCATGTGCTCGTACAGGCGCCGGCGTTGCGCGACACGGTCGTGAAGGGCGCCGCCGGCGTGATGGCGCTTACCGAGGACCAGTTCCTGGCGGCATAGGAGGATGGCGATGAAAGCCTTGGTCCTTGCAGTGCTGTTCCTCGCGGCGACCCTCGGTCTCGCGCAGGACTATCCCTCCAAGCCCGTCGTCATCGTCGTCCCGGCCGCGGCGGGGGGCCCGACCGATACGCTCACGCGCGTGCTCGCCTCGGCGATGGGCACTGCGATGAAGGCCCAGTTCATCATCGAGAATGCCGGCGGCGCGGGCGGCATCATCGGCATCAACAAGGGCGCCAAGGCGCGGCCGGATGGCTACACGCTGCTCCTCTATCACATCGGCATGGCGACGGCGCCGGCGCTCTATCGCAAGCTGCCGTACGACACGCTGAACGACTTCGAATACATCGGGCAGGTTGCCGACGTGCCGATGACCGTGATCGCGAAGAAAGGCACCGCTGCCGCGAACTTCGGCGAGTTCCTTTCGTACATCAAGGCGAACCGCGACAAGGTAACCTACGCCAATGCCGGCATCGGCTCGGCGTCCTACCTGTGCGGCCTGCTCTTCATGACGAGCATCGACGCCCAGTTCACCCAGGTGCCCTACAAGGGCACCGGTCCGGCGATGAACGACCTCATCGGCGGCCAGGTCGACTTCATGTGCGACCAGACCACCAACACCGTGCCGCAGATCAAGTCGGGCAACGTGAAGGCGTACGGCGTCACGACGGCGGCGCGGCTTCCGTCGCTGCCGGACGTGCCGACGCTGGATGAGCAGGGCGTGAAGGGCTTCGACCTCGTCGTGTGGAACGGCCTGTATGCGCCGCGCGGCACGCCGAAAGCGGCGATGGACAGACTGATAGGCGCGCTGCAGGCCGCCGTGCAGGATCCGGCGTTCAAGGGCCGGCTCGCGGACCTCGGCGCCGAGCCGGTGCCGCTCGCGAAAGCGACGCCCGAGTCGCTGCGCACGCTCCTGAAATCCGAAGTGGAGAAGTGGACGCCGATCATCCGCAAGACGGGCGTCTACGCCGACTGAAGGGTCCTAGCGGCGCAGTCCGAAGAAGCGGCGGATCCGGCTGAGAAGATCGGTCTGCTGCACCACCGCGATGCTCGGCTGGCTGGCGAATGCGTCGCGCACCTTGTCCAGATCCGGACGCCGCGAGCTGATGATCCGCGACATGCCTTCGGCGATCTCCGGACGCCTGAGGAGCAACCCCTGGAACGCCTTGCCGTCGAGCCGGAAGCATTCGACGTCGGTCAGCGCGACAACGGTGGCGCTGCGCGCCTCTCCGGTGAGCAGCGCCATCTCGCCGAAGAACTGGCCGGCGCGCAGCGTGGTGATCGTCTGCGGGGCGCCGTGCGGCGGCTCGTAGCGCACCTCGACCTCGCCGAACGCAACGATGTAGAGCCAGTGCGGGATGTTGCCCTGCTTGGTGATGACGTCGCCGCGCGCGAACGGTGCGTACTGCAGCCGCTCGGCGATCTCGTTCATCTCGTCCTCCGACAGCACCGAGAAGAGATCCAGGCCGCGCAGCATGTCCAGGCGCCGCCCGATCTCGCGCTTCCTCACGGCGTCGTCGTGCGCCTGGTCGCGAGCTACGCCATGCACCGTGCGCTGCTCCTCCGCGACGCGGATGCCGGCGCGCTGCAGTGACGCGAAGAGGTGCACGCGCACCATCGAGTCGGTCATCTGGTCTTCGAGGAGATCGGTGAGAAAGTAGCGCAGCTCGTACTGCAGGTTGCCGTAGACGAAATCGTGCAGCACCGTGGTCGGCGCCGGGTTGCGCGCCACGTTGTTGATCGGGACGTCGCGCATTTCCTCGTTCACCGTGGCGATCACGCGCGCGGGCGGCACCCGCGGATCGACCATGAAGGCGATGCTGCGGCGCCACTGGCGCGGCTCGCTCTCTCGCTTGCCCAGGATGGAGACGCGCCCCTTCATGATCACGCTGTTCGGGATGACGACGGTTTCCCAGTTGCGCGTCTCGATCAGGGTCGAGCGCCAGCGGATGTCGCGCACCCGGCCGCTAACGCTGTCGACCTTGATCCAGTCGCCGATGCGCACCGAGTT
>DATLDY010000135.1:0-2446 GCA_035525655.1 Burkholderiales bacterium
AAGGGCGGTAACTGCCCTTGTCCGCGTGACCCTGAGTTCTCCTTAAGTGCGCACCAGCTTTCGGTAGGCAATCCTGTGTGGCTGATCCGCGTCGGCGCCCTTCCGCTTCTTGAGGTCTTCGATGTAGGCCTCATAGTTCCCCTCGAACGCGAGGATGTGGGTCGCGACGCGGTCGAGGAACCAGCGATCGTGGGAGATGATCACCGCGCAGCCGGCGAAGTCGAGAATTGCGTCCTCGAGCGCGCGCAGCGTATCGACGTCGAGATCGTTGGTCGGCTCGTCGAGCATGAGGACGTTGCCGCCCGACATCAACGTCTTCGCGAGGTGAAGTCGATTGCGCTCGCCGCCGGAGAGCTGTCCGACCGGCTTCTGCTGGTCGGCGCCGCGGAAGTTGAAGCGCGCGAGGTAGGAGCGCGAAGGCATCTGCACCTTGCCCACCGTGATGACGTCGAGGCCGCCGGAGATGTCTTCCCACACCGTCTTCTCGCCCGAGAGCTCGTCGCGGAACTGGTCGACGTGGGCCAGCTTGACCGTTTTGCCGATGGCGATCTTGCCGGAATCGGGCTTCTCGCCGCCGGTGATCATGCGAAAGAGGGTCGACTTGCCGGCGCCGTTGGGGCCGATGATGCCGACGATGGCGCCGGGCGGCACCTGGAACGAGAGCTTGTCGATCAGCACGCGATCGCCGTAGCCTTTGGAGACGTTCTTGAACTCGATCACCTCGTTGCCCAGGCGCTCGGCAACCGGGATGAAGATCTCCTGCGTTTCGTTGCGCGCCTGGTGCTCCTGCGACGACAGCTCCTCGAAGCGGGCGAGGCGCGCCTTGGATTTCGACTGCCGCCCCTTGGGGTTCTGGCGCACCCATTCGAGCTCGTGCTGCATCGCCTTGATGCGCGCCACCTCCTGGCTCGCCTCGACCTGCAGGCGCTTTTCCTTCTGCTCGAGCCAGCTCGAGTAATTGCCTTCCCACGGGATGCCGTGGCCGCGGTCGAGCTCCAATATCCAGCCGGCGGCGTTATCCAGAAAGTAACGATCATGGGTCACCGCGACAACCGTGCCGGGAAAGCGCTGCAGGAACTGCTCGAGCCACTCGACGCTTTCCGCGTCCAGGTGGTTCGTCGGCTCGTCCAGCAGCAGGAGGTCCGGCTTCGACAGCAGCAGGCGGCAAAGGCCGACGCGGCGCTTCTCGCCGCCCGAGAGCACATCGACCTTCGCGTCCCACGGCGGCAGGCGCAGCGCGTCGGCCGCCACCTCGAGCTCGTCGGCGCCGCCCGAATTGAGCATCGCCTCGAGCTTCGCCTGCTCCTCGGCGAGCTTGTCGAAATCGGCATCGGGCTCGGCATACGCGGCGTAGATCTCGTCGAGGCGCTTCTTCGCCGCGCCGACGTCGCCTTGCGCCTCCTCGACCGCCTGGCGCACCGTGGCGCCGGCAGGGAGCTTGGGCTCCTGCTCGAGGTAGCCGACCTTGATGCCGGGCATGCGCACCACGTCGCCTTCGTGGTTGTCGTCGGTGCCGGCCATGATTTTGAGCAGCGTCGACTTGCCCGAGCCGTTCAACCCGAGCACGCCGATCTTCGCGCCGGGGAAAAAGTTGAGCGAGATGTTCTTCAGGATGGTGCGCTTGGGCGGCACGACCTTGCTGACCCGCCGCATGGTGTAGACGTATTGAGCCATCCGCTATCATATTCACAGAACGTGAAGAAATTTCTCGCTGCACTTGTTTTCGCCTGGCCGTTCGCGGCTCACGCAGTCGACAGCCTCAGCTTCGAATACGGCGGCGGCAGCCGCGACGTGAACCTGTGGCGCCTCGGAGTGCAGTGGAAGCAGGAGCCGGCGGAGTGGATGGCTCCCCATCCGCGCTGGTCGTGGTACTGGGACCTGTCGATCGGCGGCTGGCACGGCGACGTCGGCACCGTGCACGACGTCGGGCTAACGCCGGTGTTTCGCTACGCGAAGGCGGCGCGCGGGCCCTACCTGGAGGGCGCGGTGGGCTTCCACATCCTGTCCGACTCGCACATCAACTCGGACCTGGGCTTCAGCACGCGCTTCCAGTTCGCCGATCACGTCGGCGCCGGCGTCCACAATGGAAGGTACGACTGGCAGGTCAGGCTGCAGCACATCTCGAACGGCGGCATGCGCAATCCCAACCCCGGGATCAACTTCCTGATCCTGCGCGTGCAGCGCAACCTGGACTAAACGAGCCGAAGAAGCCCGGCTGGAATCAGAGATTCCCCGACAGGGCGCGCAGCTCGAGCTGCGTCTCGACGATCGCCGTCAGGAGCTCGACCCGCGCTAGCGTGGCCTCGAGCTGCGTGCGCCGCGCGTCCAGCAGCTCGAACAGCGTGCCGCGCCCGAGGCGATAGGCGCTCTCGGCCATCTCGAGGAAAGCGGCCTGGCGCTCGAATACCTCGCGCTCGAAGCGCGCGAAGGCATCGCGGCGTACGAC
>DATLDY010000137.1:0-2188 GCA_035525655.1 Burkholderiales bacterium
GCCTCACCAGCGTCGCGTCGACCCGGGCGAGACGCGCGCCGCGGCGATGGCCCGCGCGCGCGAAAGCTTCGCCGCGGTGGCCGAGCGCGCGGCCAAGGCCGGGGTCGTCTATTGCATCGAGCCGCTGTCGAGCGAGCAGACCCCGCTCATCAATACCCTGGAGGAATCTGCCCAGATGGTCGCCGACATCGGCAGTCCCGCGATTCGCACCATGCTCGACTGCAGTTCCGCCGGCCGCATGGAAAAGGAGCCGCTCGCGGCGCTCGTCGATCGCTGGGTGCCGAGAGGTCTGATCGCGCACGTCCAGGTCAACGACCGCAACCGGCGCGGCCCCGGCCAAGGCGAGCAGCGCTTCGCAGGGTTGTTTGGTTCATTGAAAAAACATGGCTATAGCGGCGACGTCGCCGTCGAGCCCTTCGACTACGTACCCGACGGTCCGGCCGCCGCGGCGCGGGCGATCGGCTACGTGCGCGGCATCATCGAGGCACAGGAATGAAACTCTCTATTCGCCAGATCGATCTCTTCGAGCGCGACGTGCGCCTGCGCATGCCGTTTCGCTTCGGCATCGTCACGCTCACCCAGGCGCCGCAGGCGTTCGCGCGCGTGCGCATCCGGCTCGAGAACGGCGCGGAGGCCGAGGGCGGCGCGGCCGAGCTGCTTGCGCCGAAGTGGTTCGACAAGAATCCGGAGCTCAGCAACGAAGACAACTTTGAGCAGCTGCGCAGCTCGCTCGCGCTCGCGAAGGGCGCCTACCTGAGCGGCGGCGCAAATACCGCCTTCGGCCACTTCGACACGCACTATCGTCCGCAGATCGAGCGCGCAGCCGGCAAGGGCCTGAATGCGCTCATAGCGAACTTCGGCCCGGCGCTTATCGATCGCGCCGTCCTCGATGCCCTCTGTCGCGGGCTGGGCATTTCGTTCTACGACGCCGTGCGGCGAAACATCGTCGGGCTGCAGCTTCCTCCGGCATTCCTGGAATCGCTGCGCCCCGGCGAGCGCATCGCTGCGCGCCACACCGTGGGCATGGTCGACCCGATCACGGCGGTGGAGCAGCGTGTCGACGACGGCTTGCCCGAGACGCTGGAGGAAGTCATCGCGCGCTACGGCCATCGCTGGTTCAAGCTGAAGGTCGGCGGCGACGTAAAGGCCGATGTCGAGCGTCTTGCCGCCATCGCCTCCGTGCTCGATCGGATACCGGAGTACCGCGCCAGCCTCGACGGCAATGAGCAATACGCCGATGTCGACGGCGTCCTGGAGCTCTGGCGCCGCATGAAGGGTGAAATGCGCCTGAGACGCCTCGTGTCGAGCATCGTATTCATCGAGCAGCCGATCAAGCGCCAGAACGCCCTCTCCGCCGACATCTCGGCGCTGGCGAAGGAAAAGCCGGTGATCATCGACGAGTCGGACGATTCGCTCGATGCCTTTGCGCGTGCCAAGGGCCTGGGCTACCGCGGCGTCTCGTCGAAGACCTGCAAGGGGATGTACAAGTCCATCATCAACGCGGCGCGCTGCGCCGAGTGGGGCAGCGACTATTTCATGACGGGCGAGGACCTCACCATCCAGGCCGGCCTCGCCATCCAGCAGGACCTCGCGCTGGTGTCGCTCATCGGGCTCACGCACGTCGAGCGCAACGGCCACCACTACGTCAACGGCATGGCCGGCCTGCCGGCAGAGGAGCAGGACGCCTTTTTAAACGCCCACCCCGACCTGTATGAGCGCAGCCACGGCGCCGTGCGCGTACGCATCAGCGGCGGGAACCTGCAGATCAAATCATTGGGCCGCACCGGCTTCGCTAGCGGCGCGATGCCCGTCTGGAATCAGATGAAGGAAATGAAAGTCAAATGAGCGAAAAACGCATCGGCATCATCATGCACGGCGTCACCGGCCGCATGGGAATGAACCAGCACCTGATCCGCTCGATCCTCGAGATCCGCAAGCAGGGCGGCGTGGCGCTGAAGGACGGTACGCGCCTCATGCCCGATCCGTTGCTGGTGGGGCGTAACGCGGCCAAGGTGGAGGAGCTCGCGAAGAAGCATGGCGTCTCGCGCTGGACTACGGATCTGAACGCGGCACTCAAGGGCCCGGACGAAATCTTTTTCGACGCTGCGTCCACCCAGCTGCGCCCGCGGCTCCTGAAGCGCGCGATTGCGGCTGGCAAGCACATCTACTGCGAGAAGCCGGTCTCCAC
>DATLDY010000139.1:0-5177 GCA_035525655.1 Burkholderiales bacterium
CGGGAAGCCGAGCACCGCGCGAGCCTCGCGCAGGAATTGCGGCGAGTTCTTCGCCACGCGAAGCGCGTTGGTGCCCACTGCCCGCACCGCCTGGCGCGGGAAGCCGCGCAGGCGCTCGGCGAACTTGGCGAGGGCTTCGAGCGCCGTGGCCTGCGTGGCGCGGTCGATGCGCTTCTCCGCGGTGAGCCCGCCCCCGAGCCGGACGACTTCGCGCACCGCGTCGAGCGGGTAGATCTGGCGGTCGACCACTCGGCCGATCTCCAAATGGAAGCTGTTAGAGCCGAGGTCGACGGCGGCGAGCGTGTCCTGTCGGGCCATGCGGCCTACCGTAGCACACGATTGTCACATTCGGACGACTGTCACATTCGGACTGCATGGGCGCGCGGCGCAGGAGGTTAGAATTTTCGGTCCCGCATGAACCGCAGAATCCCCGCGCCAGCCCAGTTCGTCAATCGCGAGCTCGGCATCCTCGCCTTCCAGCGCCGGGTGCTCGCGCAGGCTGCGGACGATTCCGTGCCGCTCCTCGAGCGGCTGCGCTTCATCACCATCGTCTCCTCCAACCTCGACGAATTCTTCGAGATCCGCGTCGCCGGCCTGAAGGAGAGCATCAAGCTCGGCCTGCACGACGCCGGGCCCGACGCGCGCAGCGCCGCGGAAGTTTTCGAGGCGGTGAGCAAGGAAGCGCATGCGCTGGTCTCCGACCAGTACAAGCTGCTAAACGAGGTGGTGCTGCCTTCGCTCGCCCAGCAAGGCGTCGTGTTCCCGCGCCGCGAGGAGTGGACCGCGCCCCAGAAGCAGTGGATCCGCGACTATTTCTTCCGCGAGCTCCTGCCGGTGCTCACGCCGATCGGACTCGACCCCGTGCACCCTTTTCCCCGGGTGCTGAACAAGAGCCTTAACTTCGCGGTCGAGCTGCAGGGCCGCGACGCATTCGGGCGCAGCTCGCGCGCCGCGATCGTGCAGGCGCCGCGCGCGCTTCCCCGCCTCATCCGGCTGCCGCAGAGCCATACCGGTGCCGAGTATGGGTTCGTGTTTCTGTCGTCGATCCTGCACGCGCACGTCGGCGAGCTCTTCTCCGGCATGCACGTGATCGGCTGCTATCAGTTCCGCGTCACGCGCAATTCCGATTTGTTCGTCGACGAGGAGGAAATCAAGAACCTCCACACCGCGCTGCAGGGCGAGCTCCTGCACCGGCATTTCGGCGACGCCGTGCGCCTCGAAGTCGCCGACAACTGCTCGCTCGGCATGGTCGAATTCCTTCTGCAGCAGTTCGGCCTGCGCGAGCCGGATTTGTACCGCGTCGAAGGCCCGGTAAACCTTTACCGCCTGCGCGAGGTGCCCGACCGCGTCGACCGTCCGGCCCTCAAGTACGCGCCGTTCAAGCCCGGCCTGCCGCCGGCCCTCGACGCGCCGGATCTCTTCGAGGTCTTCAGGAAGCAGGACGTGCTGCTGCACCATCCGTACCAGTCGTTCCTGCCGGTGATCGACTTCATCCGCGCCACGGCCAACGATCCGAACGTCATCGCGATCAAGCAGACGGTTTATCGCACGGGCACCGACTCCGAGCTGATGGACATCCTCATCGAGGCGGCGAGGAAAGGCAAAGAGGTCACCGTGGTCGTCGAGCTGATGGCGCGCTTCGACGAGGAAGCGAACATGAACTGGGCCGCCCGCCTGGAGGAAGTCGGCGCGCACGTGGTCTACGGCGTGGTCGGCCACAAGACGCACGCCAAGATGTCGCTTATCGTGCGGCGCGAGGACACGGACCACGGCAAGGTGCTGCGCCGCTATGCGCACCTCAGCACCGGCAACTACCACCCGGCGACGGCGCGCCTGTACACCGACTTCGGCCTTTTCACGGCGAACGAGGAGCTGTGCAGCGACGTAGCCGAGGTGTTCCAGCAGCTGACCGGCCTCGGCCGCGCGGGTCGCATGAAGCACGTCTGGCAGTCGCCGTTCACCCTGCACCGGCGCCTGGTCGCCGCCATCAAGAACGAGGCCAAGCTCGCCGCCGAAGGCAAGCCCGCGCGCATCATCGCCAAGATGAACGCGCTGCTCGAAGAGCAGATCATCGAGGAGCTTTACGCCGCCTCCGCTGCCGGCGTGAAGATCGACCTCATCGTGCGCGGCGTCTGCGCGCTTCGCGCGGGCATCGAAGGCGTCTCGGAGAATATCCGCGTGCGCTCGGTCGTCGGGCGCTTCCTCGAGCATTCGCGCGTCTTTTACTTCGAGAACGCGGGCGCGGAGGACGTATACCTCGCCAGCGCGGACTGGATGGCGCGCAACTTCTTCCGTCGCATCGAGCTTTGCTTCCCCGTGCTCGACCCGACGCTCAAGAAGCGCGTGATCCGCGAAGGCCTGCAGCCTTACCTGGATGACAACTGCCACGCGTGGGTCATGGGTGTCGACGGCACCTACGAGCACCTGCGCCCGCGGCGCGGTGCCAAGACCCACTCCTCGCAAGACGAGCTCCTCGCGCTGCTCGCAACACCCAGCTAAGAAATAAATGGGGTCTGACCCCATTTATTTCTACGCCCTTGCGACCCGGATCACGCCCTTCAGCTCGCGCACGATCGCGAACGCGCGCTTCAGCTGGCCGAGGTTGGCGACGTCGAAGGTGAAGCGCATGAAGGCGAGCTCATCCCTGCTCTGCGTGCGCACCGCCGTTACGTTGATCTTCTCGCGCGCCAGCGCATCGCCGATGTCGCGCAACAGGCCGCGGCGGTCGCTCGCCGTGACGGCCATGTCGACCGCATAGCTTCCCTCCCCCTTGCCCCACTCCGCGTCGATCAGCCGCTCGGGCTGACGCTCGGCGAGGCGCTTGAGGCTCGCGCAATCCTCGCGGTGCACGGAGACGCCTTTGCCGCGCGTGACGAAGCCGCGAATCGGATCCGGCGGCACCGGCTTGCAACAGCGCGCGAGCTGAGTCATCAGGCGGTCGACACCGCCAACGATGAGCACGCTTTTTTTCTTCGCACCCTCCTTGCGCGCCTTCAGCACCGGCTCCGGCGCAGCCGGCGCTTCGACGCCGCGCAGCGCGGTGTGGAGTTGGCGCAGGTTCACTTCCTCTCGCGCGACGGCGATGAAAAGCTCTTCGGGCTTCTTGAACCCGAGGCGCTCGGCCAGCGTGTCCAGGCTGGCGTGCGCCGCGCCTTCGCGCTTCAGCTCCTTTTCGACCACCAGGCGCCCCGCGGCAACCGTCTCGGCGTGCGCCTTTGCGTTGAACCATTGGCGGATCTTCTGGCGCGCGCGCGGGCTTTTGACGAAGCCGCGCTCGACGTTCAGCCAGTCGCGCGATGGGCCGCCCGACTTGGCGGTCACGATCTCGATCTTCTGGCCGCTCTTGAGCGGTGTGTCGAGCGTGACGATATGGCCGTCGACGCGCGCGCCACGGCAGCGGTGGCCGAGGTCGCTGTGCAACGCATAGGCGAAGTCGAGCGGCGTCGAGCCGGCGGGCAGGTCCACCACCTTGCCTTGCGGGGTCAGGACGTACACCGTGTCGTCGAAGCGCGCCTGCTTCGTGTTGCGCTGCCAATCGGCGACCTCGTCGCGCCACGCAAGGAGCTCGCGCAGCCAGGCGATCTTCTGGTCGAACGCCTGGTCTTCTTTCTGGGGTTTCTCCTTGTACCGCCAGTGCGCGGCGACGCCGTACTCCGCGTGGCGGTGCATCTCCTCGGTGCGAATCTGCACCTCGACGGTCTTGCCAAGCGGCCCCATCACCGCCGTATGCAGCGACTGGTAGAGATTTCCTTTCGGCCGCGAGATGTAGTCGTCGAATTCCTTCGGGATCGGCTGCCAGAGGTTATGCACCACGCCAAGCGCGGTGTAGCAGTCCTTCACCGACGGCACGATCACGCGCAAGGCGCGCACGTCGTAGAGCTCGGTAAAGTCGAGCGACTTCGAGCGCATCTTGTTCCAGATGGAATAGATGTGCTTCGGCCGGCCGTGGATCTCGGCATTCACTCCCGCCGCCTTTAGCTCGCCGTCGACGAGCTTGATCGCACGACGGATGTACTGCTCGCGCTCGAGGCGCTTCTCGTCGAGCATCCCGGCGATGCGCTTGTAGAGATCCGGCTCGAGGAAGCGGAACGAGAGGTCCTCCATCTCCCACTTGAGCTGGAACACGCCGAGGCGATTGGCGAGCGGCGAATAAATGTCCAGGCTTTCGCGCGCATACGCCGCCCGTTCGGAAGAGGCGTTGCGTGCGAACCAGCGCAGCGTCTGCGTGCGGCTTGCCAGGCGAATCAGCACCACGCGCACGTCCTCGGCCATGCCGAGCACCATCTTGCGCAGCACCTCGTTCTGCTCGGCGGCGCTTTGCCGCCCGGTCTCTGGGGCGGCGGACCCTTTATCCCGAGTCGCCATGCGCAGCTGGTAGAGCTTTTCCACGCCGGCGGTGAGCTGCGCCACCTCGCCGCCGAACCGACTGGCGATGGATTCGAGCTCCTCATGCTTCGGCGCCGCGAACAGCACGCCCGCGATGCGTCCCGGCGCATCCAGGCCGATTGCCGCGAGATTGGCGCCCAGGCCAAGCGCGTGCGCCCACGTCGGCTCGCCGGTCGAGAGCACCTGCCCGGCGTAAAGCGGCTCGGCAAACTCGAGCGCCTGCGCCACCCGCTCGCGATCGGCAGGCGCGAGATCGCCCGCCAGCGCGCTGAGGGCGGCGCCGCCGCTTTGTGGATGAAGCTGGACAACCGAAACCATGGCGGTATTTTACGGACAATGAGTTACTACCCATGGGCTGGCTAAGCGACTGGCGCCGCAGGCGCGTGCTGGACAAGCACCGCATCGATGACGCGCTATGGGCGAAGGCGACCGCCGGGCTTGATTTCGTGCCGGCGAGCCCGAAGCTGCGCGAGCTGGTCCTTCTGCTGCTGGCGGAAAAGGAGTTCACCGGTGCCCACGGCCTCGAGCTCACCGACGAGATGCGCGTATCCATCGCCGCGCAGGCCTGCCTGCCGATTCTGGAATTGGGCCTGGACTGGTATGCCGGCTGGCGCGGCATCGTCGTCTATCCGGGCGACTTTCGCGTGCGGCGCGAGGAGGTCGACGAAGCGGGCGTGGTGCACGAATGGGAGGACGACCTCGCCGGCGAAGCGATGCCCGGCGGGCCGGTGGTGTTGTCGTGGGATGCGCTCGCGCGCGACCCGGCTATCAACGTCGTGATCCACGAGTTC
>DATLDY010000148.1:0-9668 GCA_035525655.1 Burkholderiales bacterium
GGCGAGCGCCTTCAGGCGCCCCGCCTTGGCGTACGGCGTGACGATGGAGATCACCGACCACATATAAGGAACATGCCCGGCGACGACGTCCGCGGCGGCCGGGCCGCTGCCCTTGTACGGGATGTACTGCACCTTCGCGCCTACGCGCTGCAGGTAGAGCTCGGCAGCGAGGAAGCCGGCGCTGCCCGGGTCCGTGGCGTAGGAAATGGTCCCCGAGCGCTCCTTCACCCACGCCGTGAACTCGGCGAGCGTCTTCGCCGGATGCGAGGGATGCGTCACCAGTACCGTGGGCTCGTGCGAGATCAGAGTGATCGGCACGAAGTCTTTCAGGGTGTCGTAGGGCAGCTTGGTGACCAGCGTCGGATTCGTCGCGTGGCTCACGTACACCATGAGGAGCGTGTAGCCGTCGGCAGTGGCCTTGGCGACGTGGTCGGTGCCGATGACGCCGCCCGCGCCGCCGCGGTTCTCGATCACCATCGGCTGGCCGAGGTTGTCGGCGAGCTGCGGCACGAAGCTGCGCGCGGTGATGTCGGTCCCGCCGCCGGGCGCCGCCGGCACGATGAGCCGGATCGGGCGTGTGGGATATTGCTGCGCCCAGGCTTGCGTCGCCGCGAGCAGCGAGAACACGACGAGCGCGATGAGCTTCATTGGCGGGGCCCCTTCCTTCCGCCTTCGTTCGAGTCGGGTGTTTGCTTGCCGGAGCGCGTGGCCGTGGCCTCGAGGAGCAGGCCGACGGTTTGCGTGAACAGCGGCTGCGGCACGGCCTCCTCGCCCGCGATCATGAGCTCGAGCGCGTTGGTCGAGACGTTGAGCTTGTCGCCCAGGGCGTCGAGCCCGCCGCAGATCTGCACCGCGCGGCGCAGCGCCATCATCGGGACTTCGGAGTTTTTCATGCGGCATGATAACGGTGCCTTAGACTGGCGCGCTATGAAACGCCTCGTCCTTTTCCTGGCCGGCCTCGCTCTTTGCGCGGCCGCTGCAGCGCAAAACTATCCTTCCCGGGCGGTGCGCTTCGTGGTGCCGTTCCCGCCGGGCAACGCCGGCGACCTGATGGCGCGCATGCTCGCCGAGAAGCTGACCGCGAGCATGAAGCAGAACGTGTTCGTCGATAACCGGCCCGGGGCCGGCGGCAACATCGGCGCCGAGCACGCCGCCCGCTCGGCGCCCGACGGCTACACGGTGCTGATCGCGGCGAGCGGCATCGTCACCGCCAACGCCTTCCTCTACAAGCTTGGCTTCGACCCGCAGAAGGATCTGGCGCCGGTGACGCTGCTTTACACCGGGGCGCCGCTCCTGGTCGTGAGCCCGAAGGTCGAGGCCAAGACGCTCGCAGAGCTGATCGAGTCCGCGAAGCGCAACCCCGGCAAATACACGTATGCCTCCTACGGCTCGGGGCACGTCTCGCACATCATCGGCGAGATGTTCAAGCAGGCGGCGGGCATCGACCTCCTGCACGTGCCCTACAAGAGCTCGCCGCTGCCCGACGTCATGTCCGGCCAGGTGGACATGATCTTCGAGTCGCCGCTGCTGGTCGCCAAGAACGCCGGCCGCCTGCGCCCGCTCGGCGTGGTGAGCGCGAAGCGCAACGCCAAGCTGCCCGAGGTGCCCGCCTTTGCCGAGGTGCTGCCCGGCTTTGAGGTGACCGGCTGGCTCGGCGCTTTCGTGCCGGCCGGCACGCCGCCGGACATCGTGCAGCGCCTGAACCGCGAGTTCGTCGCCGCGATCGACGCGCCCGACTTCCGCAAGCGCCTGGACGAGCTGATGCTCGACCCGGGCGGCGGCACGCCCGAGGAGTTCGCCGCCTACGTGCGCGCGAACTACGAGCGCGTCGGCAAGGTGATCCGCAGCGCCAACATCAAGGCCGAGTGATGCGCTGGTGCCGAGTCGAGTTCGACGGCGAGCCCGCCTTCGCCGTGATCGAGGGCGAGGAGGCGGTGCTGGTCGATGCGCCGCCTTATGAGCGCCACAAAAAGACGGGCAAACGCATCCCCTTGGCGAAGGCGAGGCTCCTGCACCCCGTCGAGCCGCGCAACTTCTACGCCGCCGGGATCAACTTCCGCGACCACATCGCGTGGGCCGCCGAACGCCTCGGCATGGCGCTCAAGCCGCCGGCGCAGGCCGACATCGGCTACCGCTCGCCGAACGCGCTGATCGGCAGCGGCGCCGACATCGTCATCCCGAAGGATTCGCCGGGGCCGATCCACTTCGAAGGCGAGCTGGTGGCCATCGTTGGCGCCAAAGCCAAGCATCTGCCGGAAGACCGGGCGCTCGACTGCATCGCCGGCTACACGCTCGGCAACGATCTCAGCGAGCGAAGCTTCCAGAAGAGCGACCGCACGCTGTGGCGCGCCAAGAACATCGACACCTTCAAGCCGATGGGCCCGGTGGTGGTGTCGGGCATCGATCCGACCGACCAGGTAATCACGGTGCGCGTCAACGGCAAGGAAGCGACCTCGTACAACACCAAGGGCGCGATCTTCAGCCTGCAGCACTACATCGCGCGCATGAGCGCCTACGTGACGCTGTGGCCCGGCGACGTGATCTGGCTCGGCTGCGACGGCCCGACGCTGCCGGCGCTCGAGCCCGGCGATCTAGTGGAAGTGGTGAACGACGCGATCGGCGTGCTGGCCAATCGGGTCGTGCGCGCTTAGGTCAGCGCCTGTTATGGCGGCGGGATTTGGAGATCGCGGCAGATCTTTCGGGCCAGAAAGTCATTGATCTCCCGATGGCGCGGAACAGTTGAGGTGCGGTTCGCCGCGCGGTTTACAAGTTCATTTCGCTTCATGCCGCCTGAAGCGGAAAGTTCTCCCGAATCACTTTTTTGCCCTTCATCATCTCTTCAGCCAGCGTTCTATTTGCTTCGAGCACCAACTCAACAGCTTCTTGAAGGTTGGCCCTCGCTTCTTCGATCGTCGCACCCTGGGTATTCGCACCGGGTAGCTCTTCGACGAAGGCGATGTAGCCCTCGGCTACTTTTTCAAAAACGGCGGTGAATTTCATCGCTAGCTCCTAGACGCGTCAGTATAGCAAGGCGCTACTTGAGCTCGATCTTGCCCGCGAGCCACTCGTCGGCGTCGTACCACTGGCCTTGCGGCACCGGTTCGGCTGAGGCGAGGCGCACGAAGAACGGCGCGATCTTGTCCGCCGACTTGATCGTCATCGGATCCTCTTCCGGCGCCGCCCGCGCGCGCATCTCGGTGCGCGTGGGGCCGGGGCTGACGATATTGATGCGCACCGGCGATTGCCCGGCCTCGGCGACGTAGATCCGCACCATCGACTCGAGCGCGGCCTTGCTCACCGCGTAGGACCCGGTCGTCGCCTTGCCCTGAGTGGCGACGCGCGCGGACAGCATGACGATGCGCGGTGCCTGCGCCTTTTTCAACAGGGAATCGAGCTCCTGCAGCAGCACCAGGTTGGCATCGACGTTGATGCGGAAGGTCTGGCGCCAGGTGTCGAGCGGATATTTGGTGAGCGGCACGCGCGCGCCGAGCGAGGCGGCGTTGCCGATGAAGATGTCGAGCGACTTGAGCTTCTTCTTCAGCGCCTTCGCGGCGGCGCGGACCGACTTCTCCTTCTCCAGGTCGACGACGACGACCTGCGCCTTGCCGCCGGCGGAGGCGATCTCCTTGCGCACCTTCTCGAGCGCTGCCTTCTTGCGCCCGGCGAGGAGCACCGTCGCGCCTTCTTTGGCGAACTCCTTGGCGATGGCGAGTCCGATGCCGCGATTCGCGCCGGTTACGAGTGCAGTGCGGCCTTGCAGCTGTGCGGGCATTGGACGTCCTATTGCGAGGAAAGCTGCTGCGGCCGGTCCCAGTCGCCGCCGAGCGCCTTGACGAGGAACACCGAGGTGAGGAGGCGCTGGCCGATGAGCTGCGCGGCGAGGCGCTCCGCGGTGAGCAGGCTTTGCTGGGCGGTGATCACTTCGAGCGGGCTGGCGACGCCGCCTTCGTAGCGCGCGGTGACGAGCTCCAGCGTGCGCCGCGCGCTCTCCACCGCCACGCCGGCCTGGGTCGAGGCGCGCTCGAGGGCGGCGAGGCCGATGATGCCGTCCTCCGCTTCCTGCATCGCGGTGAGGACGATGCGGCGGTAGTTCGCGACCGTGATGTCATAGCCCGCGCGCGTGAAGTCGACGTTGGCGCTGATGCGGCCGCCGTCGAAGAGCGGCTGCACCGCGGTCACGCCGAGCGACCAGACGAGGCTCGGCGTGTCGAAGAGCGTCGGCAGCTTGCGGCTTTCCTGGCCGACGGAGGCGCCGAGGTTGATGCTCGGATAGTAGGCGGCTCGCGCCACGCCGATCTGCGCGTTGGCCGCGGCCATGGCGCGCTCGGCGGCGGCGACGTCCGGCCGGCGCTCGAGGATGTCGGAGGGCACGCCGATCGGCACGTCGGGCGGGCGCAGCTCGCGCACGTCGGGCGCGAGCGAGAAGAGTGGCGCCGGCGTGCCGGTGAGCGTGGCGACGGCGTGCTCGAAGAGCGAGCGCTGGCGCTTCAAAAGGTCGATCTGCGTGAGCGTGGTGTCGATGAGCGCCTGCTGCTGCGCGACGTCGAGCGCGGAGCCGGCGCCGAGCTCGTGCCGCGTGCGCGCGAGGCCTAGCGAGCGGCGCTGCAGGTCGATGGAGCTCGCCAGCACCTGGATCTCGATGTCGGTCTGGCGCAGGTTGAAGTACGCGGTGGCGAGGTCCGCGACCAGCAGGAGCCGCGCGGTCTCGAGGTCGGCCGCCGCCTGCTCGGCGGAGGCGCGCGCGCCGGCGATCACGCTCTTCACGCGGCCGCCGAAATCGACTTCGTAGCTCGCCGAGAGCGAGACGATGGCGTCGTTCTGCGTGGTGGAGAAGTTGGGGGCGGCGTTGTTGTTGAGCGGGCGGTTCTGCGTGATGCGCGTGCGCGTATCGCGCACGTTGAGGCTGACCTGCGGCCAGGCCTGGCCGGACACCGCGGCGAAAGTCGCCCGGGACTGCGCGAGGCGCGCATCGGCTGCCGCGAGCGTGGGGCTGTCGGCGAGCGCCTTGGAAGCGAGCCCGCTCAGCGTGTCGTCGCCGAAGCGCAGCCACCATTTGCCCTTGGGGGCGCCGTCGCTCGGCACGCCCTGGCGGAACGGTGCCTCGACCTTCCACGCCGCCGGCATGTCGGGCTTCGGCGGGTTGTACGGCGGCGCGCTGCCGCAGCCCGCGAGGAGCGCGGGCAACAGCCAATGACAGCGTCTCATTTCTGCGAGATGACGACCACGTCGCCGTCGCTCAGCGAGTCCGACGGGTTGAGCACCAGCTTGTCGTTCGCGGTGAGGCCGTCGAGGACCTCGATCGCCTCGCCGAAGTTGCGGCCCATCTTCACCGCGCGCAGGCTCACCTTGCCGTCGGCCTGCACCGCCGCGACGCGCGGGCCCTCCGGGCGGAAGAGGAGCACGTTGGTCGGGATGGTGAGCGCGCCGCTCGCCTCGAGGCTGAGCGCCACCTGCACGAACGCGCCCGGCAGCAGCTTGTCGTCCTCGTTGGGCAGGCGGATCTCCACCTGCATGGTGCGCGTCGCGGCATCGATGGAGGCCGCCGTGCGCACGATCTCGCCCTTGAAGGTCTGGCCGCGCAGCTCCGCCTGCGTCACCACCACCAGCTGGCCGGGCTTGATGAGCTGCGCGTAGGTCTGCGGCACGCTCACGTAAACGCGCAGCGGATCGGTCTGCGAGAGGAGGAAGAGCGCGCGCCCGGCGCCGCCGCCCGCATCGATGAGGTCGCCCACGTCGACGTTTCTTTTGGTGATCACGCCGTCGAAGGGCGCGACCACGCGGTTGAAGCCCTTCATCTGGCGCAGGCGCTCGACGTTGGCATCGGCAGCGGCGAGGTTGGCGCGCGCCTGCGCATTGTTGCTGCGGCGCTCATCGAGCTCCTGCTGGGAGACCGCATCGCGCTTGCGCAGGCCCTCCCAGCGCTCGAACGTGCTCTTCGCGAGCTCGAGGCTCGACGCCGCCTGCTGGCGCGCGGCCACCGCCTGCGAGAGCTGCTGGTCGATCTCCGGGGTCTCGATCTCGGCGAGGAGCTCGCCCTGCTTCACCCGGCTGCCGATGTCCTTGTGCCAGCGCTTGAGGTAGCCGCTCGCGCGCGCGGAGATCGGCGCCTGTACATAGCCCTGGAGCGACCCGGGCAGCACCACGGTGCGCTCGGCCGAGCCGGCCTTCGGGCTCGTCACGCGCACGTACTGCTTGTTCCTCTCGGCAACGCCCGCCTCGAGCGATTTCGCGTTCGAGATGCGGCTGAACACGGTACGCCCGCCGGCGAGCACCAGCAGCGCCAGCACCGCGATGGTCAGGAACTTTGCGCGGCGGAGGGTTCGGTTCTGTTCTGCCATTGCTCTTGCTTTCGGATCAGACGAAGGTGGACCGCTGCATAGACTACCGGAACGAAGAGCAGCGTCGAAATGGTGGCGAACACCAGGCCGCCGATCACCGCGCGGCCGAGGGGTGCGTTCTGCTCGCCGCCCTCGCCCAGGCCCAGGGCCATCGGGATCATGCCGATGATCATCGCGAGCGCGGTCATCAGCACCGGGCGCAGGCGCGTCGCGCCGGCTTCGAGCGCCGCCGCGATCGGCAGGGCCCCGGCCTCGCGCTGCTGGCGGGCAAAGGCGATCACCAGGATCGAGTTCGCCGTGGCGACCCCCATGGTCATGATCGCCCCCGTTAACGCCGGCACCGAGAGCGTGGTGCCGGTGATGAACAGCATCCAGGCGATGCCGCCTAGTGCGGCTGGCAAGGCCGCGATGACGATGGCGGCGTCGATCCACGACTGGAAGTTCACCACGATGAGGAGATAGACCAGCACGATCGCCATCAGGAGGCCGATGCCCAGGCCGACGAACGAGGCCTGCATCGTCTCGACCTGGCCGCGGATGGTGACCTGGCTCGCGCGCGGCAGCTTCGGCCGCACTTCGTCGACGAGCTTCTTGACCTCGTTGGCGACGCTCGCGAGATCGGTGCCCTGCACGCCGACGAACACTTCCACCGCGGGCGAGATGTTGTAGCGCGAGACCACCGGGAGCTGCTTGCCGGCGCGCGCCTCGACCAGGTTGCCGAGGAGCTGGGCCGGAGCGCCGGAAGCGGCGGCAAGGCCGGTGGCCGCGATCGGCATGTTGAGGAGCGAGTCGAGGCTGTCCACGCTGTACTGCGGCGCCTGGACCGCGATGTTGTAGACCACGCCGTTCTGCGGGTTGAGCCAGAAGGCGGGCGCGGTCTGCGAGCTGCCGGAGAGCGAGAGGAGCACGTTCTGCCCCACGTTGAACGCCGACAGGCCGACCTGCTGCAGCCGCGTGCGGTCCATCTGCAGGTCGATCGCCGGGCCGTCCATGCGCTGGTGCACGTGCGCATCGACCGCACCGGGAATCTTCTGGATCTTCTTCGTCAGCTCCTGCGCGAGCGCGTAGTTGCCGGCGAGGTTGGGACCACTGAACTGCACGTCGATCGACGCCGGCAGGCCGAAGTTCAGGATCTGCGTGACGATGTCGGCCGGCTGGAAGAAGAACTCGATGCCGGGGAAGCGCTTGGGGAGCTCGGCGCGCAGCAGCGTCACCAGGTCGTCGGTCGGGCGGTGGCCTTTCTTCAGCGACATCAGGATCTCGCCGTCGAGCGTGCCGATGGTGCCGGCGTTCGAATAGGAGAGGTTGATGCTCGAGTTCGGCACGCCGAGGTTGTCGAGGATGGTCTCGAGCTCGCTCGGCGGGATCAGCTCGCGGATCGCGCCCTCGATGTTGTCCGCGATGCGCGCCGTCTCCTCGACGCGCGTGCCGGTGGCGGCGCGAAAGTGCAGCCGCACCTGGCCGGCGTCGACGCTCGGAAAGAAATCGCGGCCGAGCACCGGGTACAGCAGGCACGAGAGCAGGCAGAAGGCGAGGAACACGGTGGCGAAGAAGGCGCGCTTCTCGAGGAGCGCGCCGAGCACCGTGGCGTAGGCGGACCGCATGCGCTCGAACTGCGCGTTGAACACGCGGTAGAACGGGAACTCCTTCGCCGGCCGCCTGAGCATGAGCATGACGAGGGTGGGCACCAGCGTTCTCGACAGGAGGTACGCGGCGATCATCGCGAACACCACCGCCTCGGCCATCGGCACGAACAGGAACTTGGCCACGCCGGAGAGGAAGAACATCGGCACGAACACGATGCAGATGCAAAGCGTCGACACGAAGGCCGGCACGCCGATCTCGCCCGCGCCGACCATGATCGCGGAATGCAGGTCCTCGCCGGCGTGCAGGTGGCGCTCGATGTTCTCGATGGTGACGATCGCCATGTCGACGAGGATGCCGACCGACAGCGCGAGGCCGCCGAGCGTCATGATGTTCAGCGTCTCGCCGAGCGCAAAGAGAACCAGAATCGACGTCAGGATGGACAGCGGAATCGTGATCGCGATGATCACGGTGGTCTTCCAGTTGCCGAGGAAGAGGAGCACCAGCGCCGCGGTGAGGAGCGCCGCGATCAGCGCCTCGACCGCCACGCCCTCGATCGCCGCCTTCACGAACAGCGACTGGTCGAAGAGCGGCGTCACCTTGATGTCGGACGGCAGGATTTGCGTCGCGCGCGGCAGCATGGCGCGCAGGTTGCCGACGATGTCGAGGGTCGAGGCGCCGCTGTTCTTCAATATGGAGATGAGCACGCCGCGCTCGCCGTCGCGCCGCACGATGTTGGTCTGCGGCGAGAACCCGTCGCGCACCTGCGCGACATCCTTCAGATAGGTCGTCGTGCCGCCGACCGTGCGCACCGGCAGCTCGTTCAGGCCCTGGATCGCGTCGGGCGACGCGTTCATGCGCACCGTGTACTCGATCTCGCCGAGCTTGGCGGTGCCCGAAGGCAGGATCAGGTTCTGCGTATTGACCGCGTTGACCACGTCGGCCGGCGAGAGGCCGCGCGCCTGCAGCTCCTGCAGGTCGAGGTCGACCGAGATCACGCGGATCTTGCCGCCGTAGGGGAACGGGATCGCCACGCCCGGGATCGTCACGAGCTGCGGCCGCAGCAGGTTCACCGACGAGTCGAACACCGTCTGCTCGGGCAGTGTCGGGCTGGAGATCGCGAGCTGGATCACCGGGATGCTCGAGGCCGAGTACTTGATGACCAGCGGCGGCGTGATGCCCGGCGGCAGCTGGCGCACCTGCGGCTGCATCGCCGCCACCACCTGCGCGATGGCGGTCTGGATGTTGGCCGTCGGCTGGAAGAAGATCTTGATCACGGTCGAGCTCGCGAGCGAGGTCGACTCGATGTGCTCGATGTCGCTCACCGTGGTGGTGAGCCCGCGCTCGCTCGAGGCGGCGATGCGCTGGCCCATCTCCTGCGCCGGCAGGCCGTTGTAGTTCCAGATGATGCTGATCACCGGAATGTTGATTTCCGGGAAGATGTCCATCGCCATCCTGGCCAGCACGAACGGCGTGGCGAGCAGGATCAGCATCGCCATGACGATGAACGTGTACGGCCAGCGCAGCGCGAGGCCGACCATCGACAGCGGCTCAGTCTTCGGGTGGGAGCGGCCGTCCCCCACGGCAGCCGCTTCGGGTTTCATGCGCCTATTTTATGGTTTTTGCGAGAGGAACTCGCGCAGCAACGCATTGACCCGCTCCGGGGTCTCGACTTCCAGCAGGTGACCGTAGCCCTCGAAGCGCACCAGCCGGGCGCTGGGCAGCGCCTTTTCGAGCGCGGCCGCG
>DATLDY010000164.1:0-36698 GCA_035525655.1 Burkholderiales bacterium
CATCACCGGCAGCGAGATGAGCCCCATCGCGATCACCGAAGCGGCGACCGTACCCGTGATGGCGCCCAGGATCGCCCCCACCACGATGACCGCGTAGCCCAGGCCGCCGCGGATCGGCCCGAACAGCTGGCCCAGGCCGTCGAGCAGATCCTCGGCAAGACCGCAGCGCTCGAGGATCGCCCCCATCAGCGTGAAGAACGGGATCGCGAGCAGCGTGTCGTTCGAAAGGATGCCGAACACGCGCTCGGGGAGCGCCTGCATCAGCGCGAACTCGAAAAATCCCTGCTCGATGGCGATGAAGCCGAAGAAGAGACCCACTGCGGCGAGCGAGAAGGCGACCGGATAGCCGAACAGCATGAACACGACCAGGCCGCCGAACATGAGCGGCGCCATCAGGTCGTGGGGAATCATTGGAGCGGCCTCTCGTAGTGCAGGTCTGCCTGCATGTGGCCGGTGAGCATGGCGACGCGCTTGATCAGCTCGGAGATGCCTTGCAGGCTAAGAAGGGCGAAGCCTATGGGGAGAAAGATCTTGACCGGCCAGCGCAGCAGGCCCCCGGCGTTGGACGATACCTCGCCGATCTCCCAGGAGTTGTAGAACACCGGCCAGGAGAGATACGCGAGGATCAGCGTCGCCGGCAGCAGGAACAGGACGCCGCCGATGATGTCGATCCAGATCTGCTTGCGAGTCGAGACGTTGGTGTAGACGATGTCGACCCGCACATGCTCGTTCTTCTTCAGCGTATACGAGGCGCCCAGCAGCACCAGCGCGGCGAACATGTACCACTGGATCTCGAGCCAGGCGTTGGAGCTGATGCTGAAGGCGTAGCGGGAAAAGGCATTGCCGGCGCTGATCAGGCACGAAAGCAGCACCAGCCAGTCGGCGATCACGCCGAGGCGCTCGTTCATCCTGTCGATCCAGCGCGAAATCGCGAGCGCCGACTTCATGCGTCGCCTCCCCCTTGGGCTGCGTCAGTTGCTAGTCAGGTGCCGGCGCGCAGCCGAAGCGCGCGTTGCTGTACGAGTGATTGCAATCCGGGCTTGTAGCCTAGCGCAAAGAAAATTTCCGCGCAGAGGAAGATCGGCGCGATGAAGATCTGGAACAGGTTGTCGGCGAGCGCCGGGCGGCGGCCTTCGAACACGTGCCCGACGAGCTGGAGGATCCAGCCGCCGACAAAAAGGATCCCGAATGCCGTCCACCCGACCGCCGCGCCCTGCGACGCAATCCACCCCGCCGCGAGCAGGAATGCGGCGATGAAGATCGCGCTCGCGAGCGCGAGCAAGGCGTCCAGGAACACGTAGTAGACGAGCACGACCGCGGCGAACGCGATGGCCGCGGTGGGCGCAAACGGGCCGATCTGCACCTTGAGCCAGGCGAGCGGAATGAACAGCGACACGATGATCATCGGCACGCCGAGGAAATGCGTCGCCTTGTTGCGCGCGTCCTGATGATAGGCCGCGTAAAACGCCATTTGTTCTTCGAGAGTTTTCATAAAACCACTATAATCAGCATTTTAACCGCCTCGATGGTCGTCACACACGGCTCGCTTCGCAGCGCCCGGGGCCGGTGCGCCATGACCGTCGGCAATTTCGACGGCGTGCACCGGGGCCACCGCGCGCTCATCGACCGCGTGTGCGCCAAAGCCCGCGAGCAGCACCTTGGCTCCTGCATCCTGACCTTCGAGCCGCATCCGCGAGAGTTCTTCGCGCCCAAGGGGGCGCCGGCGCGCCTGACGCGCCTGCGAGACAAGCTCGAGTTGCTGGCCGGGGCGGGCATCGACCGTGTGCACGTGGCGCGCTTCGATGCAGCCTTTGCCGCGTTGCCGGCGGCACGCTTCATCGAGGACGTGCTCCTGCGCGGACTCGGCATGAGCTGGTTGCTGGTCGGCCGGGATTTCCGGTTCGGCGAGCGGCGCAGCGGCAGCTTCGGCACGCTCGAGGCAGCGGCGCGCGAGCGCGGTTTCGGCCTGGAAGCGATGTCCGACGTGCAGCACGACGGCGAGCGCGTGTCGAGTTCGGCCGTGCGCGCCGCGCTCGCGGCAGGCGATTTCGCGCGCGCCGAGCGCCTGCTCGGCCACGCTTATACGATCAGCGGACGCGTGGCGCACGGCGCCAAGCTGGGCCGCGAGCTGGGCTTCCCGACCGCCAATATAGTCCTGCGCCGCTCGCCGCCGCTGTCCGGTATTTTCGTGGTCGAGGTTGACCGCTATGGCGCCGGCGTCGCTAGCATCGGGCGGCGTCCGACCGTCAACCCGGTACCGTTTCCGCTGCTCGAGGTGCATCTTTTCGATCACGCCGGGGAGCTGTACGGCGAGCATTTGCGCGTCCGCTTCCTGGAGAAGCTGCGTGACGAGCAGAAGTACGAGGGACTCGAGGCGCTGAAGCAGGCGATCGCGCGCGACGCGCGCCAGGCGCGCGACTATTTTGCGAACCATGGCTGACTATAAAGACACGCTGAACCTGCCGGAGACCCCGTTCCCGATGCGCGGCGACCTCGCCAAGCGCGAGCCGCAATGGGTCGGCCAATGGCAGGAGAAGGGCATCTACAAGCGCCTGCGCGCGATCGCGAAGGGCCGGCCGCGCTTCGTGCTGCACGACGGCCCGCCTTACGCGAACGGCGACATCCACATCGGCCACGCGGTGAACAAGATCCTCAAGGATGTGATCGTCAAGTCGAAGACCATCGCCGGCTTCGACGCCCCTTACGTGCCGGGGTGGGATTGCCACGGCATGCCGATCGAGGTGCAGATCGAGAAGAAGCACGGCAAAAACCTGCCGGCCGAGGAAACCCAACGCCTTTGCCGCGCCTACGCCACCGGGCAGATCGAAACGCAGAAGCGCGATTTCGAGCGCCTCGGTGTGCTGGGCGATTGGAATGCGCCTTATCTGACCATGGCGTACGGCAACGAGGCCGACGAGATCCGCGCGCTCGGCCTGCTGCTGAAGAAAGGCTATCTGTACCGCGGGCTGCGGCCGGTGAACTGGTGCTTCGATTGCGGCTCGGCCCTCGCGGAGGCCGAGGTCGAATACGAAGATCGCAAGGACCCGGCGGTCGACGTCGGCTTCGCGTTCGCCGAACCCGAGAAGGTCGGCCGCGCTTTCGGCGTCAAGGTGGACAAGCCCGGCTTCGCCGTCATCTGGACCACCACGCCTTGGACGCTGCCCGGCAACCAGGCATTGAATGTCCACCCCGAGCTGCTGTACCACCTGGTCGACACGCCCAAAGGCCTCCTGATCCTCGCGGCCGAGCTCCAGGAGGCTTGCCTCAAGCGCTACGGCCTCGAGGGCCGCACCATCGCATCGTGCAAGGGCGCGGCGCTCGAGAACATCCGTTTCAAGCATCCGTTCTACGACCGCCTGGCACCGGTGTACCTCGGGGAATATGTGACCACCGACACGGGTACCGGCGTCGTCCATTCGGCGCCGGCGTATGGCGTGGAGGACTTCGACTCCTGCCGCCGCTATGGCATGAAGGATGAGGAGATCCTCACGCCGGTGATGGGCGACGGCCGTTTCGCGCCGAGCCTGCCGCTCTTCGGCGGTCAATCGATCTGGGATGCGAACGGCAAGATCATCGCGGAGCTGGAGAAGCGCGGCGTCCTGTTCCACAAGGAGTCGTACAGCCACAGCTACATGCACTGCTGGCGGCACAAAACGCCGGTGATCCTGCGCGCCACCGTGCAGTGGTTCGCGTCGATGGACAAGCCCATCGAAGGTGAAAGCCTGCGCCAGCGTGCCCTGCGCGGCATCGAGAACACGCAGTTCTTCCCGGCCTGGGGCAAGGCGCGGCTGCACGGCATGATCGCCAACCGGCCCGACTGGACGCTGTCGCGCCAGCGCCAGTGGGGCGTGCCGATCCCGTTCTTCCTGCACAAGGAAACCGGCGCGCTGCATCCGCGCACGCCGGACCTCATCGAGCAGGTCGCGTGCCGCGTGGAGAAGGGCGGCATCGAGGCATGGCAGCGCATCAGCACCGAAGAGCTGCTCGGCGCCGACGCCGCGCAGTACGAGAAGGCGCGCGAGACGCTCGATGTCTGGTTCGACTCCGGTACCACGCATTTCACCGTGCTGCGCGGCTCGCACAAGGCCGAGTCGGCTTACCCGGCCGACATGTACCTCGAGGGCTCGGACCAGCATCGCGGCTGGTTCCATTCTTCGCTGTTGACCGCCTGCATGCTCGATGGCCATCCGCCGTACAAGAGCCTGCTCACGCACGGCTTCGTCATCGACATGGAAGGCCGCAAGATGTCGAAGTCGAAGGGAACCGGCATGGCGCCGCAGCAGGTGTCCGGCACGCTGGGGGCCGAGATCCTGCGCCTGTGGGTCGCCTCGAGCGACTACAGCGGCGAGCTCACCATCTCGAACGAGATCCTGAAGCGCGTGGTGGAGAGCTACCGGCGCATCCGCAACACGCTGCGCTTCCTGCTCGCCAACACGTCGGACTTCGACATCGCCAAGCATGCCCAGCCGGTCACGCAGATGGTGGAGATCGACCGCTATGCGCTCGCATTGACGCGCGAGATGCAGGACCAGGTAGCCGCCGATTACGCCCGCTACCAGTTCCATCTCGTCGCGCAGCGGCTGCAAAGCTTTTGCTCGGAGGACCTGGGCGGCTTTTACCTCGACATCCTCAAAGACCGCCTGTATACGAGCGCGGCCGACTCGAAGGCGCGCCGCTCGGCGCAGCAGGCGCTCCACCACATCACGCACAGCCTGGTGCGGCTGATGGCCCCGATCCTGTCGTTCACTGCCGAGGAGCTGTGGCAGTACTTCACCGGCAACGCGGACGACAGCGTGTTCTTCCACACGCTGTACGACCTGCCCGCCATCGGCGATGGCGAGGCCCTGCTCGCGAAATGGCGCCGCCTGCGCGAGCTGCGCGAGCCGGTGCGCAAGGAGATCGAAGCACTCCGCGCCGCCGGGAAGGTCGGCTCATCGCTGCAGGCCGAAGTGGACTTCTCCGCCGACGCCGCGGACTACGATGCGCTTACTAGCCTCGGCGACGATCTCAAGTTCGTCATGCTCACCTCCGCCGCCAGGGTTTTACGCTCGAGTGAGCCGAAGACGATAGTCAAGGCGAGTGAGTATCGTAAATGCGAGCGCTGCTGGCACTACCGCGCAGACGTGAACGAGGAAATGATTTGCGGCCGCTGCCAGGTGAATCTCAAGGGCGCCGGAGAGGCGCGCCGCCATGCCTAGGTCGGCCTGGCGCTGGTTTGCGATCGCCGCCGCGGTGGTCGTGGCGGACCAGGTGACGAAGTCCCTGGTCACCAGCCGTTTCGCGCTCGGCGAGCGGCTCGAGATGACGGGCTTCTTCAACATGGTGCTCGTCTACAACAAGGGCGCGGCCTTCAGCTTCCTGTCGGACGCCCCAGGGTGGCAGACGCCCCTGCTGATCGCCTTCGCCGCCATCGCGATCGTCATCGTTAGCGTGATGCTCCTGCGCTCGCCGGAACGCGCGATGCTCTGCGCGGGCCTCGCTCTCATCCTGGGCGGCGCGCTGGGTAACCTGATCGATCGCTTCCGCTTCGGCCAGGTGGTCGACTTCCTCGACTTCCATGTCGCCGGGTGGCACTGGCCTGCGTTCAACGTCGCAGACTCGGCGATTACCGTGGGCGCAGTGCTCCTCATCCTCGACGGCTTTCGCAAGCATGAAGACAAAAGGCGAGCTGGCGCTCCTTCTTAAGGCGCTCGCCTTCGCCGCGCACAAGCACCGCGACCAGCGGCGCAAGGATGCCGATGCCTCGCCGTACATCAATCATCCGATCGCGCTTGCCGACGTGCTGGTAAACGAGGGTGGGGTGAGCGATTACGAGGTGCTGTGCGCCGCGCTGCTTCACGACACGGTGGAGGACACGGCCACCACGCACGAGGAGCTGGTCGACGCATTCGGCTCGCGCATCGCACGCATCGTGGCGGAAGTCACCGACGACCAGCGCCTGCCCAAGGCGGACCGAAAGCGGCTGCAGATCGAGCACGCGCCGCACATCTCGCACGAGGCGAAGCTCGTCAAGCTTGCGGACAAGCTGTGCAACCTGCGCGACGTGGCCGAGCGGCCGCCGGCGAAGTGGGACCAGCAGCGACGCCGCGAGTACTTCGACTGGGCGAAGCAGGTCGTCGACGGCCTGCGCGGAGCGCATCCCAGGCTGGAGGCGGCATTCGACGCTGCGTATGCGCGCCGCCCGGCGTGAGAAAATGCCGGTGATGGAAGTCCTGCTCGCCAATCCCCGCGGCTTCTGCGCCGGCGTCGAGCGTGCGATCGAGATCGTCGAGCGCGCGCTCGAGCTGCACGGCGCGCCGATCTACGTGCGCCACGAGATCGTGCACAACAAGACCGTGGTGGCCGATCTGCGAGCCAAGGGCGCGGTGTTCGTCGAGGAGCTCGACGCCGTCCCGACCGGCGCGACCGTGATCTTCAGCGCGCACGGTGTCTCGAAGGCCGTGCAGGCCGAGGCCGATCGGCGCGGCCTCAAGGTGTTCGATGCGACCTGCCCGCTCGTCAGCAAGGTGCACATGGAAGTGATGAAAATGCTGCGCGAGGGGTATGAGATCGTGATGATCGGCCACCATGGCCATCCGGAGGCCGAGGGCACGATCGGCCAGGCGCCGAGCGGCATGCATCTCGTGGAAACGCTCGCCGATGTCGCGGTGCTCGCGGTCAAGTCGCCCGAGCGGCTCGCCTACGTAACGCAGACGACCCTTTCGGTGGATGACGCGGCCGCCATGGTCGGCGCCCTGAAGGCCCGCTTCCCGAAGATCCGCGGCCCGAAGCGCGACGACATCTGCTACGCCACGCAGAACCGCCAGGACGCGGTTAAGTTCATGGCGCCGCAGTGCGACGTGGTGATCGTCGTCGGCTCGCCCAACAGCTCCAACTCCAACCGGTTGCGCGAGGTCGCCGAGCACATCGGCGCGCAGGCCTACATGGTGGACAGTGCCGCCGAGCTGAAGCCCGAATGGATCGCCGGCAAGCGCCGCGTGGGCATCACGGCCGGCGCCTCGGCGCCCGAAGTGCTGGTCGAGGAGCTGATCGCGCGGCTAAAGGCGCTCGGCGCGCAGAGCGTGCGGCCGCTGGACGGCATCAAGGAGACAGTGGCTTTCGCGCTGCCGCGCGGGCTCGCCTCAGCCCGCAAGTAAACCCTACGTCGGGTCGAACCGGCGCAGCGCCAGCCCGCAAGCCACGATCAGGGACGGTGCATCGACCATCAAACGCTTGAGCTGCACGCGGGGTGAGGTCTGCATCTGCGCGAAGGGGTTCGCGATGCTGGTCGGCACCTGCGCGCGCGTGGTGACGGCTTCGTCGAGACCGTGGATGACCGCCGAGCCGCCGGCAAGCAGGATGTGCTCAACCGTGTGGTACTGCGTCGAGGTGAAGAAAAACTGCAGCGCGCGCTGGATCTCGGCCGACAGGTTTTCCATGAAAGGCTTCAATACTTCGGACTCGAAATCGTCCGGCAGGCCGCCGCTGCGCTTCGCGTTCTCCGCCTCCTCTGCGCTCATGCCGTAGCGCGTCACGATTTCCTGCGTCAGCTGGCTGCCGCCGAATGCCTGCTCGCGCGTGTAAATCGACTGGTCGTTGCGCAGCACGGTCACGTTCATCACGTTGGCACCCACGTCCACCACGGCGATGTTCTGATCTTTGCCGCCATTCGGCAGCGCCTGGACGACGAGCCCGAGCGCGGCCTGCTGGGCGAAGGATTCGACATCCATGACGAGGGGTTTCAGCCCGGCGAGATGCGCGACCGCCACACGGTCCTCGACCTTTTCCTTGCGTGTCGCCGCGATCAGGACTTCCTGCTCTTCGGGCGTGGCGGCGGAGGGGCCGATGACCTGGAAATCCAGGTTCACTTCCTCGATCGCGAACGGAATGTACTGGTTGGCCTCGCTCTCCACCTGAACCTCGAGCTCTTCTTCGCGCAAGCTCGCCGGCACGACGATCTTCTTGCTGATCACCGCGCCCGTCGGCACGGCCATCGCCACATGCTTGAGCCGTGTTCCGAGCCGCTTGTAGGCGCGCACCACGGCTTCGCCCACGGCCTCGAGGTTGTTGATGTTGCCGTCGACGACCGAGTCGGCGGGCAGCGGTTCGATGACGTAGCGTTCGACGCGGCGAGCGCCTTTGCCGGCGTCTGCAAGCTCGACCATCTTGACGGATGACGAACTGATGTCGAACCCGAAGAGCGGCGGTACTTTTGCTTCGAACAGACTTGTGATCACGGTGGGCGCCCCTGATGCTGGAGATCCCATTAAAGCGGATTTCGGCTGCGGCGTCAGCGCTCCGGCGAGTAGTACGGCCCTTTCTTCGCCGGCGCCGGCTCGGCATCGGGCTTTTTCTCTTCCGGTTTGGCAAGCGCTTTCGGTTCCACCTGGGCTCGCGCCGGCAGGGCCCCCGGTTTCGGGTAGCCGGCGATGTCGAGCGCCCGGTGATAGGCACCCTCGTCGAACCCCTTGATGATGGTCGAGCCGACGAGGACCGCCGGCACTACGTTGGCGCCGACGGCCCGGTTGAGCTCCACGATCTGCTCGTCGCTGCGCACGCTGATCTCCTTGAATGGAATGCCGCGCGCATTAAGGAGTTGCCGCGCCGGAGCGCAGGCCTCGCAGCTTGGCGCCGAGTAAAACGTGACCGGGAACTCCTTCATCGGCTGCTGCAGGATGAAGGGGAGGCTTTCGGTCGCACCCGGCTCGCCGCGCGCGAGCGATTTCTTCTCCACGTTGCGCGCCCCCGCCGGCGGCGGCGTGTCGCCGAAGTGGACCTTGCCCTTCTCGTCGGTCCACCGGTAGAGCTGCGCGCCCGCGGTGGCCGCGCAACCGGCGAGGACAACTGCGAGCGCGAGGCGCCTCATCCGCTTACTGGTCGACCCTCTTGTACCAGTAGGCGCGTACGCGCTTCTGCGCGATGCTCGGCTTCACCTTCTGCGAGCCGATGGGCGAACTCGCCGCGCCGGTGCGCTGGATGCCGCCGATCATCACGGTCACGTCCTTGCCGGCCACCGGAACGGTACCCGTCACCGGCGAGGGCGGCAGGCCGCCGCCCGTGAATATGCCGGAGCGACTGGTACCCCCGCACAGGGCCCCGGTGCCGACCGCACCGGAGGCGTTGAGCAGGTTCACGGCGTAGCCGTAAGCGACACCGAGGTTCGTCTTGCACGAAGTGGTGCTGGTCGTGGTGTCGGGTCGGTTGGTGCTGAAGAAGACGAGTCCGCCGAAGATCGTGCTCTGGTTGACGCCCTGCTCGCCGCGCCCATTCGCCAGGTCGAAGAACCAGCCGTCGCCCTTGTCCACCGCGAGCTGCGTCGAGCAGGTGCTGCCGCTGGTGAAGTCGTTCATCGTGCTGCCGTCGAGGTCCACGGCCGACCCGCTGGTGGAGAACGAGTCGATGAACATATACGCCCGGTTCGTGACCGGCGTCCTGTACGGGTAGTTGGTGACCAGCGGCCGCTCGCGGTCGCCGGAGGCGACGGACAGATACACCTTTCCGCTCGACGGCAGCGCGGCCGGCGCGAAGAGGAACTTGCGTGCGGCGCCGCTGGTGGCCGCGATCTTGGTGATGGTCCACGCCGTGGACGCGCGCTGCGCAAGCGTCGAGGGATCCACGAAGTCGATACGGTAGAGGTTTCCCCCGGTGTCCGCGGCGTAGCCGTGATCGGCGAGCCCGTCGAAGTCGCGGTCGATCAGCGTGACGTCGCCAACGACCGCACGGTCGGTATTAAAGGCCTTCACCAGGTTGCCGTTGCTGCCGTCGATGACGAACACCCGGTTGCCTTTGGTGGTCAGGCTGGTGCACGTGGTCGCGGCGAGGTCCGTGTCTTCGCAGGAGTCGTAGCCGCCGCCGATGATCACGAGCGGCGTCGTCGTGCTGTAGCCTTTGACGAGCGCGACGTTCGGGAACGACCAGGTCTGCCCCATCTGCGTGAAACCCGTCGTGCAGCCGGTATCGTCCGCCAGGTTGGGGCATCCGACCCGCCACTTCAGCACCGGCGCTGTCGGCGAGGTCACGTCGAGGGCATAGACAACGCGCCCGCCGCGCCGCATGGTGGGGTAGACCCAGATCTTCGAGTTGTCGGCGTTCTGGAACAGGCCCGCCGAGCCGTCGAAGAAGTAGTCCTTCTTGATGGGCGTCGGCAAGATCAGCGGGTCGACGCTCGGATAGGCGATGAGCGGCTGGTTATCGCGCAGGCGCTTGAGCTTTGAATGATGCTCCGGGGCGATGAAGGCCCACAGCTCCTTGCCGGTGTTGCCCTGCACGGCCCGGAACATGCCGTCGTTCGAGCCGTAAAACATCACCACGCCGGTCGTGCCGCCGTAGTTGACCGGCAGCGGCCGCGAGTGCGTGACGTCGCCGTGGACCGTGACGCGCACGTCAGCGGTCGAGGTGGTGTCGCCGCTCACCGAGACGCCGTTTTCGGCGTCGACATCCTTGCCGTTGGTGTAATCGATGATGGTGCCCTGCTCGACGCTGTCGAGCGCGCCGAGCGCCGCGACGCTGACGTTGGTGCTGTTGAACGCATGCGGCGCCGTGCCGAAAGTGCATGTCCCATACGTTGGGCAGGTATAGAGGGTGCGGTTCACCGCATAAGTGGCGTTCGTCACGTCCTGCGACGGGGCGTTGCCCAGCCTGAGCACCTCGGACACGCCGCCCTTCTCGACCATCGGGCCGTCAGGGATGTCGGAGAACTTGTTGAAGCCGGCGGTGGTGCAGTTCCCCGGCGTCGACGGGGTAGTCCAGTACGTCCCGCTGTCCGTGGTCCAGAAGCTCGCCGCGCACAGGTTGATGAAGCCGCTCGTGGTTGCGTCGACGGCATCGAGTCCGTTCTTGTCGGCGAGCTTGGCCTCGTCGCCGAACAGACCGATCTGGTAGCGCTTCAGGTTGCCGTACCAGCGCGGCTTCGCTTCGCTGTTCGGACGAAAGAGCCCGATGAACACCTGGTTCTCGTTCTGCGAACGGTTGGTCGCGTTGATCGGCAGGCTCGCCGAAGCGAACACCTCGTTCACCGACTGGATCTCGATCATCACCCGGCGCATGGCGTCGAGGATGGCGCTCTCGGTGGTTGCCTGGAAATACTTGCCGCCGCCGTACTTCGCCATGCTCGCGAGGAGCGCGCTCTGGGCAGGATCGGGCTGGTCGCGGAAAACGTCGATCGTGAAAACCTGGGCGTTCTGCACGCCCGCGGCCGCGTTCACGTCGGTCTTGTAGAGGAACTGGGCCCATTCGTCCGGGTAGGTGGTGCCTACGGCCGACGTCCCCGTGGGTACTTCAGCCACCTGCGTGAGCGTGCCCTTCGCGAGAAAATTCCGGAACCCGGCGGCGCCGCCGGCGGTCGTGCAGGCAGCCGGGGCGTTCGGCGACGCTTGCGCCGTGCAGGTATAGCCGGCGGAGCTCAGGCCGAAGCCCTGGTAGTTTGGAAACACGGTCGATGTGCCGGCTACGCACGCGGTGGCGGCGAGGGCCTGGGTTGCGCCCGCATAGCAGGTCCGGTCGGTCCCCAGGGTCACCGTCGAGCCCGACTTGATTGTCGTATACGTCGGCATCGCGAGCTGCGCGGTGGAGCCGCCGACACCGGACAGGAAGCTGCTGGCCAAGTCGCTGCCCGGTGTGCCATTGCCGATGAATACGATGTAGTTCTTCGAGCAGGCGGTGCCGGGCGAGTTGTATCGGGTCTTGCCGGCATCCATCGCCCGCCGGTCGATGTTCGGATCATTGTTGGAATACCGCACCGCCCCGAAATGTGTCGCCGTCGAGCCGGCTACGGTGTCCACCGGCGTGCCACCGAGGTCGTCGCCGGCCGCTGCGTGCGCGGGCGTCGAGTAACCGCCGAAGTACTTGAATGCCTCGAATAGCGCGGCGGAGTAGTTGCCCGATGAGGTATTGATTTTCTCGCCGGGGGTGCTGAAGTTCTTGAATATGCACTTCGCCGTGCCGGTGACCGGCTCCGTGCCGGCGACGCAGGTCGAATCGCCGATCAGCGTCTGCAGCGCGGATTTGTTGGCCGTGGTCATCTGGCTCACGTGGAAGCGCACGTAGGCGCCATCCGGCGCGCCGGCGGTGAGCATCATGAGACCCACGTTCACCTTGTCGCTCACCTCGTTCACGAGGTTGTAGAGCGAGCGCAGCTCCGCTTCGCCCATCTTCAGGCCCGGGAAATGCTGGCTGTTCGAGTCCCAGTTCGCGGTGTTGTCCACGATGAACAGGATGTTCGGGTTCGCCGCGGTGCTGGTCGAGCTGGCGACGAAGAGGTCAATGTCCTCGGCGAGCGCACGGTGAGCCGGGGCCGCGATAAGCGCGGCGGCCAGTACGGTGGGAAGTAACGAGGAGCGGTTCTTTTTCATGGTGCGTCCCCTTTGAGTGGACTTTTTTATGCGCTCAACAAGAAGCGTCGTCGTTGCTGACCCGGATGCCGACGCCCTGGATGACGCTGGCGCTCGCCCCGGTGGTGCTGGTCGTGACGGCGTTGATCTCCCAAACCGTGTTCGAGCAGAGCGAGTCGCCGCTCGTCGAGCCCGCCACGCCCAGCGTCTGCTGCTGGCCCGCGGAGCAACCGAGGTCCTCTGGGTTCGTCAGCACGAGCTCCGTGTTCTTGATCGGCTTCACGTAAACGCAGGCCGGCTGCGGGGTCAGTGTGGTCGTGTAGTCGGTCACGCCGTCGCCGTTGATGTCCACGCAGAGCGTGTTCTGCGTGCCGCCGCACGGGCTGGCGATCGCGTTCGACGGCGAGGTGATGAACTGCGTGGTGCTGATCACCGTCTCGATCGTCTGCTGGGCGATGTTCGCCGCCTCGGTGGTCGACTGCATGTTGCCGACCACCGTGAGGTTCGTCTTCGCGGTGTTGAACGAGCTCGTCGCGAAGAGGGTGAGGAGCACCAGCATGATCAGGGCGATGACGAGCGTGCTGCCGCCCTGGCGGCGGATCGAACTCATGGGGTGTCCCTCCTGCCGGCCGGATTCATGATGCGCACGAGCCCGCTGTAGACGTGGCGCCGGTAGCCGACGTCGCTGCCGGACGGCGTGTAGGTGATGGCCGTACCGCTCGCATCCTTGCCCAAGGTGTAGGTCTTCGTGTCGCTGTAGTTTTGCGAGCTTTCGAGATTGCGCGCGAGGACGAAGAACTGCGTCGTTACGACGTTCATCCAGCGCGCGAGCGTCGTCGGGTTGGCCACGTACTCGTCGGGCACGCCGTCGTTGTTGGTGTCGACGCCGTAGAGCAACTGCAGGTTCTCGATGCCTTCGACGAGCGGCACGGTCGACCAGGACGGCGTCGTGCCGCCGACGAGCTCGAGGCGCTTCAGCGTGGGGACGCTGTCGCCGCGCCCGTTGTCCGTCGCGATGTAATAGATGTGCACGTAGTACTCGCGCTTGTTGGCGAGCGTCGCGTCGCAGGCCTTGGTCTGCATGTCGAAGGGCGCCGTGCCCGAGCTCGGGTAGACGTCCAGCACGTACTTGGTGACCTGGGTCGCGCAGAGCGAGACTTGAAGGTACGGCGTGCCTGCCGTGACGTTCGGCGTGCACGTGGTCGCATTGGCGCTGCAGGTGCGGGCGCGGCGTATCACCAGTACGTCGGTGCCGGCCTTGTAGTTTGTCAGCGCGCAGTTCGTTGAGGTGAAGCTAGCGGCGTCGTAGCCCTGGATGTGCACCGGCAGCCACGCGTTCCAGTCCGCCACGGTGAGGGAGCACGGATCGGCCGGCAGCGCGGCCGGCGTCGCCACGGTCGTCGGATCGAGCTGGCCCCAGAAGCCGGCGACGCGCAGGTCGTCGGTCAGGAGCTCCGAGGCATAGCGTCCGTTCTCGATCTGGCGCGTGGTGCGCTCGACCTCGTTGCGCGCGGCGCTGGAGTTGACGAACACCACGAGCACGCCCGAGAGGACGATCAGGCCGAGCGTCATGGACACCATGAGCTCGATGAGCGAAAGGCCGCTTTGTCGCCGCGCTAGGGTCATGGCGTCACGCACGCCCCGGTGGTGGGGTCGTTCTGCAGGCAACCGATCACGATGCGCGCGATAAGCGCGCGGCGCAGGCGGTCATCCGACCCGTAGGTGGTGCCGTCGTTGCCGCAGCCGGTGGCCGCTGGCGCGAGGGTCGGGCGCACGCCCTGCCATGCGACGGCGACGACGACTTCGCGCGGCATCGTGGTAACGGGATTGGTGATGCAGCCGCGCGCGGTGTTCATTGCGCCGAGCGTCTGGCCGCCTTTCGTTTCCGCGGTCCCGTAAAGCGCGTTGTTCCATTCGCACAGGTCCTTGGCCGCAACGGTGGTCAGCGCGGTGCAGTCCGCCGCGGCCGTACCGAGCGGTGACCCGGTCACATAGCTCGCGGCGTTCTTTCGATTCGCGTTCACGCGGTCCACCATGTCGCGCAGGATCACGATCGCCTGCGCCCGCTGGTACGCCTCAACCTCGGCCATCTGCATCTGCGACTGGATGCCGGCCGAGCCGAGCAGTCCGAGCGTGAGGATGAAGATGGCAATCAGTACCTCGAGCATGGTGACGCCGCGCTGGCGCCGGGCAGAGGTCAGCATGCGGCCGCCTTGCTCACTGGCCGGCCGCTCAGGTCGACGTTGATGCAGCGGGTCGTCACCGTCCCGCCCGTCGCCGTGAGCTGGAACTGCGGCGTAGTGCTGCCGGTGAGGCGGCCGTTGCCGCGGTAAACCACGCTGGTGGGGCCGGAGATCGCAATGTTCGGCGCGGCGGCCTGCTCGCGCAGCGTGACGGTCGCGCCGCCCGAGTTCACGTAGGTGATGGTCCAGCCGTTAGCCCAATTCGCCGTGCTGGCGGGCGTAATCGTAACGCTCGTGGCGCGTGTGATCGCTTCGCTGCGCGCCACAGTCAGGCTCGAGAAGAGATCGAAGCTCGCGGTCTTGACGCGCTGGTTGCGAATGAACTCCACGAAGGAGGGCACGCCGGCGGCGAGCATCACGCCCGCAACCGTGACCACGATCAGGAGCTCGGGAAGCGTGAAGCCGCGGTTCACGCGCATCGGCATCTCGATCACCAGGCGTAAGTCGTGGAGCCGACGACTCGAGTCTTGGCTCCGGTGTGCGTCAGGTTCAGGGTGCCGTCGGCGACTTGCGCGCCGCCGGCAATCGGGGTGGCCGTGACGGTATAAGTCGGCGGCGTGCTCGCGGTGGTGCCGCCGCTCGAGTTGGTCACCGTGACGGTGTATTTCGACGATACGTCGCCGGGAAGCGTGACGCTCAGTGTGGCGAGCGCCGCTGACCCGACGGCGTAGTTGCGCGCATCCAGCAGATACTGCGATTCGCGATCGGCAATCTGCATCATCGCAGCCTGGGCGGCCGCGCGCGCGCCCTTGCGCACGTGGTTCTGGTACGAGGGAAATGCGACCGCGCTGAGGATGCCGATGATGGCAAGCGTGATTAGCAACTCGACGAGCGAAAAGCCCTTGGTGCCCCGCATGCTTCTTCTCCCTTGTTCGGGGGCATGTTAGGAATGCCCGACACAAAGGGCAAAAGCCGGCGACAGGCGGTGGTAAATGGCCGCACCGGCGGCCACCGCCGTGACGCAACGCACGCCGCGCCGGCGTCCTGGACCGGCCGCGTATAATCCGCGGCATGCTGGTGTAGCTCAGTTGGTAGAGCAACTGATTCGTAATCAGTAGGTCGCCCGTTCGAGTCGGGCCACCAGCACCAGAGCGAAATGCCATGGCGGCCTACATCCTTATCGTGGACGACGACGAGAGCATGCGTGATCTCCTGCGCCTGCATCTCAGCGCCGCCGGCTACGATGTAGAGGTCGCGGCGGACGCGATCAGCGCGGGGTACCGGGTGCTCAAGAGACCGCCGGACCTGATCATTTCCGATGTCAACATGCCGCACATGGACGGCTTCGAGTTCATCACGGCGCTAAAGGCGGACAAGACGCTGCCGTCCATCCCGGTGATCTTCCTGACCTCGATGGAAGAAGGCGACCAGCGCGGCAAGGCGCTCGGCGCCGTGGGCTATATCACCAAACCGGTCATGGCCGACAAGCTGTTACGTCTCGTGGCGCGCCATGTAACGGGTGGCCGCACGCCGATCGGTTGAGGACCCAACGGCAGGTCAGGGACAGTTCCGCAGCTCGCTGCCTTCGATTTCGCGCGCCGCGTCGCGCAGCTTTGCTTCCAGCGGCGCATCGACGCCTTTCACCTGCAGCCACACTTTCGGCACGATCGTTTCGCGCGGGCCGACCTGCGCGCTGCGCACGCCCTGGCCGCGCAAGGCTGCAAGGTGGGCGCGAGCCGCCTCCTCCGTGCGGAACACGCCGAGCGAGAGCGCCCATCGCCAGGCGCCGTCCTCCTGGACGATGAAGTAGTCGTTCACCGCGAGGGCCTTTAGCTCGGCGGCCTTCCTGAGTGCCGCCGGTCGATTGGTCTGCGGCGGAATGAACACCCACCACCCGGCCTGCTCTTCCGTGCGCCGATGGGCGAGCCGCGGGCCGAGGGCCAGCGGCTCGAGTGCTTGTTCCGCGCGCGGCGCATCGGCGATCGTGAAGCTTCCCCACTCGATGCATTTCGCTGCCTGCGCGGGCGTGGCCGCCGCGGGCTTCGGCGGCGCTGGACGCGCACCGATAGCCGGCAAGTCGCTCGCCACGACCACTTTCATCTTTTCGGGCTCGATCTGGCGATCGAGCGGCGCAGGATCCGCCGTCGCCTCGGGTGGCGATACGTAGCGCGACCAGGCGAAAAAGGCGACGTTGGCGAGGAGGAGGACGAGAAAAAGCGTTCTCACCGCGCCGCCTTCAGCGAGGGCCGCGCGCGCGCGGCCCGTTCGCTGAGGGCGATTTGCGCGAGACCGTCCAGCACCAGGTTCTCGACGTAACGGCGCGGCATGCTCAGCTGGTCGACGAGCGCCCGCCCGGCCCCGCCGGCCACGATGCAAAGCGGCGCCGGCGCGGCTTCGCGGAATACCCGATACATGCGCTCCACCGCGCCGGCCTGCGCGTGCCGGCAGCCCGTCTCGATCGCATCGAGCGTGCTGCGCGGGGCGTCCGTGTATTTGCCTTCCTGCAGGGGGAGGCGCCCGGTGTGCTCGTGGAGCACGAAGCGCATCAGCTCGACCCCCGGGAGGATGGCCCCACCGAGAAAGGTTCCCTCGGCAGTGAGCATGTCCACGGTGGTGGCGGTTCCCGCATTGACCACCAGCGAAGCACCGTTGTGCAGTGTGCGCGCGGCGATCAGCGCGGCCCAGCGATCGGGGCCGAGCAGCTCCGGGCGCTCGTAGCTGTTCTTGACCCCGTAGCCCTCGGCTTCGGCGCGCAGCCACAAGGGCTCGGCGTCGAAGATGCTCGTCCAATTGACGAGCAGCTGGTGCGCCCCGTCGCCGGCCACGTTCGAGATGACGATGCGCTCCGGCGCTTCGTGCGTGATCGAGAACGGATTGACGTGATCGCTCGACGCGGCGAACTCGATGAGCGAGACGGTGGCGACGCTCGTCCAGCCGCTGCCGTCGTGCCAGCCCCATTTCACGCGCGAATTGCCCGCGTCGATGGCGAGAATCATGACGCGGCCATTATAGAAGGCCGCCGCTAGGCGGCCCGGCGCCTTGCCGCGACGACCGTCGCGCTCGCCACGCTCAGCATGCCGCGCGCCGTGCGCAGCCGCAGGGCACCGTCCTCCGCGAGGCCGCTCGCCACGCCCGCGAGCACGCGGCCATCGGCCAGCCGGACGCGCATGCGCTGTCCCGCGAGGGCATCCAATGCTTGCCACTCGCTGCGCGTAGGCTCGAGGCCCGACGTCTCGAAGCCATCGAGGGCCACGACCAGTCTTTGTGCGACTGCGGCTATCACGTCGTTACGGCTGGGCAGCTCGACGAAGCGCTCGAGAAAGGTTACGCCGCGCCGCACGCGCGCCCGCAGCTCGGCGCTTTCGCGGCAATTGATGCCGATGCCGATTACGGCCAGCACCGCGCCTGCTTTTGCGCGCGTCTCGACGAGGATGCCACCGAGCTTGTCTTCCCCGATCACCAGGTCGTTCGGCCACTTGAGCCGCGTCTGTTCCGCCCCGAGGGCACGCAGGGCCTGCGCAGCGGCCACCCCGGCGACGAGAGACAGCCCGGCAAGCTCGCGGGTGGGACGCCGGACCCGCCGCCCGACGGAGAAGGTCGCGCTCGCGCCGCGCACCGAGTACCAGCGCCGCCCGCGTCGTCCGCGCCCGGCCGTCTGCTCCTCCGCGGCGAGCAGGCACGGGGGTGCGAGCTCCCCTTGGAGCACCAGCGCGTTGGTGGACGTGCAACGCTCCAGCACCCGGACGTGCAGGCCGGGCACCGAGATTGCCGCTTCGCTGAGCGTGTCATCCATCGCAAAATTATGACTTGCCATGACGCCGAAAAGATTGGCCCTCGTCTTGCTCGCCGCGATCTCGTTTCTCGGGCCGCTGGCCGAGCGGCTGGCCACCGGACGTGTGGAGGCATTCAGCGACTTCGGGCTCGGGGAGACGCTCGTCTCGCTGGTGGTGCTTTTCTGGTGGTATCACCTCGACAAGCAGGAGCGCAACTACCAAGCCGGCAAGTTGATGAATGCAGGGGTCCTCATCGCCGCGGTGATCGCGCTTCCGATTTACTTCGTCCGTACGCGAGGCTGGCGCGGCGGGGCCATCGCCGGGGTAGTCGGGGCGCTGTTCATAGGCGCCACGTTCCTCCTCGGTGAGCTAGGCGAATGGCTCGGCGCCGGCCTCGCTCCGTAACGGCCACGGACGTTGCGCCGGGCGCAGTTGTTCCATGAGGCGGGCAAGCCGGAGCACGCCGGCGTCGTCGAAGCGCCGGCCGATGAGCTGCACGCCGATCGGCAGGCCATCTTCCGCATAGCTCCAATTGACCGACGCAGCCGGCTGCTCGGACATGTTATAGGCGACAGTGAAGGCGATGTGCGGCAGCGCATTGCGGGGATCGTTCGTCGGCGCGGGGAGCTCGGCCTCGTAAGGCAGGATCGGTGAAGTCGGCGAGAGGATGAAATCGTAGGAGGCGATTGCGGCCGTCGCCGCCTCGCGCAGCGCCATGACCTCGCTATACGCCTGCATCACGTCGCGGCCGGAAAAGCGCTCGGCGCGCCAGGTGCACCATTCGGCGACGAAGGGCAGGACCTTGGCGCGCTTTGCGGCCGTCAACTGGGCAAGATCGTTGTACGAACGCGCCTCGAAGAAGCGGCACACGCCGTCCAGCATGCCTGCGGTCATGAAGGAGCGGATGGACTCCACGGCGCAGCCGGCGCTGGTGAGCGCAGCCGCGGCCGAGTCCGCAGCCTCGCGCACCTGGCGGTCCACGGCGAGCCCGACGCCCATGTCGGGCAGGAATCCGATCCTGAGGCGCCGTGGCTCGAGCTCGTCCAACGCGCTCGTAAAGTCCCGCGACTCTGCCGGCAGCGCCATGAAGTCGCGCGCATCAGGGGCGGCGATCACGTTCATGAGCAGCGCCGCGTCGGCCACCGTGCGCGTCATCGGCCCGGCGACGCGGCCCATGTAGGGCGGATGGATCGGCACGCGGCCGAGCGATGGCTTGACCGCGAAAATCCCGCAATGCGTCGCCGGCAGGCGCAGCGATCCGCCAATATCCGTGCCCAGGTGCATCGGCGCATACCCGGCCACCGCCGCGGCACCGGCGCCTGAGCTCGAGCCCGAGGTGTTGCGATCCAGGCGCCACGGGTTGCGCGTGATGCCATGCAGGCTCGATAAACCGGAGGAGAGCATGCCGTAATCCGGCATCGTGGTCTTGCCGAGGATTACGCAGCCGGCTTCGCGCACGCGTGCCGCCGGCGGCGCGTCAGCCGACTGCGGCGGCGCATCTTCGTTGACGCGCGTTCCGATCGGCGCCGGATCGCCGCGCGTGGCAATGTTTTCCTTGATCGTGAGCGGCACGCCGTCGAGAGCCGAGAGCGGCTGGCCGGCACGCCAGCGCGCCTCGGCGGCGCGCGCCTGTTCGAGCGCGAGGTCGTCGCTCACCCGGTACATCGCGTTGATGCGCGGCTCCCAAGCCTGGATGCGCTCGAGCAGCGCACGCGTCGCATCGACCGGAGAAAGCTCGCGCCGCCGAAAGGCCGCGGCCATCTCCCGAGCGGTCAGTTCATGCAGGCCGGCCATTGCGGCCCGACTATATACTTGCCGCGGGGATGAAAAGAAGACTTCCGGCCTTGGCTTTAGCTGCGGCATGGCTCGCCTGCGCGCCATTCGCTTTCGCGTCCGGCGACGTGCGTCTTTGGCATTCGCTCGACAGTGCGATGGCTTCGCAGCTCGCGCGGCTGGCCGCGGAATACAACGCCGCGCAGAGCGAATTCAACGTGAGGCTCGCGCCCTTGCCGGCGGGCGCCAAGGGTCTCGTGCGCCTGGGGCTGCCGCTCAACACCGCTCGCCCGGTCCTCTACTACAACCGCGACGCGTTTCGGCGCGCGAAGCTCAACTCCGCGGCGCTGCCGAAGACCTGGTACGACATGGCGGGGGTGATGGGTGCGCTCGCCGATTCGGGGCAGGCGTGCGCCTATACGACGTCTTGGCCGGCGTGGGTCATGCTCGAGAACACCGGCGGCGCGTTCAGCCGCCAGCTGATGGTGCGCTGGACCTCGATGCTCGCGACGTGGGAGAAGTCCGGCTTCTTCAGCTATTCAGGCCGTGCGAATGAAGCCGAGGCACGCTTCGCGGCGGGCGAATGCGCGATCCTCACTTCGTCATCGGCAAGCCAGAGCGAGCTCGCCAAGCGCGCGCGTTTCGAAGTGGGCGTGGCGCCCCTTCCGTATTACGACGATTCGGGCATTGCGGCGCGCGGCGTGCCGCCGACCGGCGCGGCGGTCTGGGCCGAGCGTCAGTCGGTCGGCGTGACCAATTTCTTCGCCTTCCTCGCCACGCGCGCCGCCGAGGCGCGCCGTATACGAGACCTTATGGAGGCGGAGCTGGAAGCCGTGTGGCGGGGAGACAAGACGGCGCTCGATGCCCTGGACGCCGTCTCCGCGAAGCAGAAGTAGCAGGCCTAGCTCTTCAGGCAGCCGCTCATGAATTTCTTGCGGTCGTCGCCTTTCATCTTCTTCTCGGTAGCCTGCTTGTTGCAGGCCGTCATGCGCTGCTGCTGCTCTTTCTGCGCGGCGCTCGGCTGGTCGCCGCCCTTGCCGTCCTTCAGGCACGAGCTCATGAACTTCTTGCGATCGTCGCCCTTCTTGTCGGCGGCCTTGGCGTTGCAATCCTTCATGCGTTCCTGCTGCTTTTTCTGCGCGGCGCTCGGTTCCTTCTTGGCATCCTTCTTGTCCTGCGCGACGGCGCCGGTCGCGGCGAAGGCCAGGCAGATGGCTGCGATCAGATACTTCATGGGCGTTCCTCCAGTAGGCGTTCGATAGCGGAGACGAGCTTCGGGTCGTTGGGCTCGACGCGCGTGCCGAAGCTCTGCACCCGCGCGCCTTTGCGATCAACCAGGTACTTGTGGAAGTTCCACGACGGTCTCTCGCCGGTGGCTTTGGCGAGATCCGCGTAAAGCGGGTTCGTCTTCAGGGTGGTCTTCGCGAACATCGGAAAGTCGATCGCGTACTGGTTCACGCAGAAGGTCGAAATCTCCTTGTTCGATCCGGGCTCCTGGCCGCCGAAATCGTTCATCGGGAAGCCGAGGACCACCAGGCCGCGCTTGCCGTACTTGCGGTAAAGCGCTTCGAGGCCTTCGTACTGCGGCGTGTAGCCGCACTCGCTCGCCGTGTTCACCACCAGCACCACCTGGCCGGCGTAATCGCACAGGGACTGGTTGCGCTCGTCGAGCGTTTGCAGGCTGCGGTCGAAGAGGGTGGGGCAGGCGGCCATGGCGCTAAACGAGAACCAGAAGAGCCCGCTAGTAAGGAAGAGGCGCATCGGGTTTCAGCGGTTGCAGGGCGGTGCGGAACTGGCGCTTGATGCGCTCGAGCGCCGCGTCGTTGTCCGCCTCGAAGCGGATAACGATCACCGGCGTCGTGTTCGACGCGCGGGCGAGGCCGAAACCGTCGCTGTACTCGACGCGCACGCCGTCGATCGTAAGTACGCGCTCCGCGCCTGGAAAGGGCTTGGCGGCCTGCAGCTTTGCCACCATCGCATGCGGCTCGCCCTCGGCGAGCGACCAGTGCAGCTCCGGCGTCGAAGGCGCGTTGGGCAGGGCCTTCAGCACGGCGCTCGGGTCTTTCTCCCGCGAAAGGACTTCCAGCAGTCGGGCGCCGCCGTACAGGGCGTCGTCGAAGCCATACCAGCGCTCCTTGAAGAAGGTGTGGCCGGACATCTCGCCGGCGAGCAGGGCGCCGCTTTCCCTGAGCTTTGCTTTGATGAGCGAGTGGCCGGTCTTCCAGATTACCGGCTTGCCGCCGTGGCGCTCGATCCAAGGCGCTAGGAGGCGCGTGCTCTTCACGTCGTAGATGATCTCGGCGCCGGGGTTGCGGGACAGCACGTCCTTCGCGAGCAGCATGAGCTGCCGGTCCGCGAAGATGTTCTCGCCATCCTTGGTGACCACGCCCAGGCGATCGCCGTCGCCGTCGAACGCGAGGCCGAGCTCGGCGCTGCCCGCCTTGACCGCCTTGATCAGGTCGACGAGGTTCTCCGGCTGCGCCGGGTCGGGATGGTGGTTCGGGAAGGTGCCATCCACCTCGCAGTAGAGCTCGGTCACTTCGCAGCCCAGCCGCCGGAAGAGGCGCGGCGCGAGCATGCCCGCGACGCCGTTGCCGCAGTCGATGGCGATGTGCATGGGGCGCGCGAGCTTCACGTCGCCCGCGATCCTCTCGACGTAGGCGTCCAGCACGTCCGCTTCGCTGCGCTTGCCCTGACCGCTCATGAGCTCGCCGGCTTCGGCGCGCTTGCGCAAGCCCTGGATGTCATCGCCATAAAGCGTGGTACCCGCGACGACGATCTTCAGGCCGTTGTACTCCGGCGGGTTGTGGCTCCCGCTTACCGCAACGCAGCTGCCGCAGCCCAGATGATGAGCGGCGAAGTAGGCCAGCGGGGTCGGTCCCATGCCGACGTCGATGACGCTGGCACCGGCAGCGAGCAGGCCCTCGGTCAGCGCGCGGACGAGATCCGGGCCGGAGAGGCGGCCATCGCGGCACACCGCGAAGGTCGGCGCGTTGCGCTCGCGCCCGAGCGAGCCGAGGGCGCGCCCGATCTCGCGGGTGACCGCGGGCGTAAGGCGCGTGGCGACGACGCCGCGGATGTCGTAGGTGCGAAAGATTTCGGCGGGTAGTTTCACTTGCGGAAGAACTCGATCAGGCGTTGCGCGAGCCAGGCGCCGGGGAATCCGACATGGCCGCCGCGATGCGGAAATTCTAGCAACACGCTGGGGGCGGCCTTGCGCGCGGCGGCCAGCAGATCCGCTTCGGGCAGGAACGGGTCGTTGCGCGCGTTGATGACGAGCGTCGGGACGGCGATGTGCGCGAGCCATGGACCGCTCGACGACGAAGTCCAGTAGTCGTCGACGTCGCGAAAGCCGTGCAGCGGCGCCGTGTACACGTCGTCGAACTCGCGGAAGGTGCGCGCGGCGCGCAGCCGCGCTACGTCGAATAGGCCGGGGAACGCTTCCAGCTTGGCGAGGGATTTGGGCTTGAGGCTGGACAGGAACATCCGTGTGTATAGCAGGCGGTTGATCCCGCGGTCTAGCGCACGGCCCGCGGCGGCGAGGTCCAGGGGTGCGGAGATCGCCGCGGCGCGGCGCACGAGCGACCCGGCAGCGTCGCCGCCTTCGCCGAGCCACTTGAGGAGCGCGTTGCCGCCAAGCGAGATGCCAATGGCGTCGACCGGTCCCGGCATCCTGCGCAGGATCCAGTCGACCTCCGCGCTGTCGCCGGAGTGGTAGGCGCGCGGCTTGAGATTCGGCTCGCCGGAGCAGCCGCGCCAGTGCGGTATCGCCAGGCGCCATCCCGCCTGCGGCAGCGCGCGCGCAAGGAGCCGCGCATAGTGGCTGTCCGAGCAGCCTTCGAGGCCGTGGAACAGCACCGCGCGCCGCGGAAGCGCGGCGTCGCCGGCGAAGTCCACGTCGATGAAATCGCCATCCGGAGTGTCCCAACGCTCGCGCTGCAGCGCGACGCGCGGCGGCATGAAGAGGGCCGCCCGTACGGTCTGCAGATGACCGATCAATGCAGCGTCTTGGACTTCGGCTCGCGCGGCGCCGGCGGCTTCGGTTGCGGCTGCACGGGGGCGGGCGACGCGTGATGCACGATCATGCGCCAGCCGGCGGCGGTGCGCAGGTAAACGTTGGTGGCGACGACCGGCGCCGGCACGGCGTCGCCCACCTGCTGCGGCTGTCCCTCGATCGAGAAGTTCTCGAACACGCTGTGCACCGCGAGCATCATCCCGCTGATCGCCACCTGGCTCGTGATGTGCACGCGCGCGCGGGGTCCGCCGGAGAACATGCGCGACCAGCTCTCCCGTACCTGATCCTGGCCGGTGAGCCGCGGCCCCGCCGGATGCACGCAGATGATGTCCTCGTCCTCGGCCCAGACGGCCATCATGCCGTCGAGGTCGCAGCGTTCCAGCGCCTCGTAGAAGGCGTTCTCGGCGTCTTGCGCGGTCGGAAACATTCGGCTGCTCATAGTTGGCCCACTTCGGCAAGGACCTGCTCGACCGTGATTTCGCGCATGCAGCGGAAATGGCCGAGCGGGCATTCGCGCGCGAAGCAGGGGCTGCACTCGGGCTTGAGCCACAGCACGCGCGAGCGGCCCGGCTGCGGCGGCGTCTTCTCCGGGCTCGAGGAACCGAAGAGCGCGACCAGCGGCCGGCCGAGCGCCGCCGCGACGTGCATCAGGCCGGAATCGTTGGTCACGACGTACTGCGCGCCGGCGATGAGCTCGATCGCCTCGTCCAGGTTCGTCTTGCCCACCAGGTTCTTTCCAGCGATGCCGGCCGCCGCGCGCGCATCGTTCGCCGAGCCAAGAAGCACCGCCGGTATGGCGAGCCGCGAAGCGAGCTCGGCGAAATACGGCCAGCGCTTTGCCGGGCCGTATTCAGCGCCCGGGCACAGCACCCCATAAGGTTGCGCGATGCCGAAACGCGCCCGCGTGGCTGCCGCCTGCGCGGGATCCACGTTCAGGCAAGGCTGCGGCAGCGGATGGTGCGGCTCTGCACCGGGCAGCTCGGCCAGCCGCGCATAGTGCTCACGCATGCGCCGGTCGGGCTTCCGGTAGAGCAGGTTGAGCAGGCCAAAGCGCGTTTCGCCGACATAGCCGCTGCGCAGGGGAATGTCGGCAAAGAATGGCACCAGCGCGGACTTCCAGCTGTTGGGGAGCACGATCGCCTGGCGATACCCGCGCGCCTTGAGCTCGCGGCCGAGCTTCCAGCGTCTGCCGAGGTGCAGTGCGCCATGGCGAAACGGCACGGGGATCACTTCATCCACTTCGGGCATGCGGCGGGCGACCGGCGCCACCCATTCGGGCGCCAGCACGTCGACCTTCACGCCGGGGCGCTTTTCGCGCAGGCGGGCGAGCAGCGGCTGCGCCATCAGCGCATCACCTATCCAGTTGGGGGCGACTATGAGGATTCTGGACACGGGCCGGAGTGTCCCCTCAGTGTCCTTTAACGGGTGCCCCTTTGTAAACGTACAGCGTGCCGCAGTACGGACAGCGCGACTCGCCTTCCTTGACGACGTCGAGGAAGACGCGCGGATGCCGCGACCAGAGCGGTGCGCCGGGCAGCGGGCAATGCAGCGGCAGCAGCTTCTCCGTAACCTCGACGTGCTTCGCCGTGTCGGTGCTCATTTACTCTTTCCCTTCACCGGCGTCAGCCACTGGCGGCGCTTGCGGTCCTTGCCCGTGACCACGTCGAAAAAGGCTTTCTGGATCGCCTTGGTGACCGGCCCGGCCTTGCCGGCGCCGATCTGGCGCCCGTCGAGCTCGCGGATCGGCGTGACTTCGGCCGCCGTGCCCGTGAAGAACGCCTCGTCGGCGATATAGACGTCGTCGCGGGTAAGACGCTTGGCGCCCACCTCGTAGCCGAGCCCGGTGGCGAGGTCGATCACAGAGGAGCGGGTAATGCCCGTGAGGGCGGAGGTGAGCTCGGGCTCCCAGATGCGGCCGTCCTTGACGATGAAGATGTTCTCGCCCGCGCCTTCGGCGACGAAGCCATCGACGTCGAGGAGCAGGCCCTCGTCATAGCCGTGCTGCGTGGCTTCGAGCGTGGCGAGCACGGAGTTCGGATACGTGCCCGACATCTTGGCGCGCGCCATCGTGACGTTGATGTGGTGGCGTGCATAGGACGAGGTTTTCACGCGGATGCCTTTCGACAGCGCGTCCGGGCCGAGGTAGGCGCCCCACGGCCACGCCGCGATGGCGACATGGACTCGCGCGCCAATGGGCGAGACGCCCATTTTTTCCGAGCCGTAGAACGCGATCGGCCGGATGTAGCACGCCTCGTGCTCGTTGGCCCGCACCACTTCCAGCTGCGCCTGCATCAGCTTTTCGCGCGTGAAGGGAATCTTCATCATGTAGATGTGCGCGGAGGAGAACAGTCGATCGGTATGCTCCTTCAGGCGGAAGACGGCGGTGCCGATCTCGGTCTTGTAGGCGCGCACGCCTTCGAACACCGCGAGGCCGTAGTGCAGCGAGTGCGTGAGGACGTGCGTCGTGGCTTCGCGCCAGGGCACGAGCTTGCCGTCATACCAGATCCAGCCATCGCGATCCGCCATCGACAGGGGCGCGGCGGCCGCCTTGGTCTTAGCCATGCTTGGTTTCTCCGAGGAAGTGGCGCGATTCTAAACACAACGGCCGGGAATTCGCGACACTGTTAACATGTTTGCTAATCATGGAGCGGATCTTCGATGTCCTGGCTTCCGCGCCGCGCCGGCGCATCATCGCCTTCCTGTCGCAGACCGCGCTGTCCACGGCGGACCTCGCGGAGCGCTTCGCCATCAGCCGGCCGGCGATGTCGCGGCATCTGGCAGTCCTGCAGCGTGCCGGTCTCGTGTCCGGGGCGCGCCAGGGGCAGCGCGTCCTCTACCGGTTGAACCGCGACACGTTGCTCAATGCGCTGGCCCGATTCGCCTCCGAAGTCGACGGCCCGCTGCGCCACGAACCCGCCACGCCGAGGACCCCGCGCGATGCCCTCTGACCCGATTTCATCGATAAGAAAGCCCGCCATGAACACATTTCGCTTCTCTTATGTCGCCCGGCGCATCGCCCTCATGACCGGCCGGCCCGCCGCCTTCCTCGTGGCGATCGGCGCCGTCGTGCTCTGGGCGCTGAGCGGACCGTTCTTCGGGTACAGCGACACCTGGCAGCTCGTGATCAATACTTCCACGACGATCGTCACGTTCCTGATGGTGTTCCTCATCCAGAACACGCAGAATCGCGATACCGCGGCGATCCAGCTCAAGCTCGACGAGCTGATCCGCGCCACGCGCGGCGCGCACAACGCGCTCCTCGACCTCGAGGAGATCGACGACGACCTCCTGGAGCGCTACCTCAAGACCTATCGCGAGCTCGCCGCCAGCTCGCGCGCGAAGATCGAGCAGGGCAAGCTCGACACCGACACGCCCGAGGTCAAGGCGGTGGCGAAGGAATGATGCGCCACAGGTCCTTGACGGCGCCGACGTGCGCCGCGACCTGTGCGGCCGGCACGCGCGCATAGGGCGCGCCGTTCAGGCGCAGCGCGTGCTGCAGCCGCCGGTAGCTGCGATAGGCGTCCTGACAGCGCCGCGCCAGCTCCGCCTGAAGCAGCCCAAGCTCGGCGCCGATGCCGAGGAGCGCGATGTTGCCGAGGTTGCGGGTGAGTTGTGGATGTCGCGCCGCGTGGGCGAGCACGAGGTATTGCACGGCAAATTCGATGTCGATCATGCCGCCGCGGTCGTGCTTGACGTCGAACAGATCGGTGCGGTTGGGGTGGGCTGCGTGCAGTTTCCCGCGCATCTCGACGATCTGCCTTGCGAGCGGCTCGCGCTCGCGCGGCCGCGTGAGGATCTCCTGCCGCACGCGGTCGAATGCTTCGCCGACCGCCGCGTCCCCCGCGCTATGGCGCGCCCGCGTGAGCGCCTGGTGCTCCCATACCCACGCGTTCGTGCGCTGGTAGTCGGCGAACGCCGCCACCGTCGAGACCAGGAGGCCGGAGGCGCCGCTCGGCCGGAGCTCGAGATCCGTCTCGAAGAGGATGCCCGAGGTGGTGCGGCTCGACAGCCAGCTGTTCAGGCGCTGGGCTAGGCGGGAATAGACCTCGCCCGCCTGCTCATGCGGGTCGTCGTAGAGGAAGATGATGTCGAGGTCGGACGCATAGCCGAGCTCCTTGCCGCCGAGCTTGCCGTAGGCGATGACCGCGAACCGCGGCGCGCCGGAACGGTGCTTGCGCGGCAGTTCGGCCCAGGCGCACTCGATCGTGAGCTCGAGGACCAGGTCGGCCAGCGCCGATAGATGGTCGGCCAGGCGCTCGACGCTCAACAGGCCGGCGAGGTCCTGCGCGAGCAGGCGAAACACCTGCGCCTGGTGCGCTTCGCGCAGGAGGTTCATGCGCCGCTCGGTGTCGCCGACGCTCTCGGCGAGCCGTGTGCGCAGCAGCGCAGCGAATGACGGCAGGTCGGGCGGCGCATAGAGCAGGCGATCGTCGAGGAGCTCGTCGAGAAGCAGCGGATGGCGGGTAACGAACTCCGCCGCCCAGCTCGATGCACCGATGATGCGCGCGACGCGCTCGAGCGCATCCGGATGCTCGGCCAGAAGCGCGAGATAGGCCGCGCGGGTCGCGATCGCTTCGAGGAGCGCGACGCCGCGCGCGAGCGTCGCTTGCGCGTCGGGCGTGCGCTGTGCCGCCTTCGCGAGCGCCGGCACCACCCGGTCCAGGCGCCGGCGCGAATCGTCGGGCAGCGTGGCGTAGCGCTGGCTCGAGCGCAGCGCATTCAGCCGCGGCTCGTCCGGCCAGGCGGCGTCGTCCGTGGTGCGCTCGGCGAAGATATTGCCGAAATGACGCGAGACCGCGGCGCGGTGCGCGCCGAGCTCGCGGGCAAATGCGTCCCAGTCGGCGCAGCGCATCATGCGGGCGACGCGTGTGCGGTCCTCGGCGTCCGCGGGCAGCTCATGGCGCTGGGCATCGTCGAGGTATTGCAAACAGTGCTCCACGCGGCGCAGGAACACATAGGCCTGGGCGAGCTCCTGCGCGGCGGCCGCGGGCAACAGGTTTTTGTTGCCGAGCTCCGCCAGCGCGGCGAGGGTCGGCCGCACCGTCAGCGCGGAATCGCGGCCGCCGCGCACGAGCTGCAGCGCCTGCGCGACGAACTCCACCTCGCGGATCCCGCCGGGGCCGAGCTTGACGTGCTCGGCAAGCTCGCGGCGCTCGACATCGCGGCGCACTTCCGCGTGCAGGTCGCGCATCGCGTCGAGACTCGCGTAGTCGAGGTACTTGCGGAACACGAACGGCCGCACGATCGCCGAGAGCTCATCGAGCCGGGTGCCGCTCAGCGCGCGTGCCTTGAGCCAGGCGTAGCGTTCCCAGGTCCGCCCCTGCGTGATGAAGTAGGACTCGAGGAAATCGAAGCTGCCGACGAGCGGACCCGAGTCGCCATACGGTCGAAGGCGCATGTCCACGCGAAAGACGTAGCCGTCCTCCGTGACGTCGGAGAGCAGGCGCATCAACCGCTTCGCCGCGGGTTCGAGGCGCGCGGCGCCTTCCGCGTCCGGGTGCAGGAACACCAGATCGATGTCGGACGAGACATTCAGCTCGCGCCCGCCCAGCTTTCCCATGCCGACGACGATGAGCTCGGTGGCCTTAAGCCACGCGAGCGCGGTGGCGATGGATATTTCCGCGAGGTCGCTCATCGCGCCGCACACCTCGTCGAGCGATGCGACTCCGGCGAGGTCGCGTGACATCTCCCTCAGCAGCACCCGCTCGCGCAAGTTGCGCAGTCGCCGCTTGAACGCCGCCTCGTCGTCCATTGCCGCGCCATCGAGGGCGCGCTCCATCTCCAGTCGCGTAAAGGCAACTGGCGAAGAAAACTCCGCGGCGAGCGCCGGCCGAGCCGCCAGCCGACGGGCGGCGAACCGGGAAACCCAAGCGGGATCAATTGCCTGCGACATTGCGGATTAGAATGCCGTCCGGGGGATTCATTCCAACATGAAGCGACTGTGGCGGACTCTGGAAGTACTCGCCTGGGGAGCGTTTTTTGCGCTCGCCGCGGCGGTGCTCGGCCTGCGCTACGGGGTGCTGCCGCAGGTCGAGCGCTACCGGTCCGAGATCGTCGCCAGCGTAAGCGCCACCGTCGGCCTGCCGGTCAAGATCGGGCGCATCGAAGCGGAATGGCTGGGTCTTCGCCCGCAGATCAATCTTTCCGATGTGCGCATCTACGACGCGCAGGGTCGCGAGGCGCTCACGCTGCCGTCGATCGAAAACATTCTCTCATGGCGCTCGCTCGCGCACGGCGAGCTGCGCCTGCACGCCTTGCGCATTGAAGCGCCCAAGCTCGCCGTGCGGCGCGACAGCGCCGGCGCCTTCTATATCGCCGGCATCCGGCTTTCGCCCGCGTCCGGCCCCGGCGGGTTCGGTGACTGGCTGCTCGAGCAGCGCGAGATCCAGATCCGCGGCGCGGAGATCGAATGGCGCGACGAGAAGCGCGGCGCCCCGCCGCTCGCCGTTTCCGCGATCGACTTGCGGCTCACCAACGAAGGCGAGCAGCACTCGGTCTCGGTAGCCGGACGTTTGCCCGCCGCGCTCGGCACGACACTCAAGGTGCTCGCACAGGCTCGCGGGCGGAGCATGGCGCAAGCCGCAGGCTGGGCCGCCAGCGCATACGCCGAGCTCGCCTATACGGACGTCGCCGCGTCGCGCGCGTGGCTCGACTACCCGTTCGAGATGCACCGTGGGCACGGCGCCGTGCGCCTGTGGACCCAGGTCGAGGCCGGCACCGTGCGCCACGTGAGCGCCGATCTCGCCCTCGCCGACGTCGCGGTCACCTTCGCCGCCGACCTGCCGGCGCTCGAAGTCGCCGCGGCGAGCGGGCACTTGCAGGCGCGCGCGGTCGACGGCGGCTACGAGCTCGCCGTGCGCAAGCTCGAGCTCACGCCTCAGGATGGCACGCCGTTGAAGCCGGTCGACTTCCAGCTCGCCTGGAAGGCCGACGGCGGCAGGGCGGCTGCGAATGCGCTGGAGCTCGTGCCGCTCGCGCATTTCGCCGAAGCGCTGCCCCTTCCGCTCGAGCTTCGCCGCCTGATGATGGAAGTCGAGCCGCGCGGGCAGCTTGCCGACGCGCGCTTCGAATGGCGGGGCACCATGGTGGCGCCGGCGGGATACCGCGCGCTCGCGCGCTTTTCCGACCTCGGCATGCGTCCGCGCGAGAGCGTGCCGGGCTTCGCACGCCTTGCGGGCACCTTCGAAGCGAGCGAGGCCGGCGGCCGCGTGCAGCTGCAGTCGCGTTCCGCCGAGCTCGAGCTGCCCCGCGTTTTCGCCGAGCCGCGCATGACGTTCGATTCGCTGGACGGGGAGTTCGAATGGCGCCGGCAAGGCGAGCGCGTCGATGTGCAGGTGGCCTCGCTCACCTTCCAGAACGCCGACGTGAGCGGCAACGTGTTCGGCAGCTACAGCTACGACGGCAACGGTCCCGGCAGGATCGATACCTCCGCGGTGCTGAACCGCGCCGACGCGAAGAATCTCGCGCATTACCTGCCGCTTGCCAAGCTGATGGGAGAGAGCACGCGCGCATGGCTCGTCAAAGGCATCGTCGCGGGGCAGGCAACCGAGGTCAATGTACGCGTGCAGGGAGACCTGCGCGAGTTTCCGTTCGCCCAGCCTTCGCAGGGACGCTTCAGCGTCGCGGCGCGCGTACAGAACGGCGAGCTCGACTATGCCGAGGGCTGGCCGCGAATTCGCGACGTGGATGCCGACATTGCGTTCGAGGGCGACCGCCTCGAAGTCGTCGGCCGCGGGGGAACGATCTTCGGCGCCAGGCTGCAGGACGTGAAGGTGGCGATTCCGCATCTCGGCGATCGGGCGCCGCACGTGCAGGTGAGCGGGCTGGCACAGGGCCCCACCGCGGAATTCCTGCGCTTCCTGCAGGAATCGCCGCTGCGCAGTTCCGCCGGGCGCTTCACCAACGACATCAGCGCTTCGGGCGATGGGCGCTTGCGCGTCAAGCTCGACTTGCCGCTCGCCGAGCTTTCGGCGACCAAGGTGTCGGGCGATTACGAATTCACCGGTAACCGCATCGCGCTTGACAAGCAGCTGCCGGCGCTCGAAGGAGCGCGCGGCAAGCTCGCCTTCACCGACGCGAGCTTCGCGGTGCAGGACGTGCGGGGTCAGATGTTCGGGGGGAGCGTCGCCCTCAATGGCGGCACGCGTCCGAACGGCGCGATGGAGTTCACCGCGCGCGGCGAGGCGCAGCCTGCCGCGCTCGGCGCGTTGCTCGACCATCCGCTGCGCCGCTCTCTCAGCGGCAGTGCGCCTTATGTCGCCGTGGTCAACGTACGCGAAGGCGTGCAGCGCGTGGTGGTCGACACATCCCTGCGCGGCGTGGCGAGCAAGCTGCCGCCGCCTTTCGAGAAAAGCGCGGCCGACGCGCTGCCGTTGCGGGTCGAAGTCGTGCCGTCGGAAAGCGGCGCGCGCGAGCGCATCTCCGTGACGATTGGCCGCGTGGCCGCGGCGGAGATCCAGCGGCGCCGGGATGGAGACGGCATGAAGGTGCAGCGCGCCGCGCTTGCGTTCACGCCGGCGACGGGGCAGCCGATCCGGATGCCCGAACGGCCGGGACTGCTCGTCTACGGCTCGCTCGCCGCCATCGACGCCGATCTTTGGCGCGCGGCGCTTGCCGGCGACGGCGCCGACGCGCTCGCCACGGCACTCGAGCTGAAGATCGCGCGCCTGGATATCCATGGCAAGCGCATCAACAACGTCGCGCTGCGCGGCTCGACCGACGGTCCCGGCTGGTCGGCGACCGTCGACGCCGACGAGATCGCCGGGCAGCTTACGTATCGCAGCGCCGCCGGTGGCAAGCTCACAGCGCGCCTGCTGCACTTCAGCGTCCCGAACTCCGTCGAGGAGGACAAGTGGGCCTCGATGGCCAAGCCGGGCGAGCTGCCGGCGCTCGATCTGGTCGCCGAGCGCTTCGCCCTGCGCGGCAAGCAGCTCGGCCGCGTCGAGCTGGTCGGCCAGCGCACCGGGGACGACTGGCGCATCGACCGCCTCGCCATATTGAATCCGGATGCGACTTTCCTGGGCACGGGTCGCTGGCGCGATGGGGTCCTCACGACGAGCGAGCTCGAGTTCAGGCTCGAGGTGGCAGAGGTCGGCCAGCTCCTCACGCGTGTCGGCTATCCGGGCATGGTGCTCGGCGGGAAGGCGCAGCTCGAAGGCGCGCTGCGCTGGAACGGCGAGCTCTCCTCGATGGACTTCCCCAGCCTGGGCGGCGAGCTCAAGCTCAATGCCGAGGAGGGCGAGTTCCTGGAAATCGAGCCCGGCATGGGCAAGCTGATCTCGCTCATGAACCTCCAGGCCCTGCCGCGGCGCATCGCGCTCGACTTTCGCGACGTCTTCTCCAAGGGCTTTCGCTTCGACCGCATGGAATCCGTCGCTCGCCTGGAGCGAGGCGTGATGGATATCCAAGACTTTCGCATGCGGGGTCCTGCGGCGGAGGTCGCCATGTCGGGCCGCGCGGACCTCGCGCGCGAGACGCAGAACCTCAAGGTGCGGGTGGTGCCTAGCCTCGGTGGCTCGGCCGCGACCGTCGTCGGCATCGTCAACCCGGTGGTTGGCGTGGCCGCCGCGCTGGCGCAGCATGTGCTGAAGAATCCGCTGGGGCAGATGTTTGCGCATGAGTTCGAGGTCACCGGCAGCTGGGCGGAGCCAAAGGTGGCGAAGGTGAGCGCCGCGCTGGCGCCCATGACCGAGACCGCGAGGCCTTGAGCAAGACGCGGATCGCGGCGCTGCAGATGGTGAGCGGCCCCGAAGTCGGGGCCAACCTGGAAGCGGCGGGGCGCCTCATCGCTGCCGCCGCGGCAGCCGGTGCGCGCCTGGTCGCGCTGCCGGAGAACTTCTACATCATCGGCCGCCACGAGGGCGACAAGGTCAAGGTGCGCGAGGCCGACGGCACCGGTCCGATCCAGGATTTCCTGTCGCAGTCCGCGCGCGATCATCACGTCTGGATCGTCGGCGGCACGGCACCGATCGCCTGTGCGGATCCGCAGCGCATCCGCAGCGCGTGCCTGGTCTTCGACGATGGCGGAGGTCGCGTCGCCCGCTACGACAAGATGCATTTGTTCCGCTTCGCCGCCGGCGAGGAGCGCTACGACGAATCGCGCACGCTCGAGGCGGGGACTGCGCCGGTCGCCGTGACGAGTCCCTTCGGGCGCCTTGCGCTCTCGGTTTGCTACGATGTGCGCTATCCCGAGCTTTATCGCGCGCTCGGCTCCTTCGACGCCATGTTCGTTCCCTCGGCTTTTACCGTCCCGACCGGCGCGGCGCACTGGGAAACCCTGCTGCGCGCGAGGGCGATCGAGAACCAGGCCTACGTGGTCGCGCCGGCGCAAGGTGGCGTGCACGCGAGCGGCCGGCGCACTTACGGACACACGATGATCATTGATCCGTGGGGCGAAATCCTCGCGGTGCAGGAGCAAGGCGAAGGCGTGGTGCTCGCCGAGATGGATCTTGCGCGCATTCGCGAGGTCCAATCGTCGCTGCCCGCCAACGCCAACAGGAGAATGACTTGATTCTGGAAACCGCGAAGACCACGCTGCTCGAGCCTTTCGAGCTCGGCACCTCGCAGCTCGAGCGCATCTTCGGCACGCTGGCCGTTCGCAAGGTCGACTACGCGGACCTCTACTTCCAGTACTCCCGCTCCGAGGGTTGGAGCCTGGAGGAGGGGATCGTCAAATCGGCGAGCTTCAACATCGAGCAGGGCGTGGGCGTGCGCGCGGTGTCCGGCGAGAAAACCGCCTTCGCCTATTCCGACGAGATCAGCTTCGACGCGCTGGAGGACGCCGCGAAGGCGACCCGCGCCATCGCGGCTTCCGGCCAGGCGCGACGCGTGAAGGCGGCTTCGCGCAAGCTCCCCACTCCGCTGTACGCGGCGGTCGACCCCATTTCATCGCTTGCACCGGAAGCGAAGGTGGCGCTCCTGGAGCGAATCGAGCGCAAATGCCGAGCGCTCGATCCGCGCATCACCCAGGTGATGGCGAGCCTCGGCGGCGAATACGAAGTCGTGCTCATCGCGCGCGCCGACGGCCACGTCGCGGCCGACGTGCGACCGCTCGTGCGCCTTTCCATCCAGGTGATCGCGGAATCGAACGGGCGGCGCGAAAGCGGCAGCGGCGGCGGGGGCGGCCGCACCGATTTCTCGCACTTCACCGACGCGGTCCTGGACGAATACGCGCGCCAGGCGGTGTCCCAGGCGCTCGTCAATCTCGATGCGCGCGCCGCGCCCGCCGGCACGATGACCGTGGTGCTCGGTCCGGGCTGGCCGGGTGTGCTGCTGCACGAGGCGATCGGCCATGGCCTCGAGGGCGATTTCAATCGCAAGGGCAGCTCGGCGTTTTCCGGGCGCCTCGGCCAGCGCGTCGCCTCGCCCGGGGTCACGGTGGTCGACGATGGCACCATGCCCGGCCGCCGCGGCTCGCTGACGGTGGATGACGAAGGCACGCCGACACAGCGCAACGTCCTCATCGAGGACGGCGTGCTGCGCGGCTACCTGCAGGACAGCCTCAATGCCCGCCTTATGAAGATGCCGCTCACCGGCAACGCACGCCGCGAGTCGTTCGCACATCTCACGATGCCGCGCATGACCAACACCTACATGCTTGCCGGCGCGCACGATCCCCAGGAGATCATCCGCAGCGTGAAGAAGGGCCTGTACGCCACCAACTTCGCCGGGGGCCAGGTGGACATCACGAACGGCAAATTCGTCTTCTCCGCCGCCGAGGCCTACATGATCGAGGACGGTAAGGTCACGCACCCGGTCAAAGGTGCCACGCTGATCGGCAACGGGCCGGACGCGCTCACCCGCGTCAGCATGATCGGCAACGACCTCGCGCTCGACAGCGGCATCGGCACCTGCGGCAAGGAAGGACAGAGCGTGCCGGTGGGCGTAGGCCAGCCCACTCTCAAGATCGACGGTCTCACGGTGGGCGGCACCGCCTGACTCCCGAGTCCTTAGCAGCGAACATCCCGGACGGCGCGCTCATCGCCATGCCGCCGGACTACTCGCTGCCGTCGATGGCCACGGTGCATGCCCTCATCCGCCGCAAGGCGCGCAATCTCCGTTTGCTCGGCGTCCCGGTCCTCGGCTTGTCTGCGGACCTGCTCATCGGCGCCGGCTGTGTCGCGGAAGTCCACTCGAGCGCCGTTTCGCTTGGCGAAGCCGGACTCGCGCCGCGCTTCAGCGAAGCCGCCGAGCGTGGCGAGATCAAGGTGGTGGACTACACCTGTCCTGCGATCCACACGGCGCTGCAGGCTACCGAGAAAGGCGTGCCGTTCATGCCGCTGCGCGGTGTGATCGGCTCCGACCTCGTGCGCGGGCGCGAGGACTGGCAGGTGGCGCAGAACCCGTTCAGCACGGCCAACGATTCCATCCTGCTGGTCGCGGCAATGGTGCCCGACTTCGCGCTTTTCCATGCGCGCTGGGCCGACGAGGCCGGCAACGTGTGGGTCGGCCGCCGGCGGGAGCTCGCGACGATCGCCCATGCCGCGCGCAACACTTATGTAACGGCAGAGGAGCTGCGCGCCGGCGACATGCTCGAAGACGAGCTTCTCGCTCCCGGCGTCATCTCCTCGGTGTACGTGAGCGGCGTCGCGCACGCCGAACGCGGTGCGTGGCCACTCGGCGTGGTGGGTGTCTACCCGATCGACGA
>DATLDY010000189.1:0-7400 GCA_035525655.1 Burkholderiales bacterium
AGATCGGTCAGCGCGAGGCCGGGAAACGACGGCATCTCCTTCATGTTCGGCGCGGTGCCGTCGGCGATGATCGTCGACTTGCCGTCGGAATCGTGCCCGGTGAGAACGCGGCGGACGCGCCAGATCATGCGACGGCGTCGCTTGGGGCGATGACCTTCCTCGACTTCACGCCGGCTTCCGGCGCGAGGCGGAAATCAAACTCGAGCTTCAGGAACGGGTTGGACATGCCGAGCTTTTTAGCGAGCGCGGCGTCGTTGACGGTGTGGTATTTGGCGATCAGCGAATCCTTCACCGCGAACACCGCATCCTCGTCGAGATAGGGGTCGCCATCGACGAAGACGTGCGTGATGACCTGCTGGTAGCCGGGCGCCGATACCACGGCATGCATATGCGCCGGGCGCATCACGTGATTGCCGGTGGCGCGGATGAGATCGCCCACCGGGCCGTCGTCGGGCACGCTGTAGAACTTGGGCTTGTAGCTGCGGAAAGAGAATTCACCCTTGGCGTTGGTCTTGATGCGCCCGCGCAGCTCGAACTCGCCGCCGGTCTGCACGTCGTAAATGCCGTCGGCCTTGGCCTGCCAGATATCCAGCAGCGCATTCGGGATCGCCTTGCCGTCCGTGCTGAGGACGTGCCCCGTGACGAGCGTGTCCTCGCCCTTGACGCTGCAGCCCACGCGCAGGTCGCCGTCGTATTCGTACTCCTTCGCGCCGTGCGCGAAGAACGGCCCGAGCACCGTCGCTTCGGTCGCGCCGGGCACTGTCTTGTGGTTGAGCGCCACCACCATCATCGACAGGCCGAGGATGTCGGACAGGAGGATGACTTCCTGGCGCTTGTCGTCGCACTTCTGGCCGACCGCCGTCATGAACTTGATGCCCTCGAACCATTCTTCCTCGGTGAGATGCACCTCGCGCGCGAAGGCATGCAGATGCTTGATGGCGCTGGTCATGACCTTCCGGAAGCGCTCGTCCTTCGCGTCCTTCAGGCGGTCGATGACGGCTTGGGTGAGCGTGTCTTCATTGAACTGGCGCATGGCGTCTCCTCGTGTGCCCAGAGGCCAAGTGTATTATCAAAATCCACCCATGCGACTCGTGACTTTCACTATGGGAAGCTCCCCGGCCCGCACCGGGGCGCTGGTCGACGGCGATCGCCGCATCGTCGACCTGCAGGCGGCCCACGCCCGGACATACAACGGCGCCTCGCCGGTGCTGGAAAGCATGCTGCACATCATCGAGGCCGGCGACGCCGCGCTCGACATGATCGGCGAGCTCGTCAAGGCGCCCGGCGCAGCCAACACGCTCGCCCGCGAAGAGGTGCGTCTGCTCGCGCCGGTGCCGATTCCGCCGCAGATGCGCGACTTCCTGTGCTTCGAGAAGCACCTGCGGCAGGCTTTCGAGGCCGTGGCGAAGCTGCGCGGCACGGCGGCGCGCATCCCGGAGGTCTGGTATGAGCGGCCGATCTTCTACCACCCGAACCGCTTCTCCGTCTGCGGCACCGAGACCGACGTGCCGTGGCCGTCATACTGCGAGAAGCTCGACTTCGAGCTGGAATTCGGCTGCTACATCGGCGGCCGCGGCAAGGACATCACGAAGGACAAGGCGCGCGGCCATGTCTTCGGCTACACCATCTTCAACGACTTCTCCGCGCGCGACGAGCAGACGAAGGAGATGGCCGGGCAGCTCGGGCCGGGCAAGGGAAAGGACTTCGACAATGGCAACGCGATGGGCCCGTGCCTCGTCACGGCCGACGAAATCGGCGATCCGTACCGGCTCGAGATGCGCGTGCGCGTGAACGGGGAGGAGTGGGGCGGCGGCAACTCGCGCGACATGCACTGGAAGTTCGAGGACTGCATCGCTCACGCCTCGCGCTCGGAGACTCTGCATCCGGGCGAGTTCTTCGGCTCGGGCACCGTCGGCAATGGGTGTGGGCTGGAGCAGCTGCGCTTCCTGAATCCGGGCGACGTGGTCGAGCTCGAGGTCGAGGGCATCGGCATTCTTCGCAACCGGGTCGTGAAGTGAGATTTTTTCCTGCCGCCCCCCTGTCAAGGGGAGAAGCGAGCGCTTTTTGCGAGCGGGGGGTTGGGGTTTGCGAAAAACCCAGGGGGGCGGCCTGAAAAAGGTTGCGATCGTCACCGGCGGCGCCAAGCCCGACAGCATCGGGGCCGCTGTCGTGCGCGGGTTGCAGGAAGAAGGGATGCAGGTCGTGGTCGCCGATCTCTATGAAGCCGGCTTCGGCGCCATGAAGGATGCGCATTGCATCCGCGCCGATGTCGCGGATCCGAAAGCGGTCGACGCCATGGTGGCGGCGACGATCGCGAAGTTCGGCCGCGTCGACGTGCTGGTGAACTGCGTCGGCGGAAGCTGGGGCATCACGGTGGAAGACCTGACGGCGCCGCCGCCGCGAGGCTTTCGCGGGCTGACGAACTGCTCGCTCGACGACTGGCGCACGATCCTCGGCGCGAACCTGGATTCGGCCTTCTACTGCTGCCGCTCGGCGGCGCCGCACCTGAAGAAGCAGGGCGGGGCGATCGTGAATCTCGCTTCGATCGCGGCGCGCAAAGGCATACCACCCGGCGCGGAGGGCTCGAGCGGACCGTATGCAGTCGCCAAGGCCGGCGTGATGGCGCTTACGCGCCAGCTCGCGCTCGAGCTCGGCGAGTTCGGCGTGCGCGCCAATTGCGTCGCGCCGGGCGTCATCGCGAGCGGGCGGCTGGCGAAGGTGCTCGCAATCAGCGGCAAGGGCAAAGGCCCCGAAGGTCCGCTCGCGCAGATTCCCATGGGGCGCGTCGGCACCGTGGAAGAGACCGCGGCGCTGATCGTCGCGCTATGCACCGACGACACGTCTTACATGACCGGCGCGATGATCGACATCAACGGGGCTTCGTATGCCGCTTAAGGGCCTCGGCGGCAAGCGGGCGCTGGTCACGGGCGCGGCGAGCGGCATCGGCGCCGCGGTCTGCGAGCGGCTGCGCGACGCAGGGGTGCAGGTCTTCGCCACCGATATCCACCAGAGCGGCGGTCTCATCGTCGCCGACCTCAGCGACGCAGCGGATGTCGAGAAGCTGGTCGCCGCCGTCGGCACGCCGGATTTCCTCGTCAACGTGGCCGGCGGGCCGGTCGCGCCTTCGCGCGACAACACGCTGCCGGATCTGCCGAAGCAATCGATGATGCTCGAGGACATCAACGAGAGCGAGTGGGCGCGCGTGCTCGCCGCCAACCTCACCACCGCATTCCTGGTCTGCCGCGAGTTCGCGCCGCGCATGAAGGCGCGCAAGTCCGGCCGCATCATCAACTTCACCTCGATCGCCGCGCGCCGCGGCTCGGATCGCGTGGGCGTGCATTACGCCGCCGCGAAGGGCGGCATCATCGGCCTCACCAAGACGCTTGCGCTCGAGCTCGGGCCTTTCGGCATCACGGTGAACGCGATCGCGCCGGGTTTCATCAAGACCGAGCGCATCGCCAAGGCTTCGTGGGGCATGCCGTCGCCCGAGGCCGAGAAGCGGTTCGTGGAATCGCTGCCGCTGCGCCGGGCCGGCGAGCCCGATGACATCGCCGGCGTCGTGGCGATGCTGTGCTCCGAGGCAGGCGCCTATGTCTCCGGCGCGACCATCGATGTGAACGGCGGCTGGTACTTCGGCCCGTAGGTAAAAAGCCGGTAGTAATTCACGCGCTGTTGCGCCGGCGATACGCCTCGCGCGCGTTTCGCGCCAATCATCAAGGGGTTTGTTGATCACTGCCGCGCCGAGGGCCAATCTGCGGCCGTCGTCAACCACCATGGAGAGCAAAGATGAAGTCAGCAGCGGTCACGGTTGCACTTGCCCTTTCGGCCCTCGCGCTTCCGGCAGCGGCCCAGATGAACATGAGCGCTGTCTATGTCGGCGCGACGGTCGGCCAGTCGAAGTTCAAAGACGCGTGCACCGGCCTGACGGCGGGTGTCTCGTGCGATGACCAGGACACCGCCTGGCGGATCCTCGCCGGCTACCAGTTCAACCCGAACTTCGCCGCGGAGCTCGGCTATCACAACCTGGGCGAAACGAAGGCCTCGGGCGGCGGCGTCAACGCAAGCATCAAGGCCACCGCGTGGGAGCTCGTCGGCCTGGGCATCCTCCCCCTGGGCAACCAGTTCGGCGTCTACGGCAAGCTCGGCGTTCACCACAGCGAGGCCAAGCTCAATTCCAACGTCGGTGTCACCGGCGAGGACTCCGGCAACGGCCTCACGTTCGGCGCGGGCGTGCAGTTCAACGTGATGCCCGCATTGGGCTTGCGCGCCGAATGGCAGCGTTATCGCAACCTCGGTGGCGAGTCCGACAACGGTGATGTCGATGTGATAAGCATCGGCGGCATCTGGCGTTTCCGCTGAGCCTGTAGCTATTCGTTGACAGCCCGCGTCCGCTTTCCCGGACGCGGGCCAGTAGCTTGCTACTCCTTGCCGAGCCCTTCCTTGGGCGGTCGTTAACAACTAGGAGAGCATGATGAAATCAGCAGCGGTAATTCTTGCTTTGGCGACGACGGCGGTTGCGTTGCCGGCAGCGGCTCAGTTGAACATGAGCTCGGTGTACGTGGGCGGTGGTCTCGGCCGTGCGAACTACAAGGCCCCGTCGGAGACGGACACCGCCTGGCGTGTCTTCGGCGGCTACCAGATCAACCGCAATTTCGCCGCAGAGATCGGCTACCACAACCTGGGCGAAGTGAACTTCGTACAGGGCCAGCGCAATGCGAAGGTGTGGGAGCTGGTGGGCATCGGCGCCTTTCCGGTCGCGACGAACCTCTCGGTCTACGGCAAGCTCGGCGCCTACTACGCCAAGAGCGAGCTTCAGTCCGCCGTGGTTCCGAGCGGGGACGACACCCAAGGCGGCCTGACCTACGGCTTCGGCGCGCAGTACGACTTCACGCAGCAGATGGGCGTGCGGGCGGAATGGCAGCGTTACGACCAGGTCGGCGGCGCCCGGACCGGCGAGACCGACATCGACGTGATGAACGTCAGCCTGCTCTACCGCTTCCGCTAGACAGCGTCGTAAAACAATCGGGGTCAGAGCCTGCTCTGACCCCGATTTTTATTTATGCAGGGGCGCTGTATACCAGCTTGTCGAAGCTGGTTTCCTTCAGGTAGTCGTCGAGCTTCCAGCGCTTCACCTGGTCCATCGTCATGTCGAAGTCCTCGCGGGGCAGCGGCTGGTAGACGAAGCGCTCGCCGCGCGTGAACTTGCTGTAGTCCCACTTGTGGCCATCCTTGAACTCCGGCGGCACGCACTTCTCCCATAGCGGGAGATATTTCCTGAGGTTGGACTGCAGCGCCTTCTCGGCGCGGTCGAGTCCGCGCAGGTAGGCGCGCACGTCCTGCTGGTTCGCCGTTTCCGGCACCCACCACAGCGTCTTGAACTCGTCCTCGATGATCGCGCGCAGGCCGAGCTGCCTCGCCATGTCGATCTGCGGCGGAAGGAGGCTTGCGGCCTCGACCTCGCCGTCGAGCAGCGCCTTCAGGCGCGCACCGAAGCCGCCGGTGTTCACCGTCTTGATGTTCTCGAGCGGCAGGTACTTCTCCAGGCGGTAGGGCACGTTGAAGTGGCTGCCCGCGCGCAGGCCGACCGAGATCGGTACGTCCTTCAAGTCCTCGGGCTTGCGGATCTTCGACTCCGGCCGCACGAAGATCGCCCACGGCGATACGCCGTAGCAGTCGCCCACGAAGCGGCCCATGCCGGCGCCGGCGTTCGAAATGGTGCCCCACAGGCACGCGCACTGGATCAGGCTGTCGTCCTTCGCCTCGGTGAACGGCTTGTCCTGCGGACGCTGCAGGTAGCTCGATCCCTTCCAGCTCGACTGCGTGCCGCGGAAGGTCTTGATGTCCCATTCGACCTCGATGCCTTCGGCGGCGAAGAAGCCTTCCTCCTGCGCGACGAAATCGTTGATGCCCATGCCCTTGGGCGCGACGCGGACTTTCCTCATGCTGCCTCCTCGCATTGACGGTATAGTGGCCACTATACATGGCCTCGCGACGCGTTAGTGCAACCACCCTGCGCGGCGAATCGGCGCGCTACGAGCGCCCCAGCACCGCGAAGGAGGCGGCGATCCTGCAGGCCGCGACGCGGCTCTTCGGCGACAAGGGCTTGCGCGATACGCGCACGGCCGACATCGCCGCGGCGGCCGGCGTCACCGAGCGCACGCTGTTCCGCTACTTCCCCTCCAAGGACAGCCTCTACCGGCGCGTGATGTTCCCCGCCGTGCTCGCCGCCACCATGCCGCGCGAGCTCACCGAGACGGCCAAGCTGTTCGCCGCCGATTCCGAATCCTTCCGCGACTGGCACCGGCGCGTGCTCAAGCTGCGCACGGGAGCGGCGCGGGCGTCTGCGCCGCAGTTCCGGCTGATGCTGGCGACGCTGATGACCGACGAGGCCCTGCGCCGCAAGGTGATCAAGATCTGGAAGGACAACCTCTGGCAGCACGCGGTCAACACCGTGAAGCGCTACCAGAGGCGCAAGCAGCTGCGGGCCGATCTTGCGCCCGAAGTCATCGCGCGCGCCGTGATCTCGCTCAACCTCGGCTACATCATTGGTCGCGCGCTGCTTGCGCCGGAGGCCGACTGGAATGACGACGCGGAGATCGACGCCACGGTGGAGCTTCTCCTTCGCGGAGCGACCCGGCAGTAAGACTTTGCCGGGCGCCGGAATGCGCGTCGCTTGCAGGTGTTCTACTTGAACGCATATAGCGAAAACCGAGGAGGCCCATGGCAAGGCTAGTGTCGCGCACCGCGCAGGAACCGACCAAGTACGTTATCGAAGGCAAAGAGACCTGGCTGTGCAAATGCGGCCTGTCGAAGAACCAGCCTTATTGCGACGGCTCGCACAAGATCACCAAGGGCGAGGAAGTCGGCAAGCTCTACTGGTATGACGACGCCGGCAAGCGCCACGAAGCGAGCGAGCCGTTTCCGGGCATCCGCACGTACTAGCCATGCGTTTCGTGCGGCGAGAGGCAGTCGCCGAAGGCGCGATGGCATTCCATTTCGCCAAGCCGCGGGGGTTCATGTTCCAGGCCGGGCAGTCGATCCGGCTCACGCTCGGCGAGGGCTGGGAGAACCGCAGCTTCAGCATCGCATCGGCGCCGCACGAGCCGGAGCTGATGATCGCAACCCGCATGCGCGAGAGTGCCTTCAAGGCGCGCCTGCGTGCGCTGCAGGCCGGCGACGAGGTGACCGTCGACGGCCCCAATGGCGCCATGGTGCTGCATCCCGATGCGACGCGGCCGGCGCTAATGCTGGCAGCCGGCATCGGCATCACCCCGTTTCTATCGATGCTGCGCGACGCGCGCCACCGCCGGCTCGCCCATCGCTTCATGCTCCTGTATTGCAACCGGCGCCCCGAGACGGCGGCGTTCCTCGAGGAATTGCAGGCGCTCGAGAAGGTCCAC
>DATLDY010000201.1:0-10258 GCA_035525655.1 Burkholderiales bacterium
GTCTCGTAATGCTGCAGGCCGGCGTCCACGCCGTATTGCTTAAGACATCGTGCGAGCACATAGCCGTCCTCGATTGCCATCACCGCACCTTGCGCGAGGAACGGCAGCATCGAATGGGCGGCGTCGCCGAGGAGGCTCACGCGACCGACCGTCCAACGCTCGAGCGGCGCGCGCACCATGAGAGCCCACTTGTAAGGCGTCTCGATCTCGCGCACGAACGCCTGGATGTCCTCGTGCCAGCCGCGGAAGTCGGCAAGGAGCTCCTCCTTCGTGCCGCGCGCGCTCCAGGACTCGATGCGCCAGTCGCTGCGCTCGAGCGCGCCGACGAAATTCATCAGGCGCCCCGCGCGCAACGGGTAGTGCACGATGTGGCCGCCCGGCCCGACCCAGTTCGAGCCGACCATCCGCGCCATGTGCGCCGGCAGGCGTTCCATCGGCACGATGCCGCGCCAGGCGATGACGCCGGTGAATTCCGGCTTGTCGGCGCCGAACAATCCCTGGCGGATGCGGGAATGCACGCCATCGGCGCCGATTAGCGCGTCGCCGCTAGCGTTTCCACCGGAATATTCGACGGACACCCCGTTTGGGTGCTGCGCGAAACCGGACACCTTGGCGCCGAGATGAATCGCATCGGGCTTTTCCCGGCGCACCGCGTCGGCGAGCACGCTGAGGAGATCGGGTCGGTAGACGGTGAAATAGGGAAAGCCGTAGCGCTCGATCGAAACCGGGCCGAGGTCGAAGAGCTTCCAGGTCTCGCCGGTCTTCCAGTGGCGGATTTCCTTGCCCTGCGCCTCGCAGGACAGCGCTTTCAGCTCGTCGCCGACGCCGAGCGCATAGAGGACGCGCGTGCCGTTGGCGGCGAGCTGCACGCCGGCGCCGACTTCCTTCACCACGGCCGCCTGCTCGTAGACGTCGACGTCGATGCCGTGGCGAAGGAGCGCGAGTGCAGCGGCAAGGCCGCCGATGCCGCCGCCGGAAATCAAAACACGGGGCGAGCGGGACATGCGCGGAACTATACTTCAACGCATGAGACTCACGATCGCCTGCGGCCGCTACGATCGCACGCAGGCGCTCATCGACGGCCGCGTGAAGCCCGAGGGCGTAGACGAGCTCACGTATCTCGCGCTGCGCCCCGGCGAGACCTTCTGGCGGATGCTGAACCACGAGGAGTTCGATGCATCCGAGATGTCGCTCTCCTCGTACACCATCCTGCGCTCCGAAGGCGATCAGCGCTTCATCGCCATTCCGGTGTTCCCGTCGCGCGTGTTCCGCCAGAACGCGCTCTACGTGCGCGCGGATTCGCCGATCCGCGATCCCGCCGGGCTGAAAGGCAAGCGCATCGGCGTCGGGGACTACCAGATGACCGCGGCGGTCTGGATGCGCGGCTTCCTGCAGCACGAGTACGGCGTGCAGCCGCAGGATGTCACGTGGGTCATCGGCCGGCCGATCCGCACCATCCAGCCGCCGGCGGGAATCCGCCTGGAGCCGCTCGCGGCGGGCAACACCCTGGAGGACATGCTCGAGCGCGGCGAGATCGATGCGCTGATGACGGTCATGATTCCGAAAACCCTGGGAAAAAGCCTGCGGCGGCTGATTCCGGACTTTCGCGACGTCGAGCTGGCCTATTACCGCAAGACGCGCATCTTCCCGATCATGCATACCTTCGTGCTGCGAAGGCGCATCTACGACGCCAATCCGTGGCTCGCGGTCAGCCTGTATCGCGCCTTCTACAAGGCGCGCGACATGGCGTTAAGGCACATGTACGACACGGATGCGCTGACCGTCAGCCTGCCCTGGGTGATCGACGAAATCGAGCGCGCGCGGGAGATCCCGTGGGATTACTCGCTCGAGGGCAGCCGCCCCACGCTGGAGGCGCTGGTGCAGTACCTGCATGAACAGCAGCTCACGCGACGCCGCATGGACGTCGCGGAGCTGTTCGCGCCCAATGTCAGTCCACAGCTGGACCAGTACCTGAGCGCGACGGGCGAGAAAGACTAGCGCTTCACCGCGTCGACGCCGGCGCGGCAGGCAACCTCGTCCTGCGAGCCGGTGCCGCCCGAGCAGCCGATGGCGCCGATCATCTGGCCGCCGTCCATGATCGGGATGCCGCCGCGCGAGGCGATAACGTCGTCGAGCGTGATGAGGTAGTTGTTGCCGGCCTGGACGCCCGCCTCGAAGGCCTTGGTCTCGCGGCGGAACTTCACCGCGGCGCGCGCCTTGTGCTCGGAGATCGCGATCGAGCCGATCTGCGCGCCGTTCATGCGCGCGAAGGAGACGATATTCGCCCCCGAGTCGACGACGGCGATGTTCAGCTTCCAGCCGCGCTTCTGCGACTCCACGATTGCCGCATTCATTGCCTGCACCGCACGCTCGTAGGTAATCGGCGGGCCGTACGGAATGTCGTTCGGCATCTTGTCGGGCACCACATCCATCGGATTGGGCTTGTCCTGCGCAACGGCGGCAAACGCGGCGAGCAATACGGCGGCGGCAAATGCAAAGCGCTTCATGGTTCTCCTCCGTGTGGTGGAAAAAAGCCTAGCCCAGGGCGTCGATGCCCGCCTTGGCGATCTGTTCGTCCTCGTGCGACTGCACGCCCGACACGCCAACGCCGCCGACGCACGTGCCGTTGATGACGATCGGCAGTCCGCCCTGCACTGGCGTGATCTTGGGCATGCCGAGCATGGCGTTGCGGCCCGCCTTGATGCGATCTTCCCAGACGAGGGTCGAGCGGCGCGTTTCGGCGGCCGTCTTGCCCTTGGCCACGGCGGTGCGCGCGTTGAAAGGCGAGGCGCCGTCCATGCGCGCGAGGTGCAGGAGGTGGCCGCCGTCGTCCAGGATGGCGATGCACACGTTCCAGTTGTTCTTGCGCGCCTCGGCTTCGGCCGCGGCGGAGATCTTCTTGCAATCCTCGAGGGTGAGCTCCGGTCTTTGTTTCATCTTAGGGCCTGTCGGATCTGCTCCAGTGCGTTGGGGTCTTCGATTGTAGTGAGATCGCCCGGGTCGCGCCCCTCGGCGAGCGCCTGGATCGAGCGGCGCAGCGTCTTGCCGGAACGCGTCTTCGGCAGCAACGACACGAAATGCACGGCCTTGGGCCGGGCGATCGCGCCGAGCTGCTTGTCCACCGTCTGCATGACCTCTTCGGCGGAAGTCGCCTTTCCGGGATCCTTCAGCACCGCAAAGGCGAGCGGCATCTGGCCCTTGAGCGGATCGGCCACCCCGACCACGGCGCATTCGGCGACGTTCGGATGCATGCTGACCGCCTCCTCGATTTCGCGCGTGCCGAGTCGATGCCCGGCGACGTTGATCACGTCGTCGGTACGGCCGAGGATGAAGTAGTAGCCGTCCTTGTCGCGGATACCCCAGTCGAAAGTCGAGTAGATGAGCTGGTTCTTGAAGTCGTGGAAGTAGGTGTTGACGAAGCGCGCGTCGTCGCCCCACACCGTCGACATGCAGCCCGGCGGGAGCGGCGGCGCTATCGCGACGACGCCCTTCTCGCCGTCGGCAACCGGCTGTCCGGTCTGCTCGTGCAGCAGCCTGACGTCGTAGCCATAGACCGGGAAGCTCGGCGAGCCCATCTTCAGAGGCGTCTGCTCCACGCCGGGATGGGCCGAGAGGAGCGGCCAGCCGGTTTCCGTCTGCCAGTAATGATCGATCACCGGCCTTCCCAGCGCTTCGCTTATCCACCTATGGGTGGGCTCGTCGAGCGGCTCGCCGGCGAGAAAGAGATGCCGGAGCGTGGACATGTCGTATTTGCGAAGGAAGGACACATCGTGTTTCTTCAGCACGCGGATCGCGGTCGGCGCGGAGAACATCACCGACACCTTGTGGTCCTGCACGATCTTCCACCACACGCCGGCGTCGGGGCGGATCGGCACGCCCTCGTACAGGATCGTCGTCATGCCGGCGATGAGCGGCCCGTAGACGATGTAGGAATGCCCCACCACCCAGCCAATGTCGGACGTGGTGAACATCGTCTCCCCGGCTGCGCCGCAGAAGATGCGCTTCATCGACGAGGCGAGCGCCACGGCATAGCCGCCGACGTCGCGCTGCACGCCTTTGGGGTGGCCGGTGGTACCTGACGTATAGAGGATGTACGAGGGCTCGTTCGACTCGAGCCAGGCGCATGCAACGCTCGCGCCCTTGAAATCCTTCGCGAGCGTGGCCCAGTCCACATCGCGCCCCGCAACCATCGGCATCTTGTCGTCCATGCCGCGGCGAAAGATCAGCACCTTCTGCGGCGCGTGCTTCGCGAGCTTGAGCGACTCGTCGACGAGCGACTTGTAGAGCACCCTCTTGCCCATGCGGCTGCCGCCGTCGGCCGTAATCATCAGCGCGGGCTTTGCATCGTCGATGCGTGCCGCGAGGCTCGCCGCCGCGAAGCCGCCGAAGACGACCGAATGGATGGCCCCCAGGCGCGCGCAGGCGAGCATGGCGAAGGCCGCCTCCGGGATCATCGGCATGTAAATGATCACGCGATCGCCGCGCTTCACGCCGAGCGACTGCATCATCGCGGCCACGCGGTTCACCTCCGCATGCAGCTCGCGGAAGGTGAAACTGCGCGTCTCGTCGACCTCGGTGGAGATCCAGACCAGGGCTTTCTGCTCGCCACGCTTCGCAAGATGGCGGTCGATGGCGTTGTGGCAGAGATTGGTCTCGCCGCCGACGAACCAGCGCGCGAAAGGCGGCCGGGCGTAATCGAGCACCTGCCGGAAGGGCGTTTGCCAGTGGATGAGCGCCGCCTCGTCGCGCCAGAAACTCTCGCGATCGTCGATCGAGCGACGATGGAACTCGCGGTAGGTGGTCATCGATTCAGTGTAGCTTTTTCGCGATCCGCTTGAGCCGCTCGATGAGCTCGGGGCTCACCTGGACCAGGCGGCCGAGATCCGCGTGCTCGAGCACGTGCAGGGCCTGATCGATCTCCGGCGGCAGGCTTTCCGGGACGGGCTGTGCCGGCGGTGCGCCGCCGTCGAGCCGCTGCAGCGCGAGGCTCATCAGCTCGTCGATCGAATTGGAGGGATCGACGCGCCGGGACGAGACGCCGACACTGCTCGCGATCTTCAGCACGTGCTGGCCGTAGCTGACCCTCGCCTGCGCGAGCTGGCCCTGCAGGCGCTTCGCGAGCACCGCCATCTGCGCACCGGCCGTGCCGGGCGCCACCACCATGAAGGTCGCGGCGGCGGTGCGAGCCACGGAATCCTCGGTGCGGACCTGCCCCATCAGCAGCTTGGCAATCCTCGCGACGAGCTGCTCGGCCGCATCCTTGCCGGCGGTCCGCACGATGTCGCCGACGCTGTCGATGCGCATCGCCATCAGGGACAGCTCCTCATCATGGCGCAGCGCGTAGGAGTAGCGCTTGGCGCTTTCGGTACGCAGGTAGGCCTCGGTCAGCGCGCCGGTCAATCGGTCGTGCGTGGCGTCGGCCTGCTGTGCCGCGGTCACCACCTGCAACACGTTGTCGAGGCGCGCGAGCAGCTCCGGCGGGTCGGCCGACTTGCTGATGAAGTCGGTCACCCCCGCCGCTCGCGCGCGCTCCTTGACGCCGGCCTGCTCGTTGCCGGAGATCATGACGATCGGCAGGCTGCGAATGCGCGCATCGCTGGAAGCGCGGATGCGCTCCACCAGGCCGAAGCCGTCCAGCTTCGGCATGTCGAGGTCGGTGAAGATCAGGATGATCGTCGGGTCTTCCTGGATCGCAGTCCAGGCGGCTTCGCCGTCGACCTCTTCGCGCACCGGGAATACGCTCTTCAGCACCGCGGCGAACGTCGCGCGCACGAACTTCGAGTCGTCGACGACCAGCACGCGCTTCTGCGGCAGCTCGGTCGCCTGCGGCAAGCGGATTCAGCCGGTCAGGTCAACGACCACGCGACGGCTCACCTTCGCGTTGATGAAATCGTCGAACACGCCGGGCAGGTCGTGGAACGGGACGGTGCGCGCCATCTCCTTGAGGAGCGGCGGCTTGAGGTCGGTAGCCATGCGCTTCCACACGAGCTCGCGGATGTCGTTCGAGCTGTCGCCCGAGTTGATGCCGAGCAGGCTCGCACCGCGCAGGATGAACGGCATTACCCACGTATTGAGCTGCGGGCTCGCCGCGAGGCCGATCGAGGCGATGACGCCGTTGTCCTTCATGGTGCTCGCCATCCACGCGAGCACCGGGCCGCCGAGGTTGTCGACGGCGCCCGCCCACGTCGCCTTGTCGAGCGGCTTGATCTTGTCCAGGTTGAGGCTCTGGCGCAGCATGATTTCCTTCGCGCCGAGCTTCTTCAGCCAATCCGCCTCGCTCTCCTTGCCCGTCAGCGCGACGACCTGATAACCGAGCTTCGCCAGCATCGCGATGGCGATGGAGCCGACGCCGCCGGTGGCGCCGTCGACGACCACCGGGCCCTTGGAGGGCTTGAGCCCGTTGTGCTCCATGCGATGCACCGCGATGCCGGCGGTGTAGCCGGCGGTGCCGAATGCCATCGCCTCCCACAGCGACAAACCCTGCGGCACTTTCGTGATCCAGTCGCCTTTGACGCGGGCGTAAGGCGAGTAGCCGCCGTCGCTCGATACGCCGACGTACTCTCCGCTCGCCGTGAGGACCGCATCGCCCTTCTTGTAGCGCGGGTCGGTGGACGTGACCACGGTTCCGGAGAAGTCGATCCCGCCGATGCAGGTGGCCCGGCGCAGGATCCTCCCCTTGCCGGTCACGGCGAGCGCGTCCTTGTAGTTCACGCTCGAATACGCGACCCGCACCGTAACCTCGTGCTGGTCGAGCTCGTCGAGCGTGGTGTCGACCATCTCGGCGCGGATTTTCTTTTCCGGCGTCTCGGTCAGCCGGTATGCCTTGAAGCGTTCCATGGTTCCTTTCACTCCGCCTTGATACCGGCCTCTTTCACGACTCGCGTCCACTTCGCCGTCTCCGCGGCAACCAGCTGGCCGAATTGCTGCGGCGTCATTCGCAGCACTTCCGAGCCTTCGAGCTGGAAGCGCTTCTGCGTCTCGGGCGAGTCCAGGATGGTGGCCATTTCGACCTCCAGCTTCTTCAGCGCGGCGCCCGGCGTGCCGGCCGGCGCCATCAGCCCCCACCAGTTCGTCGCCTCCGCGCCCTGCAGCCCGCCTTCGGCAAAGGTGGGCACATCCGGCAACGCCGCGATGCGGGTGTGGCCGCCGATGCCGAGCGCCCGCAGCTTGCCCGAGCGCACATGCGGCAGGTTCTGGATCACGCTGCCCACGTTCATCTGCACCTGGCCGGCGATCGTGTCGGTTAGCGCGGGCCCGCCGCCCTTGTACTGGATGATCACGATGTCGATGCCGGCCTGCAGGCGGAGAAGCTCGGTCGCGAGGTGCTGGAAGCTGCCGGCGCCCGCCGAGCCGGCGTTGAGCGAGCCGGGCTTGCGCTTGGCGAGCGCGATCAGCTCCTGCAGCGAATTCACGGGCAACGATTGCGGCACGACGAGAAGGCTCGGCCCGCTGCCTATCGCCGAGACCGGCACATACCACTGCAGCGATTCCTCCGGCATCCAGCGCAGCGCAATGCTCACCGGGTAGCCGACCGAGATCATCACCAGCGTATAGCCATCGGCGGTGGACTTCGCCGCGGCATTCATCCCGATGGTCCCGCCGCCGCCACCACGGTTGTCGACGACCACGCTCTGCCCGAGCCGCTCGGAAAGCTGCGTGGCGATGACGCGGGCGACGACGTCGTTGCTGCCGCCCGGCGGGAAAGGAACGATGAGGCGGACCGGCTTGGTGGGAAAGCTCTGCGCCTGGAGAAGCGCGGCGTACAAAGCGATAAGCAGCCCGAGAAAAAGCCTCATCGCCCTATTCTTGCACCAACCGGCGCCCTGGGGCGCCGGGGCGGATCAGACGCCGGGCTGGCGGGCCTGCACCGGCGCGAGCAGCTCGAGCAGGTGGCTGCTGTCGCAGGGCTTGAGAAGATGGTGATCGAAGCCGACCTGCTGGGCGACCAGGCGGTCGGGCGTCTCTTTCCAGAATCCCGTAATGGCGATCATCAGTGGCAGGCGCGCCGGGATGAAGGCATGGCGCATCGCCTGCGCAACCGCGTATCCGCTGAGGCCCGGGATGGCGATGTCGCAGATCAGCACATCCGGGCGCAGCAGCAGCGCCGCCGGCAGCACGTCCTTTCCGCTATAGACACCGTGCACGACGTGACCTTCGTCGCGCAGGATGGCCATCAGCATGTTGACGGTGTCGCGCTCGTCATCAGCGACGAGGATGCGCAAAGGCGGCGCGCCCGCGCCGCCGCGTTTTTTCGGGGCGCTGCGTGGTTCGGGAAGCGGCATCATCATCGGGTGTCGCGCCTTGCCCCGGCAGAAGAGCCTGCCGGCTGGCGCTCGTAAAAAGGTACGGCGCTCTCGCCGCTGGGGTCGCGTTCGCGGATCACGACTAGTACGTCCACCGCCTTCAGGAACACATGCGTGGACGGTATGACCAACCCGAGGAGCCACTGGTTGAGCACCGCTTCGGGTACCTGGAGATGACGGCAAAGTGCCGCGATGCCGCCGAGGACTTCAGCCGCGCTGCGCAGCACCCGGGAGTGGATCGTCGAAGCCATCCGCCAAGCTAACACCCGGCCCCGGGCGTTGGCTTGTCGGCAGACCCGCGTTCTGCTGTCGCCGAGAGGCGACGGTCTGCCGCCGAAAGCCTCTATTGGGCCATGGCAGCGGCGCGCGCCGCGGGCGGAATTCGAGGGAGGCGCGTGCTAAAGACGGTGCCGCCCTCTTCGGAGGACTCCGCGACGATCGTGCCGCCATGCCGGGTCACGATTTCATGGGCAATGTACAACCCGAGGCCGAGGCTGGTGGCGGGCTCGCTCTCGGGGTCCACGAGCGCCGACGGGATCTGCACCAGCGGATTGAAAATCACCTGCAGCTGGTCCGGGGGAATCGGCCGGCCGTAGTTCTGCACCTTGACCGTCACCCGGTCCTGCTCGCCATGAGCGGAAAGGATGATCGGCTCGCGGTTGGCACTATGCTTGATCGCGTTGTGCAGCAGGTTGGAAAGCACCTGGTGAAGCCGCTCGCCGTCGAAGTGGCCCTCGAGGTTGCCCGCTATTTCCAGGCGAAATTCCTGTTCCGGGTAGGCGGCGCGGACCTCATCGTAGGCCAGCGTGCAGATCGTCGCCAGACTTCCGGCTTGCGGCGATATGGGAATCGAGCGTCCAAGCCGCGAGCGGGTGTACTCCAGGAGATCGCGGATCATCGCGCTCATCCTCACCGCGCCCGCGTTGATGCGCCTCACCGCCTCCAGCGGCGCGCCGCCCGGCAGCAGTCCCGGAGAGCCGAGATAGAGCGCTGAATTGGAAATGGCCGACAGTGGGCTGCGCAGATCGTGGCCGAGGATGGCGAGGAACGTATCGCGAGAGCGCGCGACCTCGTCGGAATAGTTGGCGATCGATTCGGCGAGCGCCTGGTCGATCGCTTCGTTGAAGCGCGTCATCTGGTAGGCGGCGGTTTCATCGTGAGCCGCCGATCGAAGCCACAGGCGCAGTACGCTCGCCCGCAACGCTCGATATTCCGCCGCGAGCTGGCGCAGGTCGAAGCCCGACAGATAGCGCAGCGCGCCGTGCGTCATGGCCGCGGTCTGGGCTGCCTCGGGGATCCGCACGAAACCTTTCGACTTGTAGGCCTGCTCGAGGTCGGTCTGGCCCTCGTCGATGTCCTGCGCAACGGCCGCCAGGATCTGCGCCGCGTGATCGCGCAACGCGAGCGCGGTCATCGGCTGTCCGTCGGCATTGAGCGACGCCGCGAAGGCTTCCCACTCGGTAATGATCTGCTCGAGATTCTCGGTGATGAATTGCGATAGGCGCATGCTGTTCCTCTGCGTAGCCGGCAAGCTACACGGCGGCGCGTCGGAACTCTGTGCGCCAGCGTACTTACAGCTAGGGCTTGCGGCGCTCGGTCTGCAGGTATTCGACCGACTGCATCTCGTGCAGCCGGCTCACCGTGCGCTGGAATTCCGCGGCGTGCTCGCCCGCCGTGAAGAGATTTTCGGGCTCGGTCGCGGCGGAAACGATCAGGTTGACGCGGTCGTCGTAGAAGATATCCACCAGCCAGGTGAAACGCCGCGCGGCGTCGGATTCCTTCGCGGAAAGGCGCGGGATGTTCGACAGCATCACAGTGTGGAACCGCTTGGCGAGGTCGACGTAGTCGGTGTAGGAGCGCGCCCCGCCGCACAGCACCTCGAAGTCGAACCACACGAGCCCGCCCGCGCGCTTGCGATAGGGGATCGTGCGGCCTTCGACGTCGAGCGGATGCTT
>DATLDY010000229.1:0-2591 GCA_035525655.1 Burkholderiales bacterium
CTGCGGCAGGATGATGGCGGCCGTAAGGCCCCAGCGCGTCTCGGCTATCGAAAACATTGCGTTATCGGCCGCGATGACCATGTCGCACGCCGCGACGATGCCGGTGCCGCCGCCGAAGCAGCCGCCTTGTACCAGCGCCACGGTCGGCACCGACAGCGTATTCAGCCGATGCACCGCGAGGGCGGTGGCGCGCGAGATGCGCTCGTTCTCTTCCGCGGATTGCGCTGCCACCCGCGCGATCCACTTCAGGTCCGCGCCGGCCTGGAAGTGGCGGCCTTCGCCGCGTAGCACGACGAGGCGCACGCCTGTCAACGCATCCATGGCGTCGTGCAGGCCCTGGATGAGCGCCTCGTCGTAGGCGTTGTTTACTTCCGGCCGGTTGAGCGTGACTGTCGCCACACCGCGCTCGTCGACCGTCCACAGCACTGGTTTGCTCACGGGCTTCTCCTCGGCCGGATATATGGATAAATTAACAGTATGCGCGAACGCGAATATCTTTACGCGAAGAACGTCGCCAAGCTACAGATTGCGCGCGCCATCCTGAAGCGGGTGTTTTGCGTACTCGAAAGAGAGGAACGCGAGCAGGAAGCGGCGCTGCGCGCCATAGACAAGCTGATCCGCTTCTTCGAGGACCGCTGCCAGCGCCAGCAATGAAGACCAAGCCACGCGTGGGCCTCTGCGGCTTCTCCATTGCCATGGGCCGGTATCCATTTCCGGTGGTGGAAGTGCAGAGCACGTTTTACGACCCGCCCGCGGACAGCGTGATGCAGAAATGGCCGCGCTCGCTCGAATACACCATGAAGGTGTGGCAGCTCGTCACGCATCCGCGCACGAGCCCCACGTATCGGCGGCTGCGCAAACCGCTGGGGGCCCGGGACCGGCCCGGCTTTTTCGCCGATACCAAGGCCGTGGCGCGCGGCTGGCAGCGCTCGCTCGAATGCGCGGAGCTGCTTGGCGCTACAGCGCTGCTCTTCCAGTGCCCGCCGAGCTTTCGGCCCGAGCTCGCACACGTGCGCCAGATGACGCGCTTCTTCGAGCGGATAGCAAGACCCAAGGCGCGTCTACTCTGGGAGCCGCGGGGCGCCGACTGGATCGCGCAGCGCGACCTCGCGCTCGCCCTTTGCCGCGACCTGAATCTCGTCCATGTCGTCGACCCGTTCGTCACGCCGCCTGAGCCGCGTCACCCGGTGTACTGGCGCCTGCATGGCATCGGCGGGGCGCGGCACTCCTACTCCGCCGCCGAGCTTAGGCAGCTAAAGAAGATGCTCGTCGCCGCCGCACCACGCGGGCCGGCATACGTGCTGTTCAACAACCTGCCGCGGGTGGGCGACGCGAAGCGCTTTCTAACCAGCTAATGCTGCGTGGGTGCTCAGGACGTCGAGCACCCGTCGGCCGTCGCTGCGCATCACTTCCGTGCGGACCACCGCCAGGCGCTGCCCGCGATGGACGACATTCGCGTGCGCCTTCAATGCGGAGCCTTCACCAGGACTGATGAAGGCCGTGGACACCGCGCTCAGCATCCACGTCTCGGGTAACGCCGCCGCAGCGGTCACGGCGGCGAGCCCGACCAGGAGGCCGCCCTGCACATGCCCTACCCGGTTGCCGACATGCGGGCCGTTCGGCATCACGCACGATGCGCTGCCCTGCCCGCCTTGCGGCAGGTAACCCCAGAAGTGGCGGATGAACGGCTGATGCGCTTTTGTGGCGCGCTCGAGCGCCTCATCCGCATGCCGCAGGATGCGTAACTCGTCCGGAGCAAGATCCCGTTCGGCGAGCGGCGCCGGCTCCAGATCGCCACGCCTGCGATGTGGCACCGGATGCATGGTCACTTGCGGCGGCGGCTTGAGCACCATGAACGCCCCGCTCGCGTACCCGATCTCGCCGGCGCCCCGCATCACTACGCGGCCGTGGCCTATGCGGCCATAGCCCTCTCCCTGGAAACCATGGCAGCGCGATTCCGCCGTCACCGTTCCGGAGGGCGCTTGCGCGATGAGCTCGAGCGCCATGCTGACGGTAGCGGTGCGCGTGGAGCGGTCGAGGTCGGCGCGGATCGCTGTACCGAGCGCGAAATCCGCGGCCAGCGCAAGCGACCCGATGTCGGTGCCGCCGTGCGAGTCGGCGCAATGCGGCCCCGTCTCGTAGGAGATGCGCGTGTCGCCGCTCGTCACGCGATCGAAGGAGAGGTCTATGAAATTGCCGGCGAAGTGATAGCCCGGCGTGCGGTTCAGCGCGATCGCCCTCAGCACGCGCTCGCGGATGAGCTCGCCGGACACGGCGTGTTACGCCGTCGCCGCCTGGACGCTACGCCCGGCGGGCGCGCCCTTCGACGGTCGCTCCCCGCCGAGCACCTTGACCAGATCGGCGAGCATGCGCGAGAGCTCGCCCGTCATCAGCGCGAAGTCGATGTCGAAGCGCTCGGCCGCGTCTTCCTGCTCCTCGCCGGGCTCGTGCTCCAGCACGTTGAGAAACGAAATTCGCTTGACGTGCAGCTCGTCGGTCAGCACGAACGACACGCGGTCGTTCCAGGTGAGGCCGAGGCGCACCGGCTGCTTGCCCGCCTTGATGTGCTCGCGGATGTCCTTGCCTTCCAG
>DATLDY010000258.1:0-5281 GCA_035525655.1 Burkholderiales bacterium
CAACGTCTGGCGATCCAGCGTTTCGACCGGTAGCGCGATCAGGCGCTCGATGCGGCGGCTCAATGCGACGTACGCCCGCTCGAAGGCGGCGCGCTTCTCAGCGTCGCTTCCTTGAACGGCCGCCGGGTCCGGGACGCCCCAGTGCGCCGTGGCGGGCTTGCCGGGCCAGACGGGACACGTCTCGGCGGCGGCGTTGTCGCAGACGGTGAAGATGAGGTCCAGGGGCATGCTCGCAAATTCGTTCCAGCTCTTGGAGCGAAAGCCGGCGGTTCGTATTCCCTTCGCGGAGAGGAGCTGCAAGGCCAAGGGATTCACCTTGCCCGCCGGCTGGCTGCCCGCGCTGTAAGCCTTGAAGCGTCCGCCGCCGGCATGATTGAGATAGGCCTCGGCGAGGACGGATCTCGCCGAGTTGCCGGTGCAGAGGAAAAGGACCGACTTCAACAGCAGGGCACCAAGCTCGTGGTGCTACTGCCGCTCAGCTTCGCACGCACCCAAAGCACGGCGCGGCTGATGAGGCAATGCACGTACTCGGAGCGCTCACGCCGGGCAGCCGCGCGGCCATTCGCGATGGCGGCGGGGCTCACTTCACGCAGCAGGCCGCAGGCGCCTGCTCCTTGGAGGTGACGCGCGAGCGCGTGTCGCTTCCATACGTCGGCACGCTGTCGAGCGTGTGGAAGGATTCCCACGCCACGCCCTGCGGATCGATGGTCCAGTACTTGTCGCTCTTCGCGTAGCAGCACGACGCGCCTTTCTGCGGCGTGGCGGAGACATCCGCCTGCGCGAGGCGCGAGCCGATTTCCTCGAGCTCGGTGCTGTCCTCCGCCTGCAGGCCGAGGTGGTCGAGGCCGGTCTTCGGCGAGCGGTTGGAGATGGCGAAGTTGATGCGCGGGTCTTCCAGCATCCACTTGGCGTAGTCGTCCTTCTTCACCGCCGGGGCCGTGCCGAACAGGGCGGAATAGAAGCGGATGCTTTGCTCGAGGTCATGCACGGCGACGTGCACGTGGAAGCGTTTCATTGCGGACTCCTTTCGTGGTGGGAGCGCATGAGCGACCGCCGCAGCAATTCTCGGTGAGGTAGCCCACGAGCTGGTTCATGTTCTGGAAATCGGCGTTGTAGATGACGAAGCGCCCTTCCTGCCGGCTGCGCACCAGCCCCGTCCGCGCGAGATGGGCGAGGTGGAACGACAGCGTTGCCGGCGGCAGATCGAGCTCTTCGCCGATGCGCCCGGCGGGCAGGCCTTCGGCCCCGGCCTCGACGAGCAGGCGGAATGCCTTGAGCCGTGTCTCCTGCGCCAGCGCCGAAAGTGCATCGACGATCTGCGTCATTTCCATAATTCCAGAATAATGGAAATGATGGGCGGCGTCAAGCGCGGAAACAACCGCTCGTTAGCTCCAGATTTCGGCGGCGACCTGGACGATGAGCTCGAGCTTGCGCCACTGCTCGTCTTCGGTCAGGAGGTTGCCGTGGTGGGTGCTCGAAAAGCCGCACTGCGGCGAGAGGCAAAGGTTTTCGAGGGGCACGTATTTCGCCGCCTCGTCGATGCGACGCTTAAGGCTCTCCTTCGGCTCGAGGGCGCCCGACTTGGTGGTGACGAGGCCGAGCACGACCTTGCGGCCCTTGGGCAGGAGGCGCAGCGGCTCGAAGCCCCCGGCGCGCTCGCTGTCGTACTCCATGAAGAAGCCGTCCACCTTCGCGCTGAACATCGCCTCGACGACCTGGTCCTGGTAGCCGCCCGCGGCGAACCAGGTGCTGCGGAAGTTGCCACGGCAGGTGTGCATGGTGACCGCCAGGTCCTTAGGGCGCTCGCGCAGCGCCTCGTTGATGGCGCCGGCGTAGTCTGCCGCGAGCGTCGCGGGATCGTCGCCGTTCTTGCGGAAGTTCTCGCGCACCTTGTCGTCGCACAGGTAGGAAAAGCCGACGTCGTCGAGCTGCACGTACCGGCAACCGGCGTCGTAGAGGTGGCCGATGGCCGTGCGGTACGCAGCGCCGATGTCCGCCCAGAATTCGGCGAGGTCGGGATACACGGTGCGCGAGATGGCGTTGCGCCCGCCGCGAAAGTGCGCCGAGCCCGGCGAGGGCATGGTGAACTTCGCGGTGCGCCGGGTCTGGCTCTTAAGAAAGGCGAAATGCTCGACCATGATGGGCCGCGAGCAGCCCAGCTTGCCCGTGACGCTCGCCATCGGCGGCACGTCCTCGGCGTTGAAGGTGAGGCCGGATGCCTTGATGAGCTCGATACCGTCGAGCTGCTTGAGGAAGTCGAGGTGCCAGAAATCACGGCGGAATTCGCCGTCGGTGATCGACTGGAGGCCGATTTCCTCCTGCTTCCTCACCGCGCGCGCGATGCACGCGTCCTCGATGCTGCGAAGCTGCGCCGCGCCGAGCGCTCCGCTCCTGGCTTTGGCCCGAGCTTCGCGCAGGTCTGCCGGGCGCAGCAGGCTGCCGACGTGGTCGGCGTGGAACGGGGGCCTGGTCATGGACCGAGTTTAGCTTTTGCGCCAGCCCTCGGCGGTGTGCTCGTACGCTGCGGCATCGGCAGGCTCGAAATCCGCGCCCGTCCAGGCGAAACGCTCCACGCGCACCCGCGGATGCTCGACGCGGATCACGTTGAACGAATTGGTCTCGCCGCGGGCGCGCGTCGAAGTCGCCGTCCCCGCCTGCACGACGAGCGCGGCGAAGCCGTCGATCTTGTAGCGCAGGCGGGTATCGCTGGCGTGGCTTTCGTGCAGGTGTCCGGAGAGCAGGATGTCGGCGCCGCAACGTGCAAACAATTTCATGGCCTCGCGCGCCCGGCCCACCAGCTCGCGTGAGTCGTGCCCCGGCGGCAGGTCGAAGGGATGGTGGGTCACGATCATCTTCGTCACCTTCTCGGGCAGGGGGCACAGGAGCTTACGTGCATGCTCCATCTGCGCCTCGTTGATGCGCCCGCCCTTGAACACGGCTGAGCGCGCCGTGTTGATGCCGACCACCGCGATCTCCTCGTCGATGTATGAAGGCTCGAGCTCCCTGGAGATGTAGCGGCGATATTTGTTCAGCGGGCCGAGGAACCTCTGGAAAACGTTGTAGAGCGGCACGTCGTGGTTGCCGGGGACGACGAGGCGCGGCTGCGGCAGGGTGTCGAGGAAGCGGCGCGCGGCGCGGAACTCGGCGGGCTTCGCCCGCTGCGTCAGGTCCCCTGAGACGACGACGAGGTGCGGCGCCAGCGCACGCAGCTTTGTCGCTAGGGGCAGGAGGAGCGCCGCGTCCACGCGCCCGAAATGCAGGTCCGAGAGATGGGCGATGGTCCTCACGGCGCCATGACCTGCAGTGCGCGCGGCCGGGTGCGGAAGACGAGCGGCATGTCTACGGCGGCCACTTCGCCGTCGGTCGCGAGGAGGAGGCGGGTATGCCGGCTCTCGATGCGCAGCTCGGCGACGCGCGCGGATTCGAAATCGCTCGCCTGCTGCAGCCGGCCGAAGAGCGCGCGCAGTGCGAGCAGCAGCAGACCGAGCCGCCCAGAGCGATGCGTCACGTAAACGCTGAGCGTGCCCGCATCGAGGTGCTCGCGCAGGCCGATGGTGAAGCCCTCCATCTGGTATTCGTTGTTGCCGACGAACACGAAGGGAGTGCGCCGCCGGTGCACGACCCCGTCGAGCTCGAGCGTGAGCTGCATGAACGAATGTCCCCGCAGCACGGTAAGCACGGCCCACAGCATCGCGTGCCATTTGCTGCGACCGAGCGTGCGCTGCTGCTTTTCGCGATGGCGCACGATGGCGGGATAAAGCCCGATGCTCGCGTTGTTGACGAACACGCGGCCGTTCACTTCCCCGACGTCCACCGCGCGGCGCTTTCCCCTGACCGCGATCTCGACGGCCGCGGCGGGGTCGTCCGGCACGCCAAGGTCGCGCGCGAAATGGTTGAGGGTTCCCATCGGCAGCACCGCAAGCGCGGTGTCGGTACCGACGAGCGCCGATGCAACAGTGTTCACGGTGCCGTCGCCGCCGGCTGCCACGATGACCGGCGGCCGCTTGCGCACGAGCTCGTCGAGCCCATCCAATGAAAGATGAACGACCGCTTCGGCACCGGCATTCCGGAAGAGCTCGGTGAGCCGCTCGGCGGTTGGAGCGCTGCCCGAGCGGGGATTCGCGACAACCGGCAGCGCGCTCACTCTTTGGATGCGCCAGTCCAGCCGTTGGCGGTGATGTCGAACGCGACCCCGTCGGGGTCGTGGTACTTCACCTCGTAGAAGCCGCCACCGTCGGCCGGCTCCCCCATCCAGTGCTCGCCGCCGGCCGCTTCGATGGCCGCGCGCGTGCCGGGGACGTCGTCGACGATGAAGCCGAAGTGATGCACCCCGACGAAGTCGCTGCCGCGCTTGCCGGCGTACTCTTCCTTCCTGTAATGCAGGAGCGCGACGTTCATGACGCCGTCGCTGAGGTACACGCCGTGCGCGCCTTCCCAGTCGGTGCGTCCGACGCGCTTCAGCCCGAACGCCTTGATGTAGAACTCGGCCGCCTTCTCGGGGTCCGGTACCGTGATCGCGATGTGTCGTAGCTTGGCCATTGCATTTCTCCTAGTGGATCGGCGACGCCACGGTGTTCACGCCGAGGTAGATCTCGCGCAGGAAGAGCGCGAGGCTGCCGATCAAGGCGAGCATAGCGAGCACGAAGAAAGGAGCGCAGCCACCACGGCGAGCAGGATCGCAGTGTAGATGAGCCGAACGCGCCGCTCCACGAACTGGAGCTCGGCTTGCGCGCTCGGGGCGTTGGCGGCGTCGACGTGCGCCAGCGCGCCGACCAGCCGGCGCCGGATGGCGAGCTGGATGACATGCGCGATGTCGCGCACCGATGACGTTAACGGCATGGTGCTATTTTGTCGCATGCTCGACGCTTTGATCGTCCCGCGTTCGCGCGACCTTGGAGACGGCTTCCAGGTGCGCCGCGCGTTGCCGGCCCCGGCGAGGCGCACCGTGGGTCCGTTCGTGTTCTTCGACGAGATGGGCCCGGTCGCTCTCGCACCCGGAAAGGGGCTCGATGTACGGCCGCATCCGCACATCGGCCTCGCCACGGTGACGTACCTCTTCGAGGGCGAGATCCTGCATCGCGACAGCCTCGGCACCGTGCAGTCCATCCGTCCCGGCGACGTCAACTGGATGACAGCCGGGCGCGGCATCGTGCACTCGGAAAGGACACCGATGGAGCTCCGTGCGTCCGGGGCGCGGATCTCCGGCATCCAGACGTGGGTCGGGCTTCCTTCCGACCAAGAGGAAGCGGCGCCGGACTTCATCCATATCGGTGCGGCCGAG
>DATLDY010000163.1:0-18345 GCA_035525655.1 Burkholderiales bacterium
GATATGCCAACGAGTTCCGCACCCTGACGCGCGAGAGCCGATGAGCGAGCCCGCCCCGCTGCGCGAAATCGCCCAGGTAGTAGCCGATGCGGGCGTGGCCGGCTTGCGCGCCGAGGAGCCCGGCTATGCCGGACGCACCCGCTACACGCAGCTCGAGTACCAGGCGCTCCTCGACAACGCGTCGATCGGCATCGCCTTCACGCGCGAGCGCCGCTTCTTCCTGTGCAATGCGAAGTTCGCCGAGATGCTCGGCTACGAGCCGCAGGACCTGATCGGCAGGCCGGGCGAGATCGTCTATACCTCGGCCGAGAGCTACCACGCGCTCGGCCGCATCGCCGTTCCGCTCCTCACGGCCGGCAAGCAGGTGGACCTCGAATGGGAGCTGCGCAGGAAGGACGGCTCCACCTTCCTTTGCCGCATCATCGCCAAGGCCCTCGATGCGCAGAACATGCAGCACGGCACGGTGTGGATCGCGGAGGACATCACCGAGCGGCGGCGCCAGGCCGACGATGTCGCGCGCCTCGCTCGCGAGCAGGAGGCGATCCTCGGCACCGCGTCGATCGGCATCGTGTTCGTCCAGAACCGCCGCATCGTCCGCTGCAACAAGCGCTACGAGGAGATGTACGGCTACGGGCCGGGGGAGCTCAAGGGCAAGCCGACGAGCATGCTCTACGCCGACCCGACGGACCACCAGCGCGCGCAACAGGTCTACGACATCCTCGCGCGCGGACAGACCTCGCGGCGCAGCGAGCTGCGCCGGCGCAAGGACGGCGGCACTTTCTGGACGCGCGCCGATGGCCGCGCCGTGGATCCGCAGGATCCGCACAAGGGCTCCGTGTGGATCGTGGAGGACGTCACGGAGAGCCGCAAGGCCGCCGACGAGCTGCAGCGCGTGCTCGCCGAGCAGCAGGCGCTGCTCAACAACGTGGTCGTCGGCATCGCATTCACGCGGGATCGCAAGGTCGCGCGCTGCAATCGCCGCTTCGAGGAGATGTTCGGCTACGCGCCGGCGGCGGCGATCGGCGCAAGCTGGCGCGAGCTTTACTTCACGGACGAGGAATACGCGGAGCGGGCGGCCATCTATGCGGAGCTCGACGAGGGCCGCACGCCCTCGCGCGACGCGTGGCTGCGCAAGCAGGATGGCTCGGGCTTCTGGTGCCGCGTGTCGGCGCGCGCCGTCCAGCCCGGCGACGCATCGCGCGGCTACGTGTTCCTCCTCGAGGACATCAGCGAGAGAAAGCGCGCCGACGAGGTCTTGCATCGGCTGCTGCGCGAGCAGGACGCCGTGCTGGAGAACGCCCTCGCCGGCATCATCTTCGTGCGCGACCGGCGCATCGTGCGCTCCAACCGGCGCTTCGAGGAGCTCTTCGGCTACGAGCCGGGCGAGCTGATCGGCCAGTCGACGCGCTTCATGTTCCGCAGCGACGAGGACTACGAGGCCGGCGGCGCGGTCGTCTACGAGGCGGTGTGGCGCGGCGAGACGCAGCAGCTGCGCCGCGAGCATCAGCGCAAGGACGGTACCCGCCTGTGGTGCTCGATCTCCGGGCGAGCGGTGCAGGAAGGCGACCCGGCGCAGGGCTCGGTGTGGCTCTTCGAGGACATCACGCGGCAGCACGAGGCCGAGGAGCGGATCGAGCGCGCGCTCGCCGAGCAGGAGCTGATCCTCGACAACGCGACAGTAGGAATCGCATTCGTGCGCGATCGCAAGATCCAGCGCTGCAACCGCTATCTCGAGGATATGGTGGGCGCCGGGCCGGGCGAGCTGGTGGGCGAGAGCTCATCGGTGCTGTTCGCCGACGCCGACGACTGGGAGCGCGCCGGATCGCTCGCCCACAGGACCACCGCGCCCGGCGGCGCGCACGACGCCGAGTGGCGCTTCCGGCGGCGCGACGGCTCGACCTTCCGCTGCCGAACGCGCGGCCGCCGCATCGATGTCGGAGAGGAGATGCAGGAGTGGATCTGGAGCTTTGAAGACGTCACCGCGGAGCGCGAGGCCGACCTTCGCGTGCAGCGCGCCCTGGCTGAGCAGGAGCTGATCCTCGACAACGCCACGGTCGGCATTGCCTTCGTCAAGCAGCGCGTCTACCAGCGCTGCAACCCGACATTCGAGCAGATGTTCGGCTACGGGCCGGGCGAGCTCATCGGCCGCAGCACCGAGGAGATCTACACGACGGCGGATGAGTTCGCCGGCGATGCGCGCTGGTACGACCAGATGCGCGACGGCCAGGCCATTACCACCGAGCGCCAGTACAGGCGAAAGGATGGCAGCACCTTCTGGTGCAAGCTCGTCGGCAAGGCGATCGACTCCGACCATCCGCGCGAAGGGGCGATCTGGATCTACGACGACGTCACCGCCGAGCACGCTGCGCGCGCCTCCCTCGAGGCGTCGCGCGACGCCCTCGAGCGCGCCGTGACCGAGCGCACCGCCGAGCTCGAGGAAGCCAAGGCACGTGCGCAGCATCTTGCGGACCACGATGCGCTCACCGGCCTGCCCAACCGGCGCCTGCTGGAGGACCGCCTGACCCAGGCGCTCGCTCTCAGCCAGAGAAACCGCAAGCAGACCGCGGTGATGTTCATCGACCTCGACCGCTTCAAGCCGATCAACGATTCCCTCGGGCACGCGGTGGGCGACGTGCTCCTGAAGGAGATCTCGCAGCGCCTGGTGAACCAGCTGCGCGTGGGCGACACGATCTGCCGCATCGGCGGCGACGAATTCGTCGTCGTGCTGCCGGAAGTGAAGCGCTCCTCCGACGTCGCGCAGGTCGCGCAGAAGGTGATCGAGCAGGTGTCCTTCCCGGTGACGGTCGATGAGCGCGAGCTCGGCGTGAGCTGCTCGATCGGCATCACGGTGTTCCCGGACGATGGCAGCGACGCCGAGTCGCTCATCCGCAACGCCGACGCCGCCATGTACCACGCCAAGGAGCTCGGCCGCGCGAACTACCAGTTCTTCACCGAGCAGATGAACCAGGCCGCGTCGCGGCGCCTCGCGCTCGAGACCGATCTGCGCCGTGCGCTCGGCAAGGACGAGCTGCGCGTGCACTACCAGCGCATCGTGGATGCGAAAAGCGGCAAGCTCCGCGGCCACGAGGCGCTGGTGCGCTGGCAGCACCCCGAGCGCGGGCTGGTGCCGCCCTCGGAGTTCATCCAGATCGCCGAAGAAAGCGGCCTCATCCTGCGCATCGGCGAATGGGTCCTGCGCCAGGCCTGCCAGTGGGGCAAGGACGTCGGCGCGGCGCGTGACCTGCAGATCGCGGTGAACCTCTCGCCGCGGCAGTTCAACGACCCGAAGCTGGCGCAAATGGTCACGCAGGCGTTGGCCGAGACCGGCCTGCCGCCGCGGCTGCTCGAGCTGGAGATCACCGAGACGCTCGCCATGCAGCACACCGACGTCACCCTCACCACGCTGAACCGCCTGAAGGCGCTCGGCGTGTCGATCGCCATCGACGACTTCGGCACCGGCTACTCGAGCCTCGCCTACCTCAAGCGCTTCCCGGTGGACAAGGTGAAGATCGACCGCACCTTCGTCGCCGACATCCCGGAAGACCAGGAGCAAGGCGCCATCATCTCGGCCATCGTCGCGCTCGCGCATGCGCTCGACATCGAAGTCATCGCCGAAGGGGTGGAGAACGCGGCGCAGCACGAATTCCTGCGCCGCTGCGGCTGCGACTTCATCCAGGGCTACCTCATCGGCCGGCCACAGGACGCGGACGCGGCCTCGAATTCCGTACCCGGTACGTAATTCAAATGCTCTTGCCGCGCTTGTCCTTGAGCATCGACTCGAGGGCCTTGAGGTTCAGCTCGACGCCAACCATGTTGGGGTTGACCTCCAGCGCCTTGCGGAACCACTCGATCGAGCGCTCGTAGTCCTCTAGCTGGTAGTAGATCTGGCCGAGGCCCGAGAGCGCGCCGAAGTGGCGCGGGTTGCGCTTCAGGACCTCGGCGCAGTCGGCGATGGAGCGCTTGAGCTCGCCCGCCAGGTAGTAGACAGTGGCGCGCTTGTTCCAGCCTTCCGCGAAATCGGGTTTCTTCTTCACCACCTCGGAGAACGTGGCGATCGCCGCCGGGTGGTTGCCGGCCTGCATCTCCTGGACGCCGCGAGCCATGATCTCGTCGAGGGCGCGCTCGCCCGAGCGGCTCCACAAAGCCCACAGGCCGCGCTCGGCGTATTCGCGCACTGCCAGGCTCTCGTCGCGCAGCCGCTCATCGAGCAGGGCCGTATCGGCCATGCGGCCATGGTTCGCAAGCCAGACGATAGCCTCCATGCGCACCGTGGTTTCCGCGCTGCGAAGCGCAGTGATCGCTTCCTCGCGCGAATTGGGTTCGGCCGGGAATGCGGTGAACGCGGCGAGTGTTAGCGCACTCGCAAGGAGTACGATTCGAAGTACCGACAGGGAGGGTATCCGCACCATGAAATTCCTACTGACCATCTTAGCGCTTCTGACTTGCGCCGAGCTCGCGCTCGCGGCGGATACGCCCAGCAGCGCGCCGCGCGATGCGGCAATGGAACGGTACAGCGCCGCTGCCGAGCGCCAGGACTGGAAGAGCGCTGCGGGCGTCATGCGCGAAGCGCTGTCCGCCAATCCGGGCAATGCGGACTACCACAACCTGTACGCCTACTCGCTGCGCAAGAGCGGCACCTCCGAGATGGACCTGGTGTTCAAGCACTACAACGAGGCGCTGCGCATCGAGCCGAAGCACAAGGGCGCCCACGAGTACATCGGCGAGGCCTACCTGATGGTGGGCAACGTCGCCAAGGCGAGGGAGCACCTGGGCCAGCTCGACAAGCTCTGCTTCTTCGGCTGCAGCGAGTTCAGCGACCTGAAGCGCGCGATCTCGGAGCACGAGGCCAAGACAGCGAAGTAGTCCTGCGCGAGAATGCCGCGCGTGAAGCGCGTCGTCCTCGCCTTGCTCCTCGCCGCGGCGCTGCCCGCGGCGGCGCAGTTCCCGTCCAAGCCGGTCCGGCTCGTCAATCCGTTCACGGCGGGCGGGCCGCTCGACATCATGGCGCGCCTGCTGACCGAGCGGCTCACCACCACGCTCGGCCGGCCGGTGCTCGTCGAGAACAAGCCCGGCGCCGCCGGCAGCGTCGGCGCCGCCGAAGTCGCGCGCGCGACCCCCGATGGGCACACGGTGCTCCTTACGCTCTTCAGCATCGTCACCAGCAATCCGCATCTCTATGACAAGCTGCCGTTCGACCCGCTGAAGGATTTCGCACCGGTGGTCGCGCTCGCCCGATCCGATTCGGTCGTGGTCGTGCATCCCTCGGTGCCGGCGCAGACGATGAGGGATCTCGTCGCCTATGCGAAAGCCAATCCCGGCAAGGTGAACTACGCCTCCGCCGGCAAGGCTTCGCCGGGCCACCTCACCGCGGAATATTTCGTGCGGCAGGCCGGCGTCGAGCTCACGCACGTGCCCTACAAGGGCAACGCCGAAGCGATCCGCAGCGTGCTCGCGGGGGAGACGCAGATCATGTTCACGCCAACCACCGGAGCGCTCCCGCTGGTGCAGGGCGGCAAGCTGAAGGCGCTCGGCGTTTACCTCACGGACGGCATCGCCGAGCTGCCGAACGTCTCGACGCTGGAATCGCAAGGCTTCGCCGGCTTCGACCAGAAGAGCCTGCCGTTCTGGTACGGCCTCGTCGTCCCCGCCGGCACGCCGCGCGAGGCGATCGATCGCCTGAACCTGGAAACGAACAAGGTGCTGAAGGATCCGCAGGTCGTCACCCGGCTCGACGCCGCGCGCATCTTCCCGATCGGCGGCACGCCGGAGGAATTCGGCGCGATGATGCGCGCCGGGCACGCCGCCTGGGGCAAGGTGATCCGCGAGACCGGCGTCAAGGGCGAGTAACCGGTGGACGAGATGCGGCGGCCCAACCTGGTTTTCATTCTCGCCGACGATCTCGGCTACGCCGACCTCGGCTGCTACGGTGGGCGCCTTGCCTGTTCACCCGTCCTGGACAAGATGGCCGCCGACGGGCTGCGATTCACGCAAGGCTATGCGAACTCCTCGGTCTGCTCGCCCACGCGCTTCGCGTTGATGACCGGGCGCTGGCAGCACCGCCTGCGAGGCGGGGCGGACGAGCCGATCGCGAGCGCGCGCCGCGGCAGCGCAACGCTCGGGCTGCCGCCGGAGCATCCGACCCTCGCCTCGCTCCTCGCCAACGCCGGCTACGCTACCGCGCTCGTCGGCAAGTGGCACCTCGGCTGGCTGCCGCACTTCGGGCCGCTGAAGAGCGGCTACCAGGAGTTCTTCGGCGCGATGTCCGGCGGCCTCGACTACTTCACGCACCGCGACTCGAGCGGCGCACACGATCTGTGGGAAGGCGAGCGCGAGATCGAGCGCAGCGGCTACCTGACCGATCTTCTTTCACAGCGCGCCGTGGAGTACGTCAAGCGTGCGAAGCAGCCGTTCCTGCTCTCGCTGCACTACACGGCGCCGCACTGGCCGTGGGAAACGCGCGCCGACGAGGCCGAGGCCCGGCGCATCGAAAAGATCTTCCACACCGACGGCGGCTCGGTGCAGACCTACGCGACGATGATCCGGCACATGGACGAAGGCATCGGCCAGGTGCTGGAGGCGCTGCGCGCGACGGGCGCGGCGGAAAACACGCTCGTCGTCTTCACCAGCGATAACGGCGGCGAGCGTTTCTCGGATACCTGGCCGCTGATCGGCAAGAAGATGGACCTTCTCGAGGGCGGCATCCGCGTGCCCTATATCGTGCGCTGGCCCGCGCGCGTAAAGCCGGGCAGCACGACGGCCCAGCTTGCGGTGACGATGGACTGGATGCCGACTTTCCTCGCCGCCGCGGGCACCCCGGCGGACGAGCGCTACCCGCTGGATGGCATCGACCTGCTACCGGTCCTCGATGAACCCGGCAACACGATCGAGCGCGAGCTCTTCTGGCGCATGAAATTCCGCTCGCAGAAGGCCGTGCGCGCAGGGGACTGGAAGTACCTGTCGATCGAAGGTCACGAGTATCTGTTCAACCTGGCGCGCGACGAGCGCGAGCGCGCCAATGTCGCTCGCCGTTTTCCCGACAAGCTCGTTGAATTGAAAGCGCGGCTCGCCGACTGGGAAGCGAGCCTGCCGCCTATCCCCGACGACGCGAAATTCTCGCTCGTCTACGGTCCAGCCGAGCTTCCGCAGCCGTCCTGAGGAGCGCGATTTTCCGCAGCACTTTCTCTTTGGCGCCGGCGTCCACGTCGTCGCGCGCGATGAACTGCTCGAGCGCGCCGATCTCGCTCAGCGCTTCCGCTTCCGGCGGCACGTAGCCCGCGTTCTTCAGGATGCGATAGGCGACACGCAGGTCTTCCGGCACGTGGGCGTCGTCGTCGAGCTCGAGCGGCCGACCGGCGCCCGGGAGGTCATCGAGCTCGCCGCGCGCGATGGCCTCGGCGATTTTTTGCTCTGCGATCTGGTCGAACATCGTCGAATTCTAATAGCCGATGGCGGCACCATCGCTGCGCGGATCGAAGCCGCCGGCGCGCATGCCGGTCTCGGGGTCGATGGTGATGCCGTGCGCGTGGCCGGCGAGCTCGTTCCAGTCGCCCCAGCGGTTCACCGGATGGCCGCGGCGCGCGAGCTCGTCGATCGTGTCCTTCGGAAAGCGCGCCTCGATGTTCAGCGTGTCGCGCGCCTCGCCGAGCGCGAAGCGTCCCGAGAGCCAGCGCGGATCGGCCACCGCCTGCTGGATGTCACGGCCGAAATCGATCATCGCCACGTAGGCCTGCAGGTGGATCTGCGGCTGGCCATCGGCGCCCATGCAGCCGAGCACGGCCCACAACTTGTCGTTGCGGAAGGCGAGGGAGGCGATCAGCGTATGCAGCGGGGTCTTGCCGGGCTCGAGGCGATTGGGATGAGTGGGGTCGAGCGAGAAGTAAGCGCTTCGGTTCTGCAGCACGACGCCGGTCTCGGGAGACGTGACGCACGAGCCGAAGACGCCGTAGAGGCTGAAGATCAGCGAGGCCGCGTTGCCGTCCGCATCGACCACGGACACAGACACCGTGTCGCCCTTGCCCGTGCTTTCGGCAGGAACCTTGTCCCACGGCAACGCGCGGCTGGGGTCGATCAGGCCGCGCCTCGCGTCGGCATAGGACTTCGAGATCAGGCGCTCGACGGGCACCTTGGCGAACGCCGGATCGGCAAGCGCGCGGTCGCGGTCGTGATACGCGATCTGCTTCGCCTGCACGAGGAGATGCACGTGGTCCACGCTCTGGAAGCCCTTATCCGCAATATGCAGAGGCTCCACGAGGTTCAGCATCTCCAGCACCGTAAACCCCTGGGTGGGGGCGGGCGTCTCGTAGATGGTGACGTCGCGGTACGTGCCGCGGATCGGCTCGCCCCAGCGCGCGCGCTGCGCGGCGAGATCGCTTGTCGTGAAAAACCCGCCCAGTTTGGCGAGCTTCGCGGCCACTTCGCCCTCGTAATAGCCGGCGCGTCCCTGCGCCGCGATCGCCGCCAGCGTTTCGGCGAGGCGCGGGTTGGCAATGCGCGCGCCGGGGCGCGGCGGCTGGCCGTCGGGGAGGAAGATCGCTGCCGAGCCGGCGTGCGGGGCGAGTTCGGGGGCCGTCTGCTCGATCCAACGCGACAGGCGCGCCGAGACGGGGAAGCCGTCGCGCGCGTAGTGGATCGCCTGCTCGAGGCAGCGCGCAAGCGGCAGCTTCCCGTGCCGCGCATGCGCTTCGCAGAAGCTCGCGACAGCGCCCGGCGTGGTGAGTGTCGCGGGAGCGAGGCCACGGAACGGGATCTCCGTCTGGCCGTTGAAACGATCCAGCGTGGCGGACTTCGCCGCGCGCCCGCCGCCGTCGAGGTACGACACGCTGCGCTTCGCGGCGTCGTAGATCAGCCAGAAGGCGTCGCCGCCGATGCCGCACATGTGCGGATAGATGACCGCAAGCGTCGAGGCCGCGGCGATGGCGGCATCGACGGCCGAGCCGCCGGCGCGCAATGCGTCTACGCCCGCGCTCGACGCCAGCGCATGCGGGCACGCCACCATGCCGCGCGGCGCTAATGCAGGAGCAGCGATCAACGCTTGCGCAGCTTCTTGCGGGCGAGCTCCGTGCCGGCGACGAGCGCCTCGAGCTTCTTCAGCGCGATGTCGCGGTCCATGGGCGCCATGCCGCAGTTGGTGCACGGGTAGAGATGCGTGGGTGCCACGTACTTCGCCGCCCTGGCGATCGTGGCGGCGACCTCGGCGGGGGTCTCCACGGTCTCGCTCGCCACGTCGATCACGCCGACGAGCACGTCCTTTCCCTTCAGCAGGCGGAGGAGCTCCACCGGCACCTTGGAATGGATGCACTCCAGCGAGACCTGGTCGATCCTGCTCTTGGCGAGCGCGGGAAAGATCTCCTCGTATTGGCGCCATTCGGTGCCGAGGGTCTGCTTCCAGTCGACGTTCGCCTGGATGCCGTAGCCGTAGCAGATATGCACGCAGGTCGTGCATTTGAGCCCCTGGATGGCGCGGTGCAGCGCCTGGATGCCCCAGCGCTTCACGTCCTCCATGTAGACGTTGAAGGCGGGCTCGTCGAACTGGATCACATCGACGCCGTCTTTCTGCAGCGCGCGCGCTTCCTGGTTGAGCACCTCGGCGAACGCCATGGCGAGCCTCACCTTGTCGCCGTAATGCTCGTCCGCAATCGTGTCGACGATGGTCATCGGCCCCGGCATCGTGATCTTCAGCGGCTTCCGGGTATGTCTCCTGGCCAGTAAAGCTTCCGTCTGGTGCACGCGCCCTTTCAGCTTCAGCGGCCCGGTGACGACCGGCACCATCGCGTCGTAGCGGTTGTTGCGGATGCCCATCTTCACCTTGCGCGAAAAGTCGATGCCGTCCACCGACTCGAGGAAGCCGTGCACGAAATGCTGCCGCGACTGCTCGCCGTCGGTGACGATGTCGAGGCCGGCGTCTTCCTGGGCTTTCAACCACAGGAGCGTGGCGTCGTGCTTGGCCTGTTCGAGTTCCTGGCCCGAGGCGCGCCACGCCGGCCAGAGCTTGCGCGGCTCGGCGAGCCACGCCGGTTTCGGCAGGCTGCCTGCGATAGTCGTCTTCAGCATTTTTTGTCCTTTCGGGGACCGATTGTCGCCTATGAGCGACGGCAGATTTTCCGCCGCGTATCGTTCATAATGCGACACGTCTTAGGGAGGATTGTCGACAAATGGTTTTCTGCAGCACGCTGGGCGCGCTTGCGTCCTTTTTAGTCACCTTGCTCGATCCGCGCGTCACCAACAAAGCCGGCCCCGACTGGCTATGGATGGGCGGTCGGGATGACGTCGTTCGCAACCTGTACTTCAAGCCGAACGGCGCGTTCCGCCGGTACGGCCTGCCCGCGCTCCTCCTGACCTTCGTGTCGGGCGGCGCCGCGCTCATCTGGATCATCCAGCGCCTCGGGATGTAGTACCGGGGCCGCTGGGCCCCCGCTTTGCAAAGTCCGCCGAATAAAGTCATTCTACGTACCGCAGTCCAACCGGCAGTCTTTGCAAGGGGGAGACAAATGGTACGAGTGATCATCGCGGCACTGGTGTTGGGCTTATCGCTGTTTACGAGCGGGGCGTGGGCGCAGAAGAAAAGCTGCGACGACCTCAAGGGCGAGATCGAGGCCAAGATCAAGAAGAACGGCGTCGATAAGTTCACGCTCGACGTGGTCGATAAAGACGCGCAGTCCGAAGGCAAGGTCGTCGGCACCTGCGACGGCGGCGCCAAAAAGATCGTCTACAAAAAGGGTTAAGCCCTTAAAGGCAGCGGCTGAGGCAGCTTCATCGGCAGCAGCCATAGCATGGCTGCGAGCTGAACCGCAGCAAGCGTAGCAAAGGCAGCGGTGTACCCGGCCGGAGAGTAGCGGCCGTCCACGACCGGGTACATCTTCAGCACCGCTCCGATACCCCATTGCAGCGCGAACGACAGCGCGAACATCAGCACGTTCGACGCCGTATTCACGCGTCCGGTCATCTCCGGCGGGAAAAGTGGCGTGAGGAGCGCGTACGCGAGCGCGGCGGATATTCCGGTGAACGCGTAGACGCCCAGGACCAGCCCGAGGCCCGTCTGCACGCCGGCGGCGATCAGCGCCAGCATCGCGAGCGACACCGACAGCCCCGCCTTGTAGACCGTCATGCGCGAGATGCCCGCCTGCGCGAGCCGATCGCCCGCTACGCCGAAGAACACAGAGCCGAGGATGTAGCCCAGCGCTGCGACGAGCAGGTAGGTGCCGACCGAGTGCCGCGGCAGCCCGGCGACGTCGTAGAGCCATGGGCCGAGCCATAGCCCCTGCAGCGCGATGTAGATCGCCTGCCCGATGACCAGCGGCAGGCCGATGCGCCAGAACGCGCGCGAGGCAAAGATCGGCCGGAAGCCCGCGATCTGGGCGCGCAGCGTCTGGCCGGCGCCGGGCAGCGGCTTCTCCGGCACTGCGAAGAACACGAGCACCGCCGCGACGAGAGACAGCGCGCTCAGGATGAAGAACATGGCGCGCCATCCGAACGTGGCGACGATGAGCTCCGCGGGCGCCGTGGCACACAGCGAGCCCAGGCCGCCCACCGCGAGGTAGAGCCCGTTCATGGTCGCCAGCCGCTCGAGCGGAAACCACAGCGAGAAGGCCTTGATCGCGCCCATCAGGCCGGCCGACACGCCCAGGCCGATGAGCGCGCGGCCGATCGACAGGGTCGTCAAGTCCTTGGATAAGGCGAAAACCAACGCGCCCGCGGCCGCGCTGCACATCAGCACCGCAACCACGCGGCGCGGACCGTAGCGATCGAGCAGCACGCCCAGCGGCAGCTGGAAGGCGGCGAAGGTGAGGAGGTACATGGAGGTGAGAAACCCAAGGTCGCTCGGCGTCAGCGCGAACTCGACCGCCAGGTCCTTGGAGATCACCGCCGTCACATGCCGGAAGAAGAACGAAAGGAAGTAGCCCGCCGCGAATGGGCAGAAAACCGTCAGGACGGGTAGGCTAGCGGCCGTGAAAAAGCGGCTCATCGTCGGCATCACCGGCGCCACCGGCGCGATTTACGGCATCGGACTCCTGAAGGCGCTGAAGGACGCCGACGGCTGGGAGAGCCATCTCGTGCTGACCGACGCCGGCGTGCTCAACGTCTGGCACGAGCACAAGCTGAAGCGAAAGGACGTGGAGCGCCTCGCCGACTTCGCCTATCACCCGAAGGACGTCGCCGCGACGATCGCGAGCGGCTCCTTCGTTACCGAAGGCATGGTGGTCGCGCCGTGCTCGATGAAGACGCTGGCGGGCGTCGCGCACGCGTACGCCGACGACCTCGTCTCGCGCGCCGCCGACGTGGTGCTCAAGGAGCGCCGGCGCCTGGTGCTGGTGCCGCGCGAGACGCCGCTCAATCTCGCGCACCTGCGCAACATGGTGGCGGTTACGGAGATGGGCGGCATCATCATGCCGCCCATGCCCGCGTTCTATGCACTGCCCAAGACGATCGACGACCTCGTCGGCCACACCATCGGCCGCATCCTCGACCTCTTCGGCGTGCCCTCCGCGAAGGTGAAGCGCTGGCAGGGCATCAAAGGAAGTCCCGCAGAGCCTGATTGAACTTCTCGGGCTGCTCGACGTTCGCGATGTGCGCGGCCTGCGCGATCGACACGAACTTCGCACCCGACACGTTCTCGCCGATGTATTTCGTGCCGCCGGCTGAAGGGTCGGCCTCGCCGGTGATCGCCAGCACCGGGATCTTGATTTCCTTCAGCCGCGCCGTGGTATTGAGCTTCATGATCGCCTGGCCGCAGCCGACGTAGCCGTTCACCGGCGTCGCCGCGATGATGTCGGCGATCTTCTTCGCCGGCGGCGTCTCGCGGAACGCGGGCGTGAACCAGCGCTCCATGGTTCCCGGCACCAGCGCCTTCATGCCCTGGCTTTGGGCGATCTTGATGCGATCCTCCCACTGCTTGATGGCCTCGGGCGGCTGGCTGTGCCCGGTGTCGGCTAGGACCATTTTCTCGAAGTGCCTGGTCTGCCGCAGCGCGAGCGTCTGGCCGATCATGCCGCCGATCGAGAGCCCGATGTACTTCGCGCGCTCGATCTTGAGCTCCTTCATCAGGCCGAGCACATCGTCGGCGAGCATGTCCAGCGTGTAGGGGCCGGCGGGCGCCGCGCTCGCGCCGTGGCCGCGCATGTCGTAGTTGAGGATGCGATAGCGGTCCTTGAACGCCGCGATCGTCGGATCCCACATGCGCACGTTGCTGGCGAGCGAGTGGCTGAAGACGAGCCAGGGCGCGCCTTCCTTGCCGGAAACCTCATAGTTGAGCTCGGTGCCGTTTACTTTCGCTTTCATGCTTCCTCCAGGATGAGGGGAATCAACATCTCGTCTTCGTGCGTGCCGCCGTGGTTGCCGATGTGCAGCCAGCGCGGCTCGCCCGCGAGCCAGTCCTTAACCGTGTAGCGGCTGCGCATGATTATCGCCACGTCGCCGATGCGCTCCTTCAGCCGCGCGTGCGGCGTGCCCGGCCCCAGCCAGCCTTCGTCGACGAGCTGCGCGCTCGGCATCACGTCGGCCTTGCCGTCGAAGGATTCGCGCGCGCGCTCGATGAAGTCGCGCTGGGAATGCACGTGGCAGTACACGATGCGCCGCTCGCCGCACAGCGGAAAGCGCAGCATCGGCGCGAGCGTCGCCGGTAATTCGAGGCAATCTTCCGGCGGCGCATCAATGAATCCATGGTCCGCGGTTGCGATCACCACGGTATCCGTTCCGGCGAGGCGCTGCAGAATCTCACCGAACGCCGCGTCGATTATCGCGAACTCTGCCGCCGCCTGCGCGCTTTCGCAGCCGAAGCGGTGCGAGACCGCGTCGTAGTGCGGCCAGTACGCATAGACGAACTTCCGCTCCGCGCTCGTTTTCACCGCGCGCTCGATCTGGGCGACGAGCTCGTCCGCGGTATCGTAGGCCAATCGCTCGGCGCCGCGGCAGTGAATGCTGTTGTACTGCGAGTCGATGATGTCGCGGTAGGTCACGACCACCGATTTCACCGGCAGCGCGCCGAAGAGCGACGGCGATGTATAGACCTGGTCCGCGGAGACGCCGCGCGCGCTAAGCGACGCCATGTCACCGCGGCTGCGAAACGGCAGCGCGGCCGACACGCAGCCTGCTTCGCCGAAATAAGTGAACCAGCCGGTGAGGCCATGCTCGAGCGGCGTGCAGCCCGTGTATGAGGTCGTTATCGCGGACGCAGTCGTCGAGGGAAATACCGATGTCATCGATCGGCGACGCCGGCGGCCGAGCTCGCTTCCCGCGCCGTGACGCTGGACGTAGTTATCGCCGAGGCCATCGATGATGAGCAGAACGAGGTTCGCCGCATCCGGAATTGAGAAATCGCGCAGCGGTTCATGCAGCGGTTTTCCACCGCGCGCAGCGACTACGGAGGCGACCAGATTGACGAGGCTGCCGCCTGCATAGTCCGGTCGCATGGCGGGATTTTAGGGGTAGAATCCTCGTTCCCCATCCGAGGTTTTCGCCATGCGGCACGAAGTGCATATCCACGCCGACATCCCGATTCTCGAAGGCGTCAACCGTCGTCAGATCGAGCAGGCTTTCGCGCCGTTGCTCGAGTACCTGGACGCCGATGGCCTTGGCGACGTGAAGAGCCTCGAGCAGGACGAGCCGGGCTTCAAGTACGACGAGAAAGAGCTGATCCTCTACATCTGCTGGACCGGCGAAGTCGGCCGCAGCTTCCACGGCGCGCTCGAAGCCGCGCTCGAGAGCGTCGGGCCGTATTGCTACGAAGCCGTCGAGCTCGATGTCACCGTCTACCACGAGAACGGCGAGCAGGAGTCGAAGCTCCTCTTCGTCGGCCCCACGGCGCAGGCGATCCACGAAGCGCAACGCCGCTGCATGATGGAAGACGTCGCCGCGATCCTCGCGCGCCAGTTCGACAAGCCCAAGGTCGCCGAAGTCACCGCGCTGGTGAACGACCTCTTCGATCGCGACTGGAAAGACAAGGCGTCGCAGCAGAAGAAACCGGAACGCGCGTTCGAGAACTACACGCGTCCGTCGCGCAAGAACCTGCACTAAATAAATGGGGTCAGACCCCATTTACTGCAGCTTCGCGCGGAACCGTAAATGGGGTCTGACCCCATTTATTTAGATGGCCGGCCCTAAGTACCCCGGTTTCGACACGCTGGCGCTGCACGCCGGCCAGTCGCCCGATCCGGCGACCGGCAGCCGTGCGGTGCCGATCTACCAGACCACCTCGTACGTCTTTCGCGATACCGAGCACGCCGCCTCGCTCTTCAACATGGAGCGCGCGGGCCACGTCTATTCGCGCATCTCCAATCCGACCGTAGCGGTCCTCGAAGAGCGCATGGCAGCGCTCGAAGGCGGTGTCGGCGCGATCGCCACGGCATCGGGCCAGGCGGCGCTGCATCTGGCCGTCGCCACACTCATGGGCGCCGGCAGCCACATCGTCGCGTCCGGCTCGCTTTACGGCGGGTCGCACAACCTTCTCGCCTATACGCTCAAGCGTTTCGGCATCGAGACGACGTTCATCAATCCGCGAAATCTCGACGACTGGAAACGCGCGATCCGGCCGAATACCCGTTTATTGTTTTCGGAAACCTTGGGAAATCCCGGCCTCGACGTGCTCGACATCCCGTCGGTTGCCGCAATCGCCCACGATGCGAAGCTGCCGCTCCTGGTGGATGCGACCTTCACCACGCCGTATCTGCTCAAGCCCTTCGCGCATGGCGCCGATCTTCTCTACCACTCGGCGACCAAGTTCCTCGGCGGCCATGGCGTAGCCATCGGCGGCGTGGTCGTCGACTCGGGCCGCTTCGACTGGGAAGCGTCCGGCAAGTTCGAGACCTTGACCGCGCCTTATGGCGGGTTCCACAACATGGACTTCGAAGAGGAGTCCGGCACGCGCGCCTTTCTGCTGCGTGCGCGGCGCGAAGGCCTGCGCGACTTCGGCGCGTGCATGGCGCCGATGACGGCGTTCCATATCCTGCAGGGAGTGGAAACGCTGCACGTTCGCATGCCGCGCCACGTCGAATCGACGCGAAAAGTCGTGCAGTTCCTCGCCGGCCACGCTGCGGTCTCCAAGGTGATCTATCCCGAACTGCCCGACCATCCTGATTTTTCCCTCTGTAAAAAACTCCTTCCCAACGGAGCAGGCGCGGTCTTCACCTTCGAGATCAAAGGCGGTCGGCCCGCGGGCAAGGCGTTCATCGAATCGCTGCGCATTTTTTCGCACCTCGCGAACGTCGGCGATGCGAAGTCGCTTGTCATCCACCCGGCGACGACGACGCATTACCGGATGGGCGACGAGGATCTCAAGAAAGCCGGCATCACCGCCGGCACCGTGCGCCTGTCCATCGGCCTCGAGGATCCGCAGGACCTGATGGACGACCTCGATCGCTCGCTGAAGATTTCGCAGAAATGAAGCTCACCGTGGATGGCAAGGCCGCCTTCGCCTATACCGCCACCCACGACATCGATCCGGCGAAGCGCACGGTCGTCTTCGTCCACGGCGCGGGGCTAGACCACTCCTGGTTCGGATTGCAGAGCCGCTATTTCGGCTACCACGGCTGGAACGTCCTCGCGCTCGACCTCCCCGGCCACGGAAGATCGGCCGGGCCCGCGCTCGCGAGCGTCCCGGCGATGGCGGATTGGGTGCTGCGCGCCATGGACGCCGTGAAGGTGAGCAAGGCCAGCATCGTCGGCCATTCGATGGGGTCTCTCATCGCCGTCGATTGCGCGGCGCGCCACGCGCAGCGCGTCGAGCGCATCGCACTCATCGCCACCGCGTATCCGATGAAGGTGGGCGAGCCATTCCTGGAGGCTGCGCGCCGCAACGAATACACCGCGTTCGACATGCACACGATCTGGGGCCATGCGCCGCAGGTGCCGCTCGGCGGCAATCCGAATCCGGGCATGTGGATGTACGGCGATACACAGGCGCGCCTGGAGCGCCTTGCGCCCGGCGTGCTGCACGTGGACCTCAAGGCTTCGAACGACTACCAGTTCTCCGGCAGCGTGACGTGCCCCGCGCTTTTCATCCTCGGCAAGCGCGACATGATGACGCCGGTGCGCGCCGCCAAGGGATTGCAGGACGCCATCCCGGGAGCGAAGACCGTCGCCGTCGATTACTCGGGCCATTCGCTCATGGCGGAGGCGCCCGATGCTACGCTGGATGCCCTGATCGATTTCCTGCGGTGACCATGCGCGCCCTCGCACTGCTGCTCATCTTTCTCCTCCCCTCTGCCGTACTCGCGCAGTCGTATCCCGCGAAGCCGGTGAAGATCCTGGTGCCGGCGCAGCCCGGCGGCGGCCTGGACCTCGTGGGCCGCACCATCGCCGCCGAGATGGCCAAGGCGTTCGACCAGTCCTTCTTCGTCGAGAACTCCTCCGGTGCCGGCGGTTCCGTGGCGGCGATGGCGACGGTGCGCGCCGCACCCGACGGCTACACACTGATGGTGGCGAACTCCGGGACGCACGCCACCAATCCCGCCGTGCGCAAGCTCTCGTACGACGCGCTCAAGGACTTCACCACCGTCGCGCTGGTCGGCGGCACGCCGATGATCCTCGTCGTCACGCCGGCGGTACCCGCTCCCGACCTGAAGACGTTCGTCGATTACGCCAAGGCCAATCAGACAAAGCTCAACTACGGCACGGGCGGTATCGGGCTCCTCAATCATCTTGCGCTCGAGCAGTTTCGCGGCGCGGCCGGCCTGGGCGAGGTGGTGTTCGGCCACTACCGCGGGATCGGCCCGGCGCTCGGCGACATGCTTGGCAACCAGATCCAGGTGCTGCTGCCCGGCCTCGCGGCGGCGCTACCGCACATCCGGTCCGGCAAGTTGAAGCCGCTCGCCGTGACGGGATTGAAGCGCCATTCGCTCGTGCCCGACGTGCCGACCTTCGAGGAATCCGGCTACAAGGGCTTCGACACGGTGCAGTGGTACGGCATCGTCGGTCCGGCAAAGATGCCGCCTGAGGTCACCCGCCGGCTGAATGCCGAGATCAACCGCGCGATCAACTCGCCGGCGCTACAGCAGCGCCTCGCCGCGGAAGCGCTCGAGGTAATGCCGACTTCGCCGGACGAGTTCGCCAGATTCCTCCAGGCCGACATCGCACGCTGGAGCGCGCTCGCACGCGAGCGCAACATCCGCCTGGACGATTAGCGGAAAGGGGTGAGGTCGATGAGCCCGTCGTACGTCGTCTTCGCCCACGACAGGAACTTCTCGGCCTGCGCCGCGGACCAGCCGCCGTAGACGCAGTTCAGCCGGAATTTTTCTTCGATGTCGGCGCGCGTGAGCGGCTCGTGCGCGCCCCCACGCATGTGCGCCTGGCGTTCCTCCACCGTGCTGCCGTCGCGTAGCTTCACGCGCACGTGGCCGGTGAATTCATCCGGGT
>DATLDY010000280.1:0-5909 GCA_035525655.1 Burkholderiales bacterium
ATGCTGGTCGCCGTGGTGATGTTCCTGCCCAACGGCATCCTCGGGGGCGCGAGTGCTCTCTACAAAAAATCTAAATAAGAGCTTCGGGTCCCTGGTGGTCGCGCAGGACATCGCGCTCGAGCTGCCGCCGGGCGTGCGCTATGCGCTCATCGGTCCCAATGGCGCCGGCAAGACGACGCTCATCAACCTGCTCACCGGCATGCTGCGCCCCGACAGCGGCCAGATCTTCCTCGCGAGCAAGGACATAACGGCGCTTCAGCCGCACGAGCGCGTGCGCCACGGCCTGGCGCGTACCTTCCAGATCAATACGCTCTTCGCGCAGCTCACGGCGCTCGAGTCGGTGACGCTCGCGGTGCTCGAGCGCGAGCGCCACGCGCACAACTGGTGGCGGCGGCTGGCGAGCTTTACCGAAGCCGCCGAGGAAGCGCACGGCATCCTGCGCTCGCTGCGCCTCGGCGACGTGGCGGAGCGCCTCACGCGCGAGCTCGCCTATGGCCAGCAGCGCCTGCTCGAGATCGCGCTCGCGCTGGCGACGCGGCCGCGGGTGCTGCTCCTCGACGAGCCCGCCGCCGGCGTGCCGAAGGACGAAAGCGCCGAGCTCTTCACCGTGATCGCGAACCTGTCGAGCGAGCTCACCGTGCTCTTCATCGAGCACGACATGGATGTGGTGTTCCGCTTCGCGAGCCGGATCATCGTGATGGTCGGCGGGCGCATCCTCGTCGAAGGCACCCCGGACGAGGTCGGCCGCGACCCGCGCGTGCGCGAGGTGTACCTGGGAAAGAAGGCGCATGCTCGAGCTGCGTGAAGTTCGCGCCGGATACGGCGACGCCGTGGTCCTCGACGGCATCTCCTTCGAGCTGCCGAAGGACGGCAGCCTCGCGCTCCTCGGCCGCAACGGCGTGGGCAAGTCGACCCTTCTCCTCACCATCATGGGCTACACGCGCCTGCACCGGGGCAGCATCGCCTGGTCGGGGAAGGACGTGTCGCGCATGCCTCCGCACCAGCGCGCGCGCCTGGGCATCGGCTGGGTCGCGCAGGAGCGCGAGATCTTTCCTTCGCTCACGGTCGAGGAAAACCTTGGCGTCGCCGCACGTCCCGGCGCGTGGGACCTGGCGCGCGTCTACTCGCTTTTCCCGCGGCTAAAGGAAAGGCGCGCGAACCTCGGCAACCAGCTCTCCGGCGGGGAGCAGCAGATGCTCGCCATCGCGCGTGCCCTGATGACCAACCCCGCCCTGCTCCTGCTCGACGAGCCGCTCGAAGGCCTCGCGCCGATCATCGTCGAGGAGCTCGCCGCGTCGCTGCGCAACCTCGAGGGCATGGCGACGATCCTCGTCGAGCAGCACGTCGACATCGCGCTGGCGCTCACCCGGGAGGCGATCGTCATCGAGCGCGGCCGCATCGCCCACCGCGGTCCGTCGAGCGCGCTCGCGTCGGACGATGCGCTGCTAGAACGCTATATGGGTGTCGGCGCGGAGGAAAACCGCTAGCGCCCGTCGCGGGCGATGACGCACTCGCTGGCATCGCCCTCGGAGCTCCAGCCGACCACGCGCCTCGCCTCCGGCGTGGTCTCGAAGTACAGCTTGCACTTGCCGCCGCGTCCCGCGGCGTACTCCTCGCGGATATTGCCGTTCGGCAGGCGCAGGCTGTTCGCCGGCTTGAGGCGATAGAGCGTCGGATAGAAGTCGCTGTCGTCCGCGCTCTTGCCGACCTGGCGCTGCATGACCTGCCGGAAATTCTGGTGCGCGGGATTCGCGGCGCACGCCGCCAGAAGAAAAATGGTGACAGTCACCATTTTCCTCATTGCCGGCCGATCATCGCTTGCAGCATGCGCCGCGCGGCCAGTGGCGCAGCGTCCACCTTGAGGTCGATGGCCGGTGCCGCGGGCTTGGACTCGAGCGCGCGCTGCTGGGCTTCGAGCACCGGGATGTCTTCGTTGAACACGCGCACCATGTCCTCCGCGAAGATGCGCTCCATCTCCGCCTCGCCGAGGCCGAAGTTGCGCACGAAGCCGAAGAAGTAATGCGTGGTGCGCTCGGTCTCGGGTGTCGGCGCGGACAGCGCCATCAGGTCGATCTTGCGCTCGCCGTCCTTGCAGCCGGCGAAGTTGACGCTGAAGCACGGCGGCACGTGCTCGACGATCTGCCAGCGGTCGACGGTGCCGGGAAAGCCGCCCGCCTTCCTGTAGAGCGGCGGCGGCGGCCGGTCGAGGATCCAGCGCGTCAGGCGCACGAGGCGCTCCTCGCGCTCGACCGTCGCGGGGAACTCCATGATCGACGAAGCGCCGATCGACGTCGCGTGCACATACGCGAGGTGCGTCACGTCCAGCACGTTGTCCGAGACGAGCTGGTAGTTGCACTTCACGTGGATCTGCTCCGGCTGGGTGAAGGCCCATTGCGGATGGTCCGCCCACCACCAGTTCGGAATCAACGCCGGGTCGGCGCGCTCCGGGGCGCCCATCCACACCCAGAGCCAGCTGAACTTTTCCACCACCGGATAGGAGCGCACGCGTGCCTGCGGCGGAATGCTCTCCTGTCCCGGAATCTCGACGCAGCGCCCGGCGGCGTCGAACTTGAGCCCGTGATAACCACAGCGCAGCTCGTCGCCTTCCACCTTTCCCATGGAGAGCGGCAGGTGGCGATGGCAGCAGCGATCCTCCAAGGCGACGGCGGTGCCGTCCTGCCGGCGATAAAAAACAAGCGGCTCGTTCAGCAGGATGCGCCCGAGCGGCTGGCGCGTCACTTCCGCGGAGCGCGCGGCGACGTACCAGGAATCCCTGAGGAACATCAGACAGCTTTTGCCTGCACCACCAGGGCGTGCCCGTCGATGCGGAAAGGTTCTGCGCCGCCGAGCGCCGCCAGCTTGGCCGCGACCTTCTCGACCACCTCGTCGAGATTCGCGCCCTTCTGCTGGATAAGCAGCGCGCGCGGCGTGCCGCGCACCTGGCCGTTCGCATAGGCGCGCGCGCTCGGCGCCGTGATGCCGATCTTCACGGAATCGATGCGCACGTCGCTGAAGCGCGCCTCGTGCAGGTGCTCGCGGATCGCCCCCTCGTCGCAATAGCCGTACGGCAGCTTGCCGAACTGCATCTGCGGGTCGCCGGGGAACATCGCTTCCATCACCTCCGCGTTGGCGGTCGCGTGGAGGTTGCGCTCGATGCGGTCCCAGACGTTGAACAACAGGAGGCCGCCTTCGACGAGGACACGGCGCGCCTCGGCGAACAGCTTCTGCTTGTCGGGAACGAACATCACGCCGAAGGCGCACACCACCGCGCCGAAGGTCTGGTCCTTGAACGGCAGCGCCGCGGCGTCGGCGACGCGCCAGTCGATCTTGCCCTTCACCTTGTGGCGTGCATGAGCCAGCATCGCTTCGCTGAGATCCGTGGCGACCAGGCGGAACTTCGAGTCCACGCGCTCGCGCAGCCGGCCGGTGACGATGCCGGTGCCGCAGGCGAGCTCCAGCACATCGCCCTTCGGCCGCACCGGCATGCGGCGCATCAGGTCCGCGGCGAACGGCTCGAACTGCGCCGGGCCGAGGATGCTGTCGTAATACTCGGGAATCGAGCCCGTGAAGTTCGCTGCAGCGTCGACCATGCTCTGCCTCTAGAGTAGGAGCCGTGGCAGCACCAGCACCACCCACGGAACGTACGCGATCAGCAGCAGCGTCGCCACCAGTATCGCTATGTAAGGCAGCATCGGCACGGTGACGGCGCTCAGGCTCACGCGGCCGATCTGGCTTACGACGACGAGGAGAAGCCCCACCGGCGGCAATACCAGCCCGATGCCGAGGGCCGCCACGGCGAGCAGCCCGAAGTGCAGCGGATCGATGCCGTACTTGGCGACCGTCACCGAAAGGATGGGATAGAAGATGATCAGCGCGGGCAGCCCGTCGAGCAGGCTCGCGAAGACGATCAGCGTGATGGTGACCAGCGCGAGCAGGAGGAATGGCGACGAGGTGACGCGCTGCAGGAGCTCCGCAATCGCGAGCGGCACGCCGGTGGTGGCGAAAGTCCACGACATGCTCGTGGCGACGCCCGCCAGCAGCGAAACCGCGCCGGTGGTGATGCCGGTCTGCACCAGCATGCGCCCGAGATCCTTCGGCGTGATCTCGCGGTAGATCAGGAGATCGAGCACCAGGGCATAGATCACCGCGAGCACCGCCGCCTCCGTAGCGGTGGTCACGCCGCCGAGGATGCCGCCGAACAGCACGACCGGCATGCCAAGGGGCAGGATCGCCTCGCGCATCGCCCTGCGCAGCGCCGTCCACGAGAAGGTGCCGTGAGCCGCGGGCAGCGTGCCGCGCCGCGCCTGGATATGGATGACGATGGAGAGCGTGATCGCCATCAGGAAACCGGGCAGGAAGCCGGCGATGAAGAGGGCCGAGATGGACAGCCCCGACATGGCGCCGAGAATGACCATCACGAGGCACGGTGGAATGAGCATGCCCATGCCGGAGGCCGCGGCGACGATGGCCGCGGCGCGCTCTGGCGGGTAACCCGCCTTGACGAGCGACGGGATCAGGATCGAGCCGATCGCGGAGGCGTCGGCGACCGACGAGCCGGAGATGCCCGAGAACAGCACCTCCGAGGCAACGACCACGATGCCCAGTCCGCCGCGGATGTGGCCGACGAGCGCCGTGGCGAGCGCCACCAGGCGCCGCGAGATGCCGCTCGTCTCCATGAGCGCGCCGGCGAGGACGAAGAGCGGGATCGCCACGAACGGGAACGGCTCGATGCCGGACATCATCTTCTGCGCGACGGTCTCCAGCGGGATCCCGAGCACCAGGAAGCCGGCGATCGTGGCGAGCGCCATGCTGAACGCCACCGGCACGCCAAGGAGCAGCAGCACGACGAAGACGATGACCAGCGCGATCATGCGCGCCGCTCGATGAACACCGCGCAATCCATGAGCACGAAGAGGACGCCGGCGATCGGCAGCACCAGGTAGCCGGTGCCGACGGAGAACGGCAGGGTCGGATACATCTGCACCCAGGAGCTCTCGACGATGCGCCAGCCGTAGAACACCATGAACGCGGCCAGTGCCCAGACCACCGCGTGCTCCAGCCACTCGAGCAGCGGCTTCGAGCCCGCCGGGAAGAAGCGCACCAGGAAATCAACCCCGTAGTGCGCGCGGTAGCGCACGGCAAGCGCCGCGCCGAGGTAGGAAAGCCACTGGTAGCACAGCGTGGTGAATTCCTCCGACCAGACGATCGGCTCCTTCACCGCGTAGCGATAGACGACCTGCGCGACCACCATCACGCAGATCGTCGCCACCAGCGTCGCGACGACCCAGCGCAGCGCCTGCTCCGTGAGGCGCAAGAACAACGCCTTACGGGATCCCGGCTTCCTTGAGGGCCTTGTCCACGAGCGGCGACTTGACCCGGGTCCTGAACGCCTGCACCACCGGCAGCGTCGCCTTGCGGAAGGCGGCGATGTCCGGCTCGGTGACCGTCACGCCGGCGTTGGCCATGAAGCCGACCACCTTGTCATCTGCCGTGTTCGGATTGGTGGTGAAGTACTCGAGGTCCCGGGCGAAGAATGCCCTGGAAGCCTCGTCCAGCACCTTCTTCTGCTCGGCGTTGAGCGAGTTCCACTTCTTCAGGTTCATGACGACCACGGCTGCGGCGCGGCCATGGTTGGTGAACGACAGGTACTTGGCCACCTCGTGGTTCTTGAGGGCCCACAGCAGCTGCGGGCCGGTGGCGTTGCCGTCGATCTGCCCCTGCTGGATGGCGCTATAGACCTCCGGGGTGCCCATCGGTACCGGGATGCCGCCCATCGCCTTGATCATGTCGACCTGCATCGGGTCCTGCATCACGCGCAGCTTCAGGCCCTTCATGTCCTCGGGCGTGCGCACCGGGCGCTTGCTGTTCAGCACCGCGAGGCCGCCGCCGTTGGCGAAGGTCAGGACCTT
>DATLDY010000284.1:0-6446 GCA_035525655.1 Burkholderiales bacterium
AGACCGGCAAGATCATCCCGGCGCGCATCACCGGCACCGCGGCCGGCTACCAGCGCCAGCTCTCGCAGGCCATCAAGCGCGCGCGGTTCCTGGCGCTCCTGCCCTACACGGATCTGCACTGATGGAAGTCATCCTCATGGAGAAGGTCGCCAACCTCGGCGAGCTCGGCGACGTGGTGAGGGTGAAGGACGGCTTCGCGCGCAACTTCCTCATCCCGCACGGCAAGGCGAAGCGCGCCACCGACGCGAACCGCAAGGCCTTCGAATCGCGCCGCGGCGAGCTCGAGAAGGCGCAGGCCGAGACGCTCGCCAAGGCGAAGAGCCGCGGCGAGAAGCTCGAGGGACTGACGCTGCAGATCGCGCAGAAGGCCGGCCCCGACGGCCGTCTCTTCGGCTCGGTCACCAATTACGACATCGTCGAGGCGCTGGGCAAGCAGGGCCACGAGGTCGAGCGCGCGAACGTGCGCATGCCGCAGGGCGCGCTCAAGCAGGTGGGCGACTTCCCGATCCAGATCGCGCTCCACACCGACGTCACGGTGACGATCAACGTCTCGGTGCTAGGCGAGCAGTAAGGCAAGTCTTTTGAATGAAGAAAGGGGCCTTCGGGCCCCTTTCTATTGTTGGCGATACACGATTTGCCGCGGCTTTTGTGCGCATTCGGTGTCAAGAAAATTATTTTGTTTCTGCCCGACGCCATCCACACAATATCGACACGCTGCGCACAGGTAATCCACAGGAATGGACGCCGGCGCCTCTCGCGTGCTCAAATTTCAATCAGCCAGCGCCCCGATCGGCATTCGATCCGCAATTCGCCCCGATCCTTGCCTAAGATTTGCGCCCCGGGAGGTGAGTGAATGGCCGTAGCACAGCAGCTCGCGCGCGAGGTAAGTCCTGATCCGCAGCTCGTCGCGCTCAGGGTGCCGCCGCATTCGGTGGAGGCCGAGCAGTCGCTCCTCGGGGCGCTGCTGATCGACAACCAGGCCTTCGACCGCATCGCCGACCTGGTTGCGGGCGAGGACTTCTATCGCGACGATCACCGCCGCATCTGGCGCCACGTGCAGCGGCTGCTGGAGAACTCGCGGCCGGCCGACGTCGTCACCGTCGCCGAGTCGATCGAGGCGAGCGACGACAAGGACAAGACCGGCGGCCCAGCTTACCTCGCCGCGCTCGCGCAGAACACGCCGAGCTCGCTCAACGTGCGCCGCTATGCGGAGCTGGTGCGCGAGCGCTCGGTGCAGCGGCGCCTGGCGCAGGTCGCCACCGAGATCGCGGAGAACGCGCTCGCGCCCTCCGGCAAGGACGTGGACCAGCTGCTGGACGAGGCCGAATCGAAGATCTTCCAGATCGCCGAGAAAGGCTCGCGCAAGGACCAGGGCCTGCTCGGCATCGCGCCGATCCTCGCCAAGGTGTACGAGCGCATCGACCACCTGCACAACCAGGACAACCCGTCGGACGTCACCGGGGTGCCCACCGGCTTTACCGACCTCGACATCCGCACCGCCGGGCTGCAGCCGGGCGACCTCATCATCGTCGCCGGCCGCCCATCGATGGGCAAGACGGCCTTCGCGCTCAATATCGCCGAGCACGTGGCCCTGCATCCCAGCGTCGGCCTGCCGGTCGCGGTCTTCAGCATGGAGATGAGCGGCAGCCAGCTCGCGATGCGGATGCTCTCCTCCATCGGCAAGGTCGACGCGCACAAGCTGCGCACCGGGCGCTTGAACGACGAGGAGTGGTCGCAGCTCACCGACGCGATGGGGCGGCTGCACGAAGCCAAGCTGCACGTCGATGAGACCCCCGCGCTGAACGCGCTCGAGGTGCGCGCCCGCGCGCGGCGGCTCAAGCGCGAGTACAGCAAGCTCGGCCTGGTGATCGTCGACTACCTGCAGCTCATGTCGGCGAGCTCGCAGGGCGAGAACCGCGCCACGGAGATCTCCGAGATCTCGCGCTCGCTAAAGGCGCTCGCAAAGGAGCTCGAGGTGCCGGTGATCGCGCTCTCCCAGCTTTCGCGTGCGGTGGAGCAGAGGAACGACCGGCGCCCGATGATGTCGGACCTGCGCGAATCGGGCGCCATCGAGCAGGACGCCGACGTGATCCTGTTCATCTATCGCGACGAGGTCTACTTCCCCGACAAGGAGGAAGCGAAGGGCCGCGCCGAGGTGATCATCGGCAAGCAGCGTAACGGCCCGATCGGGCGCGTCGACCTGACGTTCCTGGGCCGCTATACGCGCTTCGCGAACTTCCAGGACCCCAACGCCTTCTAGCGCCGGGTCGCGCTCCAGTTGCCGGTCTGGCCCTTCTCGTCGCGGAAGGTGCCCTGCATCTGGCGGCCGTTCACCTGGCCGGCGAACTCGCGGCGCTGGCCGGCTTGGTCGACGTAGGCGAAGCTGATCTGCGCGCCGCGCATGCGCGCCTCGCGCAGCCCGGCGTGGACCGTGGGGTTGAGGGCGATGCTGCCGTTGATCTTCTGGAAGGTTTGCTCGAGCGTGACCTCGTTCTTCTGGCCGCCGGCGTCCAGCGTCCAGGTGCCCATTACATTGGCCGGCACCATCCAGAAGTAGGCGCGGCGGCCGTCCATGGTGGAGATCTCGTCGGCTTCCCAGTCTTCCATGGTGAACGAGTGCGACACCACGCGCGTGCCCGGCTTCATCGACAGGATGGTCGGGCGCAGCTTCATGTTGAGCGCGGGCAGCAGGTAGAGCGTGATGACGGTGGCGGAGCTGAAGTCGGTGGCGAAGATGTCGCCGTGGCGGATCTGCGCCTTGCCCGGGCCGACGCCCGCGACGCCCGCTTCCTGCGCCCGGTTGTTCGCGTGCTTCACCATGTCCGGGTTGTATTCGATGCCGGTGGCGCGCGCGCCGAACTTCTTCGCCGCCATGATGGCGATCTTGCCGTCGCCGGCGCCGAGGTCGAAGTGGATGTCGTTCGGGCCGGTCTGCGCCATCGTCAGCATGCGCTCGACGACCTCGTCGGGTGTCGGCACCCAGATGACGTCCTTGCCCGCCTGGCCGACCTGCGGCTCGAATTTCTGCGCCGTGGCAGCGAGTGGGAGAAGGAATGCAGCGAAGAAGAGAGCGCGGAGCAGATGCGTCATGGCGTCCTTAGTTGGGAGCACTGAGAGCGGCGGAATTTAGCAGAAAAGGCCGATGAACTAGGCGAAACACGCCCCAAGCTTGCTTATTCCTGAAACCGGGGTCAGAGCCGGCTCTGACCCCGATTCTTTACAGCACTTCGGCGGCGTGGTCCGCCAGGCGCGAGCGCTCGCCGCGCGAGAGCGTGATGTGCCCGGCGTGCGGCCAGTCCTTCATGCGGTCGACGACGTAGGTGAGCCCGGAGCTGCCCTCCGTGAGGTAGGGCGTGTCGATTTGCGCGACGTTGCCGAGGCACACCACCTTGGTGCCGGGGCCGGCGCGCGTCACGAGCGTCTTCATCTGCTTCGGCGTGAGGTTCTGCGCCTCGTCGATGATCAGCCACTTGTTGACGAAGGTGCGCCCGCGCATGAAGTTGAGCGACTTGATCTTGATGCGCGAGCGCACGAGGTCGCGCGTCGCGGCGCGCCCCCACTCGCCGCCCGACTCGTCCGAGGCGTTCAGCACGTCGAGGTTGTCCTCGAGCGCGCCCATCCACGGCGTCATCTTCTCCTCCTCGGTGCCGGGCAGGAAGCCGATGTCCTCGCCGATCGGCACCGTGACGCGCGTCATGATGATCTCGGAGTAGCGCTTCTCGTCGAGCACCTGCGTCAGGCCGGCGGCGAGGGCGAGCAGCGTCTTGCCGGTGCCCGCCTGCCCGAGGAGGGTGATGAAGTCGACGGCCGGGTTCATGAGCAGGTTGAGCGCGAAGTTCTGCTCGCGGTTGCGGGCCGTGACGCCCCACACCGAGTTCTTGCTGTGCGTGTAGTCGCGCAGCGTCTCGATCACCGCGATACGGCCGGAGGTTTCCTTCACCAGCGCGTAGAGCGGCTTGTCGCCGGCCTCGTCGAAAACGAACTCGTTCACGTGCAGCTTCGATACCAGCGGCCCGCGCACGCGGTAGTACGTGTGCCCATCCTTCTTCCACGATTCGACGTCGCGGCCATGCGTATCCCAGAAATCCTTCGGCAGGCGGCGCACGCCGGTATAGAGGAGGTCGGCATCCTCCAGGACCTTGTCGTTCGCGTAGTCCTCCGCGGCAATTCCGAGCGCGCGCGCCTTGATGCGCATGTTGATGTCTTTCGACACCAGCACGACCTGGCGCTGCGGCTCGCGTTCCTGCAACGAGCGAACGACCCCGAGGATCTGGTTGTCGGTCTTGCCCGAAGCGAGCGTGCTCGGCAGCTGGCCGTTCATCGCCTCCGTCTGCAGGAACAATCGGCCCTTGGCGCTTTGCCCGTCCTTGGTCTTGAGGACCAGCCCGGCCTTGATGTCCTCCACGGCGGTGGAGACGATTTCGTCGAGGAAGCGGCTCGCCTGGCGCGCGTTGCGCGAGACATCCGACAGGCCGCGCTTGTGGGCGTCGAGCTCCTCGAGCGTCGCGATCGGCAGGTAGAGATCGTGCTCGTCGAAGCGAAACAGGCTCGTCGGGTCGTGCATCAGCACGTTCGTGTCGAGCACGAAGAGCTTTTTGACTTTCGGTTTTCGCTGGCGGGACGGGGAGTTCACGGCGGGGGAGAAGGACGGCGATTCATCGACTACGGACGGCTCGACATCATAGGGCTTTAACAAAGTTCAGTACCTCCTTGCAGTGGCCCGGCACGTTCACCCCGCGGCGCTGAATGCCGCGGACCTTGCTTTCGGAGAGGAGCTGACGGAACGCCCTGCGCGCTGCAGCCGGGCGGTGCTGTGTCTGGGGAGAAGCAGAGGTGATGCCGCCGGTGCTGCTGAGGCTTGAATCCAGGACCGGCTTGCCGAGCGTTTCCAGAGGTTTTAATCACCCTTCTTAGCAACGTGCTCTAACACTTTCATTGAATATGTTTTTCCACGACGCTGCAAGCAAAATTTTAGGCGCCTGAAAGAAAAGGCCTTTCGCACCGGCACGCGCCTTGCGGCGCGCGGCGTCGTGGACCGCGCCAATTCGATGCTTTCGCCGCGCCGGCTCGAGGTGCTCGAGCAGCTGCTGCAGCTGCCCGGCGGGGATCTCAAGGCCACGCTGTCCCACGTCTCGGACGTGGTCGCGCAGATATCCGGCGCCGACAAGGTGGACTCCTTTCTATACGACGCCGGGCGCGATTGTTTGGTAGCGGTGGGCAGCAGCACGCAGCCCCTTTCCATGCTGCAGCGCCAGCTCGGCCTCGACGTGCTGCAGATCACCAATGGCGGACGCGTGGTCCACGTGTTCAAGACGGGGCAGACGTTCATCAACGGTCGCGTCGACGAGGACGAGGGAGAGCTGCCGGGCATCAAGGAGGGGCTCAAGATAAAGTCCAAGCTCGGCGTACCGCTGGTCATCGGCAACGAGCGGCGCGGGATGATCATGCTCGCTTCGCTAACGCACGATTTCTTCACCGAAGAGGACGCGAGCTTCATGGAGACGGTCGCGCCGTGGATCGGCGTGGTCGCGCACCGCGCCGAGCTCGCGACCGAGATCGCGCGCAATGCTGCCGAGCAGGGCCGCCGCGCGGGTGCCGAGGAGCTGATCACCGTGCTGGCCCACGACCTGCGCAACTACATCGCGCCGATCAATATGCGGCTCAGCGTGCTGCGCATGCGCGCCGAGCAGGACAGGCGCGACGACGAGCTGCGCGACATCGATCTCCTCGGCCGCTCGATCGACCGGCTGGGCGAGCTCGTGACGGACATCCTCGACGTGTCGCGCATCGATCAAGGCGTGTTCCAGATCAACCCGCGGCGCATCGAGCTTGCGGGCCTGGTGCACGAGATCGTCGGCGCCTTCGAGTCTGCGCAGCACGAGCTGAAGATCACCGTCCAGCAGGGCGACGATATCCAGGTCTCCGGCGACGCGGCGCGCCTTCGCCAGTGCCTCGAGAACCTGATCGCCAACGCCATCCAGAAGTCGCCCGTGACCGGGGCGATCAATATCTTCGTGCGCAAGCGCATGCAGGGCAATCCACGCATGGCGGTGGTCGAGGTGATCGACGAGGGCCCGGGCATCCCCGCCGAGGAGATCGCCCATCTCTTCGACCGCTTCTACACCGGCCGCCCCGGGGGGCTCGGCCTGGGGCTCTACCTCGCCAAGAGGATCGCGCGCGTGCACGGCGGCGACCTCACCGCGGACTCGGAGCCCGGCAAGGGCGCGCGCTTCACGCTAAGCCTGCCTTTGCTCGCGCCGTAGCCACTCTCACCGCCTCACGTCCAGGAAGCGGCGCAGCTCCACCAGCAGCTCGCGCGGCTTCTCCTCCGGAATGAAGTGCCCGCAGTTGAGCGCCTTGCCGCGCACGTCCTCCGCCACCTCGCGCCAGTCGGCGAGGCAATTGAACAGCGCCGCGATCACGCCGTGCTTTCCCCAGAGCGCGAG